>DAOOPF010000004.1:0-65234 GCA_035388125.1 bacterium | reverse complement strand
CTGGAATCGGTGAAATGGGTCAGAGGGCAGTCCGACAGCGCCTGGACCCGCTATCCAGACACCGGCTGGACAGTCCCCGGCGGAACAGCCGATTACAAGTTGATTGTTAAAAATGTCGGCAATGTACCCGCGACCAATCTGGTCGTCATCGATATCCTGCCTTTCATTGGCGATGCCGGGGTCATCGATCTCTCCCAGCGCGACAGCGAGTGGCGGCCCAATCTGACCGGTACAGTGAGCGGTCCCGGCGGCTTGACCGTCTATTACTCGACCAGCGGCAATCCCACCCGGCCGGAAGTGGAACCCACCGGGCCTCCGGGCAGCGAACCGCCCAACTGGACCATCGATCCCCCCGCGGACATTACCTCCGTGCGCTCGCTCAAGATCGATTTCGGCAGCTTGATCCTGCAGCCGCAGGCGACGGTCGAGATCTCCTGGAGCATGCGCGCTCCGGTCGGTGCCCCGGATGACGGCGAAATCGCCTGGAATTCCTTCGGCTTTGTCGCTTATCGCACCGATGATAATACCCAGATTCTCCCCGCCGAACCCTTCAAGGTGGGTATCGCAATCAAACCCGGACTGGGCGCCGCGTACGGCGACTATGTCTGGCTCGACAACAACATCAACGGCACCCAGGATGAGGGTGAAACCGGCGTGAACGGTGTCACCGTCAAACTCTACGAGGCCGGCCCGGACGGCCAGCCCGGCACCCCCGACGACTATCTCATCGCCACCAACGTCACGGGTGATAATATGGAGGGAGCGCCCGGCTACTATCTCTTCCCGGAGCTCATTCCCGGCAACTATTTCACCCAGTTCACACTGCCCGCCGGCTATTATTTCACCCCCGGTATCGGCAGCGATCCGGCCACCAACTCGGATGTCAATACGGCGACCGGCAGAACCCCGGCCACCCAGATCGTCCTCGCCGAAAAGGACACCACCTGGGACGCCGGTATCTACCGTGCCGATGCCTCCTATGGCAACCGGGTCTGGCTTGACAGCGACCGCGACGGCGTCCAGGATGCAGGTGAGAATGGCGTCGCTGATGTGCGCGTCCTCCTCTTCAGCGGCAAGACGGTCATCGACTCCACCCTGACCGATGCCGATGGACTCTATCAGTTCAGCAATCTCCATCCTGGCAGCTATTACGCCCAGTTCCGCCTGCCCGATGGCTATCTCTTCAGCCCGGCCAACAGCGCCGCTGATGACAGCCTCGACAGCGATGCCAACCCCGCCATCGGCCGGACCGATTCGACCACCCTCGTGGCCAGCGAGAAGGACCCGACCTGGGATGCCGGCATCTATCTGAAACCGGCCACCATCGGCGATCGCGTCTGGATTGATAACAACCGCAATGGTCTTCAGGATGCGGGCGAGCCCGGAATGCCCGGCATCGTCGTCTCCCTGCTCGATGCCAACGGTGCAGTCGTCGCTGTCGATACCACTGACAGCAACGGCAATTACCTCTTCGACGACCTCACGCCCGGTGACTATAGCATCCGTATCACCAAACCGGATGGCTTTGCCATTTCGCCCATCAACCAGGGCGGAAATGACGACGCCGACAGCGATCTGGATCCGGCCACCGGTCAGAGCGCGGTCTATACGCTCTCGCCCGATGAAACCGATCTCAGCGCTGATGGCGGTCTCTATGAACTCGCCGCGCTGGGCGATTTTGTCTGGAATGACAGCGACCATGACGGCATCCAGGACAGCACCGAGACCGGCGTCATGGGCGTCACCGTGCGTTTGCTCAACGGTAACGGCATCCAGATCGCCGAAACCACGACTGATAACGACGGCTTTTATATCTTCCGCAATCTCGATCCGGGTACCTATCAGGTCGAGTTCGTAGCCCCGACCGATTACAAGTTCACTCTGGTCAATCAGGGGAGCGATGACGCCCTTGACAGCGATGCCGATCTTGCCACAGGCAGAACCGGTCAGGTGACCCTCACAGTCGGAGAAGAACGCCTCGATCTTGATGCCGGCATCTTCAAGCCCGCCTCGGTCGGCGACCGCGTCTGGCTCGATAGCAACGGCAATGGCCTGCAGGATGCAGGGGAAACCGGCGTTGCCGGCGTGACGGTGCTGCTCTACGATGCGGATAACACGCTCAAAGGCAGCACAAGCACTACAGCCGACGGTATTTATCTCTTCGACGACCTGCTGCCCGGCACCTACGAGATCCGCTTCCAGCTGCCCTCGGGCTATATCTTCAGCCCCGCCAACAGCGGCGATGACGCCGCCGACAGCGATGCTGACCGTATCACCGGCAGCACCGGCACCTTCACCCTCGCCGGTGGAGACCACATCCGCACCATGGATGCGGGCATCTTCCAGCCCGCCAGCGCCGGCAACCTGGTCTGGTATGACCTCGATCAGGACGGTCTCCAGGACGCTGGCGAGCCCGGCGTGCCCGGCATCATAGTCACCCTCTACGATGCCGCTGGAGCCGAGGTGGCTCTGGATACAACGGACGCGTCCGGCAACTATCTCTTCACTGAACTGATCGCAGGCAGCTACAGCATCGGCTTCGCCCTGCCCGACGGCACCATCTTCACTACCGCCAACACCGGCAGTGATGATGCGGCCGACAGCGATCCGGATCCCGTCACCAGCCGTACCCCGGCATTCACCCTTTCTCCCGGGGAAAACGACCTGACCCTCGACGCCGGCCTCATCCAGCTCGCCTCCATCGGCGACTATGTCTGGCAGGATGAGGACAACGACGGCATCCAGGATTCCGAGGAGCAGGGAATCGGTGGCATCCAGGTCACCCTGTTCAGGACCAATGGCACCCAGGTCGCCCAGACGACAACTGACGGGACCGGTCATTACCATTTCACCGATCTGCTGCCCGGCAATTACTACCTCCGCTTCACTGCACCGCCACCAGTTATCTTCAGCCCGCTCGATCAGGGTGCTGATGATACCATGGACAGCGATGCCAGGAAATCCAACGAGACCACAGCGTATACGGATTCGACCACCCTGCTGCCTGGCGAGAACGACCCCTCATGGGATGCCGGTATCTACCTCCAGTTGGCTTCCCTCGGCAGCTATACCTGGTTTGACAGTGACCGCGATGGCCTCTATGACGACGGTGAACTGCCGATGACCGGCGTAACTGTCCGTCTGCACGATGCCGCCGGAAATATTCTGTCGCAGCAGGTTACGGCTGCGGATGGCGCTTTCCTCTTCAGCCGTCTGGCACCGGCTCCCTACTTCCTCAGCTTCGTGCCGCCGGCCGGATACGCACTGACCCTGTTCACGGCGGATACCACCAGCATGCTCAACAGCGACGCCGGCGAGGGCAACAGCCGCACCGCCCTGACGGTGCTGGGCCAGGGAGAGAACGATCTCACCTGGGGCGCCGGTTTCTATGAGCTCTCCTCGCTCGGCGACTATGTCTGGTATGATTTCAACATGAACGGTATCCAGGATGCGGATGAATCCCCGGTGGAAAATGTCTCTGTCATGCTGCTCGATGCAGACGGTATCGTCGTCGATTCGACCCGGACCGGAGCCGATGGATTCTACTACTTTCCGGATCTTGTCCCCGATGCCTATACGGTCAAATTCGTCCTGCCTGCGCACTATATCTTCACTCAGCCGGATGCAGGCAACAATAACGCTCTCGACAGCGACGCCGACCGGACCTCCGGCCTGACCACGGAAATCAGTCTGGGCCTGGCGGTCCATGATTCCACCTGGGATGCCGGCCTCATCAAACTGGCCTCCGTCGGCGACTATGTCTGGGAAGACAACAGTAACGACGGGGTGCAGGATGCTGATGAAATGGGCCTGCCCGGCATCCGCGTCGTCCTCACCGATACCCTCGGCAATCCGGTCGCGGAGACAGTCACGGACGAAAACGGCAACTATCTCTTCGATGATGTCGTGCCGGGCTGCTACATCGTCAGCGTCGATGAAACGACCCTGCCGCGCAGCTACGTCACCAGCACCTACAACAATCCCATGACGCTCTGCCTGGCTCCGGATGAGCACCGCCGCGATGCCGATTTCGGCTACCGCTCCAATTATGGCAGCATCGGCGATTTCGTCTGGTTCGACATCAACCGCGACGGCCTGCAGGATCCGGGCGAACCGGGAATCCCCAATGTTCTCCTGCGCCTCGAGGAGATCAACACCGGCGAGACCGCCAAGCAGCTCACCAATGCCGAAGGCAAGTACCTCTTCAGAACGCTCCTGCCCGGCGAGTATCGCGTCTATGTCGATGTCTCGACCCTGCCTGAAGGGTATTTCCTGACCTCGGCTTTCAGCGAGTACATCGTCACTCTCGCCGATCAGCAGCACTACCGGGAGGCCGATTTCGGCTACTGGCGCGAGGATGCCGGCTGCGACAAACTCGTTCTGGCCTGGTATGAACCCTGGTACGACCGTGCCAACGCCGATTCCTCCCTGCGCCACTGGAAACCGGAGTATCTGGGCGGACAGGCCGACACCAGCCTCTTCGAATTCTTCTCGTCCCGCGATCCCCTGGTGTGGGAGTACGACATTCTCCTCGCCTGGGCATCCGGCATCGATGGCTTTGTCGTCGATTGGTTCGGACACAAGTCGTATGAAAACATCGGTATCAACGGTCTTCTGGATACGGCGGACCGCCTGTGGGAGCGCTACAATGGTCAGGGCTTTAACTTCCAGATCATCTGCTCCTACAATGAACGCGCTATCGGCGCCATCGACTCCAATATGGTCTACGTCGCCGATTCGCTCATGACCCATCCCGCCTACTGGGGCACCCGCGAGGGACGCCGCCGGCCGCTCTGGATCTACAATCAGCCGGAGGTGAACATCCTGCCCGAGACCTACCGTGTCGTGGCGGATACCACGCTGCCCAAGGATGCCTTCCTGGCCTGGAACGGCGTCGAGGATGAGATCTTTGTCCCCATGGATGTGGTTTATCCCTGGGTGCAGACCCTGCCCGAAAAGTGGGACGACCTCACCGGCAAGGATTGGGGCAAGCCCTATCTTGACCAGTTCTATGCACGGGCCAACTCGCCCGCCGCACAGGGTAATCTCCTCTTCGGCGTACGCAGTGTCTGGCCCGGCTATGATGATCGCAGCTGGACAATCGGCGACAAACACTGGATGTCCCGTCGCGATACCCTCACCTACCGTTGGACCTGGGAAGAGGCCTTTGCTTACAAGGGCGCTCTGGATATGCCGTGGATCCTGATCGAAACCTGGAATGATCACAACCGCGGCAGCGCCATCCAGCCTTCTCTTGAATGGCATTACAATTTCATCGTCAAGACCCGCGACTATGTGCGCAAGCACAAGAACGACTGCCGCGAATATGACTTTGAAAACCTCGGTCTCCTGGTGCCACAGCATATCCACCAGGCCCGCATCGCCGCCCGGCTGCGTCCGGACCAGGCCGCGGCCATCGAAGCCAAAGCGGAAAGGGCCATGGACCTCTTCTTCGCCCGCCGCCACCTCGATGCCATCTCCCTGGCAGACGATGCCGCCGGCATCGCACCGAACAAGGTCACCGTCATCGAAACCCCGCTCACCGGCATCAAGATCAGCTGGGAGCCCGCAGTCCACGCCTCCGGCTATGTGCTCTACACTGCCAAGGATCGCAGCCATTTCGAGCCCTGCTCCTTTATCCGGCCCGATTCGCTCTTCCTTGGCAACGTCACCGAGTACACCCTGATGCGTCAGGACCGCGACAAGCTCTTCCTGGCCGTCGTGCCGGTCAATGACGCGATCAATCCCTACGCCAACGGGGCCTGGTTCCAGAACAACCTCACCGGAGCCGACGTGACCAGCTCAGTCACTGCTGCTGCTGATGGGAAAGAGCTGAAACCCAACCAGCTTGTCTTCATCTCCGGCTCGCCCACCCACAGCAAGGAGGGCTGGGAGAAGGCAGTTGACGGCGTTACGGAAGGATGGGGCGGCACGGCAACAGCCCTCTCGCCTGAGTACGGTAACGCCCAGAAATCGCCGTGGGCCATCTACGGCTTTGCGGACGGAGGCCTCTACAAGTTCAACTACCTCGTCCTGCAGACCGACAATGGCAGCGATGATGACAGCGAATCAGGCCGTCAGGCTGCCCGTTTCAAGGTGCTGGTCTCCACTGCAAGCACCGAAGAGGCTGATTTCAAGGAGGTCTATACCTCCCGGATCAAGAGCGGCGATGAGACCTGGTATGCGCTCGGCACCAACGTCAAGGCCCGCTACGTCAAGCTGGTCCTTCTGGAACCGGTCTACAGCCTCTACCGTCAGGTAGTGGAGTTCCAGGTCCAGACCAAGAGCCGCCTCGGCGCCGTGCCGGCGAACGAAGCCGAAGAGATCGCGGAGATTCCGCAGACCTTCAAGCTCGAAAACAATTATCCCAATCCCTTCAACGGCACTACCAAGTTCCGCTACCAGCTGCCTGCGCAGGCCCGGGTCTCCCTCCGGATCTACGATGTCCTCGGCAGGGAGGTGGCGATTCTGGTCGATCAGGAACAGGCACCAGGCATTTACGAGACCGCCTGGCGTCCGCAGGAGATGGCGAGCGGTATTTACTTCTACCGTCTGGTCGCTGGCAGCTATACCAAAATCCAGCGCATGCTCTACCTCAAGTAGAAGAGAAACGCAAAGCTGATCTTCTATCTCTGAATAAAATGCCGGGAAAGCCGCAAGGCCTTCCCGGCGTTTTTTATGCATCCTTTTTCTCGCTCAATTTCCGCAGCGGCGGTGTATTGCCATTACATTTATTACCAAATAGTACCTTCATTCACTTCAGTGAGGAATCGCTATGAAAAAGATCTGCGTTTTGGCCCTGTTGCTGATGGGGATGGCGCTAATGACCGGCTGCACACTCTCCAAGGATTTTATCGTCACACTGGAAAAAGAGTACACCGTCAATTATAATGGCACTTCCTACTCCAAGGCCGAACTCATCAATGCCACCTCGTTCAGCGACGATCTGGACAAGTTCGAGGACGATCTTAAATCGGTCAATGTGACCAAAGTTACCTACATAGTGACCTATTTTAACGGTCCCGCCAGCCAGCAGATCAACAGCGCACTGCTTTCGGTCGCTCCTGCGGATGGAAGCTCTTTCACGACCCTGACCTCCTTTGCCAATGTCAATCTGGCGAGCGTTGCTGCAAAGGAGCAGGAAGTGGAAGTCGATGAAGCGGGTGAGGAGGTGGTGGAGGATGAATTGCTCGGGGCTGACCACTCACTCCAGATGAAATTTGCCGGCACTGCAAACCAGGCGCCGCTCAACTTTAAAATAAAATTCAAGGTGACCTGCAAGGTCAAGTATGAGAAGAAGCTGATCTAATAAAAAAGGCCCCTGAAAAGGGGCCTTTTTTATTGCCTTGACCTGTAACTGCTCTGCTTTCGGCGCGCCGGCTTTCATCCGCATTCCATAATCGGGAGATGGTGAACAGCCTGAAGATGCTCGTGTGCCGGAAAACGGGTGCTGCACGCTCTTCTATTTGCGCTTGTCGAGAATCTTTTCGATTTCGTCCATGGTGCGGTTCATCGCCGCCATCGCCTGGGTGAAGGGTTCGGTGGTGGTCATATCCACGCCCGCCTTTTTCAGCAGCTCGATCGGGTAATCCGAACCGCCTGCTGAAATGAATTCCAGGTAGGACTCTACGGCGCCTTTTTCATGATTGAGAATCTTCCGGGAAAGGGCCGTCGAAGCGGTAAAGGCTGTGGAGTATTGATATACATAAAAGTTGTAATAAAAATGGGGGATGAAAGCCCATTCCAGTGCGTAAAGGTCATCCACATCGCAGATCCCTTGATCGGCTCCGTAATATTTCCTGAAAATCGCCCGGTAGAGCTCGGTCAGCTTGTCCCCGGTCAGGGTCTCACCGCGCTCCGCCGCCTCGTGGATGGCCAGCTCGAATTCGGCGAACTGGGTCTGGCGGAAAAGGGTTCCCTTGATGCCGTCCAGATGGCTCATCAGCAGGGAGAGCCGGATATCGTCATCCTTGATCGTTTTGAGAATGTGATCGATGAGAAGGGCTTCATTCAGGGTGCTGGCCACTTCAGCGACGAAGATGGGATAGTCGGCGAGCGGGTAGGGCTGGCTGCTGTTGGAAAAGTGGCTGTGCAGGGCATGGCCCAACTCGTGCGCCAGTGTGCTGACATCGTTGTACTGGCCGCTGTAGTTCATCAGGATGTAGGGGTGCACGTCATAGGCCGAGCCGTTGGAATAGGCGCCTGAGCGCTTGCCGGTTGTGGGATAGAGATCGATCCAGCGGGAACGAAAGGCCTCCTCAACCACTTTCTGGTAGTCACTGCCGAGGGGGGCGAGTGCAGTGAGAATCAGCTGCCGGGCCTCGTCATAGGCATAGTTCAGTTCTACCCCCTTGACGACCGGTGCGTAGAGGTCGTGGTACTCCAGCTGTGGGACCCCGAGCATGCGCTGGCGCAGCTTGAGATATCGGTGGAAGGTGGGCAGATTCGTGTTGATGTTTCTGATCAGGGCGTGATAGACCTCGACCGGAATCGCATTGTCATCCAGGGCGGTGGAGAGACAATTCTCGTAGCGCCGCGCTCGCGCATAAAACATGTCACGTTTGACGTTGGCATAGAGCTGCGTGCCGAAAGTGCGGCGGAACTGCCCCAACGTTGTAAAAAAGGCCTGGAAGACCTTCTCCCGGTCTTCGCGGACGGGCAGGGTGCGATAGCGGCTGTAACCCGCCTGATCTACCAGCACAGTGGTGCCATCGCTCAGCTTAACCTCGGGATAAGGCAGTTCGGCATTGCTGAAGATGGAATAGGTGGAATAGGCGGCATCGGACATCAGGCCAGCCTCGGCGACGATCTTTTCCTCGGCGGCGGAGAGCTTGTGGGCTTTCCGGCGCAGCACATCCCGCAGATAAAAAGCATAGGTTTCCAGCCCTTCCTCCTGCGCGATGAACTGGTCGATCCGGGCAGAAGTGAGGGCGGCGATCTCGGGTTCGATAAAAGCCAGACGGCTGGATAGGTCGACGCCGAGCTGGCTGGTTTCCTGCTTCATCGCCAGGGCTTCGCTGTCCCGGGTATCCTGGTCGGAGAGCAGACCGGCATAGGTGGAGAGCCGGCCGAACCGGCGAGATAGCTCGGTGCGCAGCTCGAGACAGGCGTAAAGATCGCGGGCGGAACTGGCTAGTTTCCCCTGGAAAGCGGCGATCTCGGGCACAAGATCGTTGAGCTGATTCATGGCGTTCCGCCAGGCTGCTGCGTCCGGAAAAAGATCGGCTGTATTCCAGGTATACTCGGGCGCAACTTCTGTGCGCGGGCGGGTCTGGCTCTGCACGACACCGGCGGTGGTTAAAAGCAGGATCATACACAGTACCTCGACAGGTTTCATAGAGACGGCTCCTTGGCATTATGATGCAGCAATATACGTAATTTTACGCTTGGCAGCAAGCTTCTTGATGCCGTGCGAAGCAGGAGGGAGGCCAGCAGCCAGCTCAGATGGCAGCGCCCGGTGGGACAAGAAATGCTTTTGAATTATTCTTATTTTTGATATATTACTCTGAAATTGTCAATTTCACTTGAAACTCATTCTGGCGGATGTGAAACATGGACAAGAAACAGACAAAAACCGGATCTTCTAAGGTCGAAATGCTGGCCGTGGAGCGGAGCGGCCGCAAGTTCATCTATGCGCCGCAGGAGAAAATCGCCATCGTCGAGGTGGAGAACTTTCCCATGCTCGGCAAGCTGACTGCGCTTCGTTTCCTCGAATGGGTGCAGGAAAACCCCGAGGGCATCATCTCCCTGCCCACCGGAAAAACCCCCGAGCACTTTATCAAATGGGTGACCCGCTACCTGCGCGACTGGGAAACCCCCGACATCCGCAAGGATCTGGAAGCCAACGGCGTCGATGCCGGCAAAAAACCGCAGATGTCCGGCTTGCGCTTCGTGCAGATCGATGAATTCTACCCGATCAATCCCACCCAGGTCAACAGCTTTTACCACTATATCAATACCTTCTATATCCGCGGCTTCGGACTCGATCCGAAAAAAGCCCTGCTCATCAACGCCTGGGGTCTCGGTGTGCCCGAAAGCAAGACACCAGCGGAGGCCTTTCCGGACGAAATCGTCGATCTCTCTCTTCGCACCCGTCAGCCCAAGACCCGCCTCGAAAAGATGCAGCAGAAAATTATCACCCGCGTGGATCAGTACTGCACCGAATACGAAGCCCAAATCCGCGCCATGGGCGGCATCGGCTTTTTTCTTGGCGGCATCGGACCGGACGGCCACATCGGCTTCAACGTCCGGGGTTCAGACCACTTTTCGACCACCCGTCTGACCGCTACCAACTACGAAACCCAGGCCGCTGCCGCATCGGACCTCGGCGGCATCGAGGTCGCCCGCAACCGGCTGGTGATCACGATCGGTCTGGATACCATCACCTATAATCCCCGCTCTGTGGCGATCATCATCGCCGCCGGCGAGGCCAAAGCACGTGTCATCAAGGACGCGGTCGAGCAGAAAGCGGACAATCAATACCCCGCTTCCGCTCTCCATAAACTTCCAAACGCCCGCTTTTACCTCACGCATGGCGCCGCCATCCTGCTCACGGAAAGGCGCTATGAAAATGTCACCAGGATGGACCCCATCCCCGAACACGAGGTCGAACATATCGTTGTTGACCTGGCCAGGGAGCGGAGAAAGCACCTCTGGGAACTCGACGAGCAAGATTACGCCTCGATCCGCTCATCGGCCCTGGTCCTGAAAAACAGCGGTATGACGCCCGTCCAGCTTGGTGACTATGTCTCCGCCAGACTTAAAAGCAAGATTGAGGAGGGGCTGGCGCCGCTTGAGGGCCATACTTTTCTCCATACCGCACCCCACCACGATGACATCATCCTGGGCTACTGGCCTTATATCATCCACCTGGTGCGCAGCGCCAAAAATTCGCATCACTTCACTTACCTGACCAGCGGCTTCAACGCCGTCACCAATACCTATGCCCGCGATCTGCTGGAAAACCTGCAGCGCTTCATTGACACCCAGGAATTCCAGCGCCTGCTCAGTGAAGGCTATTTCGACCCTGCCAATGAACTGGGACGCAACCGGGACATGTACCAGTATCTGGACGGGGTGGCCGCCCACAGCGAGTACATGCGGGATGAGGGCGAGGCCCGCCGGCTTTTACGCAATATGATCCATATCTTCGAAGAGAGCAGCACCGGCCAGCTTAAAAATCGCGTCGCCGAGCTCATACTCTACTTCAAGACCCAATATCCCGGCAAAAAAGACCTGCCCTATATCCAGCAGCTCAAGGGAATGATCCGCGAGTGGGAATCGGACCTCAAATGGGGCCACCTCGGCTTTAATTCGAGCCACGTCCACCACCTCCGCCTCGGCTTTTACAAGGGTGAGATCTTTACCGAGAATCCGCAGGAAGACCGCGATGTGGTGCCGGTGCTGAATCTGCTCAAGCAGGTCCAGCCCTCCGTGGTCACCCTCGCCTTCGATCCGGAGGGGAGCGGACCCGATACCCATTACAAGGTGCTGCAGACCCTGGCCCAGGCCTTGCAGATCTATGAGAAGGAAAGCGGCAAACACGACATCCAG
The DNA here is from genome assembly GCA_035388125.1 of bacterium. Classification (GTDB taxonomy): domain Bacteria; phylum Zhuqueibacterota; class Zhuqueibacteria; order Residuimicrobiales; family Residuimicrobiaceae; genus JAKPUX01. The sequence goes on along the minus strand of DAOOPF010000004.1, from coordinate 53,681 downwards.
GTATGGGGATACCGGAACGTCTGGTTCCGTTTTCATCCCTCTGAGGCGACCACCATGGTGCCGGTTTCGCTTAATTCCCTCTCCGTGCTTGAATCGGTGTTCGATGCCTGCTTTGGCTCCCAGCGCACCGCGTCGTTCCCCAGCTACGAGTTCGACGGCCCCTTCTCCCAGCTCTCGCGTAAGGTGCTGGTTGAACAGTATCAGTGGATGAAACTCTGCCTCGGCAGGAGCTATTTCAACGAGAGCACGCATCCCCGGCTGCGCGGCGCTCATGGCATGGTTTATCTTAAAAAGATGTCGCTGCAAGAGTTCTACTCCCAGTCCATCGAGCTGCGCAAGCGCATGGAGAGCGCGGAGTAGGCAGCCGCTCAAGTCAGGGATGGAGGCCGCCCTCCACCACCATAAAAAAATAGAGCCGGACAAACTTGTCCGGCTCTATTTTTTTTACCTCTGCCGCCCGATCCTGCCTAGCTGCGTTTCTTGCGCTTGAGCTGGTATCGCCTGATCTTGTTGTAAAGTGTCACCCTGTCGATCCCCAGCATTCTGGCGGCCTTGCTGATGTTCCAGTTTGCCTTGCCAAGCATGAGCGCAATATGATGCCTCTCCATCTCGGCAAGGGAATCCGATCCTTCATGCCGTTCGGCGCTCTCCTCGGCAAGCTGGAAGGGCAGATCGTGGGGCATGATGGCGGGCGCTTTGCCTACAACCATCGCCCTCTCGATGGCGTTCTCAAGCTCCCGGATATTGCCCGGCCATTGGTGCCGGATGAGCAGGTCAAGCGCCTGCGGTGAAATCTCGCGGATATCCTTGTTCATGCTCCGGCTGTACTTGCGAATAAAATGGTCCACCAGCCCCGGGATATCTGATTTGCGCTCGCGCAGAGGAGGGAGGACGATCGTGAAGACATTGATGCGGTAATACAAATCCTCGCGGAACGAACCATCGGCAACAGCCTGCTCAAGATTTTTATTGGTTGCGCAGATCAAACGGATATCCACGTGGATGTTCTGGCTGCCGCCCACCCGGGTGAACTGCCGGCTTTCGAGCACCCGCAGCAGTTCCATCTGCATCTTCTGGCTGATATTGCCGATCTCGTCGAGAAAAAGCGTGCCCTTGTCAGCGAGCTCAAATTTGCCCTTCCGCCGGCTCTGCGCTCCTGTGAAAGCCCCTTTTTCATGGCCGAAAAGCTCGCTCTCCAGAAGGCTCTCAGACAGGGCGCCGCAGTTGACCGCGATGATGGGGTGGTAACGGCGCTCGGAATGATCATGAATAGCGCGCGCGATCAGCTCCTTGCCGGTTCCACTTTCACCACGGATGACCACCGTCGCATCCGATTGGGCGACGGTCTGCACCAGTTCCATTACCCGCCTGATCTGCGGACTATCGCCGATGATCTCTTCAGGTCCGGACAGCTGCTGCATGCTCTGCCGCAGCTCACTGTTTTCCTCCCGCAGTGAGATCCGTTCGGCGGCGTTTCGCACCATATGACTGAGTTCCTCCGGATTGAAGGGCTTGACGACATAGTCATAAGCGCCCTCCTTGAGGCTCTGTACTGCTGTATCCACCGAAGCGAAGGCGGTCATGATGATGATGATCATCTCCTTGTGAAGCTCACGCACCCGGCGCTGCAGTTCTATCCCGCTCATCCCCGGCATGCGGACATCGAGCAGCATGATATCCCATGGCGACTTGTCAAGCGCTGCCAGAGCCTCAAAGGCATCTTTGGCGATACCGACCTCGTAGCCCTCCTCCCGGAACCAGTTGAAAAGTGAGAGCCGTACGGACTCTTCATCGTCGACGATCAGAATGGATACTGAATTCATAATTCCTCGGTTTACTGTAAAATAGTGTCAGCTCTTACTGAATAACCTGGCTCGGATCCGCCGCTGGCGCCTTCGGGTCGATCTCTTTTCCTCCCTGTGCCCCTTTATCCGGCAAAGGGTGACGAGGCAGAGTGATGCTAAAAACTGTGCCCCCCGATGATCCGGCGTCAACCGCGATGATACCCTGATGGCGCTGGATGATGCCGTAGGTCACAGCCAGCCCCAGACCAACCCCTTTGCCCTCCTTTTTGGTCGAGAAAAAGGGATCAAAGATATGAGGCAGGACATCGTCTGGAATGCCTCCGCCGGTATCCGCAACCTCGATCATGATGGACTCCGGATTGCTTTTTGCGCTGGTGCGGACAGTCAAGGTGCCGCCGCTCTCCATCGCCTCGATGGCATTGACGAAAAGGGCCACCAGAGCCTGGCGGATCTGCCCTGCATCACAGATCAAACGATCATCCGCGAGCTGCAGTTCATCGCAGTGAGCGATTCCCTTCAGCTCCATGTGATGATGGACCAGCTTCAGACTCGATGTGATCAGCTCGTGCAGATGGTCTTCTGCGAAATGGCCCCCGGATTGGCGCGCGAAGAGGAGCATGTTGTTGATAATATCTCCCGAACGGCCGATCTCGTTTTTGATGATCGTCAGATATTCCTGCAACCGCTGCCTGGCGGCAGGAGGCAGCGACTCATCCTGCAGCAAACGCAGGGCGAGGAAGGAGTAGTTCAGTGCGCCGGCGAGCGGATTGTTGATTTCATGGGCGACGGTGGCGGAGAGATGACCAAGAGAGGCCAGCCGTTCCATTTGCACCAGGTGCGATTCAGCCTCGGACAGTTCACGGCTTTTCTTCTCGACCTTATCTTCCAGATGGAGAGACCAGTCAGTGAGTTCACGCCGGGCTGCATCCAGATCAGCGTTCATCTGGTTGAAAGCCGCGGCGAGCTGGCCCAGTTCATCATTCCTGGCGGCCTCAATACGATAGGAGAGGTTGCCGGAGGCGATCTCGTGCGTCCCCTTGATCAGAGCGCCGACGCGGCGGCGGACAAACCGGTCGATGAACCAGCCGGCGGAGAGGCCGCTCGCCAGAATCAGCAGGATGCCGAAGAAAATCAGCTGCCGGCGGTCCGCGCGCAGCTGCGCATCGACCCCTGCCAGAGACCACTGCACATCCAGAACCCCCAGTATTTTCTCCCCGGCACTGTGGGCGTGGCAGTCCGCGTTGGAGCAGTCGGGTTCGTTGGCAATGGGATTGACCATCCCCAGAATGCGGCGGCCGGCGTCGTCACGCAAAAGACGCTGACCGTCTGCGGCCGGGATGACGGCTGGCTCCTTCCCCGCAGCATGGCAAGCGGAGCACGCTTCTGCAGCCGGATCGACGCTGCGGCCGATCTCCTCACGCCGGGAAGAGGAGACGATTCTGCCTTGCTTGTCGTAAACACGAATGGCGGCGATGCCGGAATCGGCCGCGAGCGTGCTGATGATCTGATGAATATCTTCCTTGCGGTTGATCAGCATGCCGTACCGCATCGACCCCTTGATAATGTCACTCACCCGGCCGGCGTTGACAGATGTGCTTTCAAGCAGCTGCCGGCTGTGGGTCTGCACAGAGCGGTGCGCATAAAGCCCGAAACCGCAGGTCGCGATGGCCATCATCAGGATGAAAATTCTGACACTGAGGGACTGGAATGCTTTTTTCAACATATGGGCAGGGAAAGGGTGAGCTGATCAGATGATATTTGCAGATAAAAATAGAGAATTATTCCGAATACCACAACCGGAATCGTAAATAATCTCGCCAATATAAAGCAAAATACAACAAATGATGTTGAATTAATTCACAAAGAGGTGGGATGGTCGGGTGGGGTGGGCGGTCCGGGTCAGGTGCTCAAAAGAGCACAGTCACCGCGCATAGAAGGGTGCCACGGTGCTGAAGTAGCGCTTGCTGCCCAGCAGTCCGGCGAGCGTGCCGGGAAGAAGAGGATCTTTCCCGCGTATTGTTTCCTGATCCGGTTGTTCAGCATCAAGCGTCTCGGTGAGGGCTTGCTGAAGTTCGAGGTATTGCGAGCGCAGAAAGGCCGACGCTTTCTCGGCCCTCAGTTTTCCGCTGGCTGCACTGCGGCTGGAGGTGACGCTGATCTCCATGAAAAAGGACTGAACCGGCATCTCCATTTTCTGCGCCAGTTCCTCCAGCACTCCGGGATTGACGGCGCGCACCACACCGTCGCAGGGCGCAGTCAAACCCAGCGTACCTTCACTGGCAATGAGCCACATGGTCGGTTCCGAGGTCGTGAGGATGGCTCCCCGGCGGGGCAGGACGACTTCCCGTATGGGCGGCAGAAAAACGGTCCCGTTCTCGTTCAGGCCGATTTCAAATTTTTTTCCGCCCCGCGGGCGCATATACCAAAAGCCGGCTCCATACCAGGTGGCGGCATCAAAATGAGGAGAAGGAAGGAGGGGATCCTTGATTTCCGCATCGGTCGGAAGAGAATGTTGCTGGTTGGAGCCTTCCAGAATCCGCCCTTCCCCGGCAGGATGAGCTCTGCCGCTGCGCATCAGTTGATCGAAAGGGCAGCCGGCGCATGCAAAGGCGCGATCGCACAGCTTGAAAGCAACCAGACCCGCCTGCATCCAGACACAGGCGGCTTCGCCCTCCGGCCAGGCCTGGTTGGCCTGGCCGGAATATTTGGGGATGATTTTTTCCATCATTTTGACCGCGTCACGAGAGCATCGAAGGGTCCAGGCAGGAACTGCTCTGCCTCGCCCCTTATTCCGAACTCATGTGACAGCCATCGCAGCTCTCTTCATAGTTGAATGCTTTTTCACCATTGTGACAGGTGCCGCACTGATCGTGACCGATCGCAGGGCTCTTGCTGACGGCTCCCGCTTTGCTGGCGCGAATCGAAAAAAGTCCGGCGTGACAGCTCGAGCAGTTCGGCTCGCTGGTATCCACATGCGATTCGTGGTTGAAAGTGACCTGGCCTGGACTGTCTTCCGACGGCGTAAAAGTGATCGGGGCGGGAAAGTTGAGGGTTTCGGCGGCGATGGCCCGGGCGGCTTCCGGCACTGCAGCCGGCTGATTGGGCTTTTGCGTGGCCAGGGAGTAACCGAAGCCGGCAAGGAGAAATACCAGCAGTCCGGCAAGCAGGCCCATGACCAGCTTGCCTTTGCGGCCGGCCTCAACCAGAGGCGGCTGGTGGTCACCGAGCTTTTCCTCGCGCGGAAAGACGGGCAGATATTTGGCTGCCAGCCGGAACAGGACCAGTCCGGCGGCAATGATGGAGAGGGTTATCGCAACTTCCATCCAGCTGGGCAGATAGTCAACGCCAGCGGAACGCGCCATGCCCGTGATTGCAACATTCAGGCGATTCATGACCAGGCCGAAAAGCGTTAATACCGCGGCGAAAAAGAGCCCGGCCTTGCTGGCACGGACCTTCGCATTGAAGAAGAGAATCATGGGCGTGATGTAGCCGAGGATGATCTCGATCAGGAAAAAGAAGCTCTCTCTGGAGCCATCGAAAGCATATTTGATCGATCCGCGCTCGATCATATTCTGCAGCCGCAGCACCAGGTAGATCATGAGAACGACGCCAATCACACGGCTGATATTCGCTAATAAACGCTGTTCGATCCCCTTGCCAAAAGCGCGCGCACTCAGATAGGATTCAAAGATGACCATCGCCAGGCCGCCCGCAAGCGCACTGATGAAGAAAAAGACCGGCAGCATCCCAGAATACCAGATGGGATGCAGCTTGCTCGGGACGATCAGATAGAGCGAGCCCAGAGAGGACTGGTGCAGGGTCGAGAGGACGACGCCGGCTATGACCAGCGGGATCAGGATGCGATGGAAGAGATCCTGCCAGAACACCATGCGGAACCTCTCAAAGAAGGCCGGCAGAAATTCGAGAAAGAGGACGGTGGTGTAAAGCATGACGCACCAGCCCACCTCGAACATGACGGAATGGTGATTCCACATCGTGATGACATGCCAGACGTTATAGGGCTTGCCGAGATCGATGAGCAGAGCCACGATCACCAGAACATAGCCCAAAAAGGCGGTCAGGACAGTGGGACGGCCGATCGGCCGGTACTCCTTGAGATTGAAAATGTAGATGGTCGCGCAGACGGCAAATCCGCCCGCAGCAAGCGCGACCCCGATCAGAATGTCAAAACCGATCCAGATTCCCCAGGGGTAGGCATCCGAGAGATTGGTGGCGGCACCCAATCCGTTATAAAATCGATAGATGACAGAAAAGAGGCCCGCAGCCCAGATCACGGCCAGGGTGACGAGCCAGAAACTCGGTTTGGGAAGTTTAAATTTCATAGGTTCCTCAACAGGGTGAGCATTTTTTGTAAGAGACCGGGCCTTCAGGAGGCCGTTCTAGACCGTTTCGTCAGGCTTTTCCTGCAGCTTGATTCTCCTGTTCACAATCCACCACAAGCCGGCCAGAAATGCCGTACCGGTCGTCACGATGCCGGGGATCTTGTTGAGCACTTTCCAGGTCAGATTGGGATAGGACTCCTCGATGATATTGGCGGGGAATCCCAGTTCAGCAAAGGGGAGGGCGGAGAGATAGAGCACCGAGGTGCCGCCCGCCTCTTTCAAACCATAGATGTGGGGCTGATATTTTGCCGGACTCTCGGCGATGCGCCGCCGGGCCTCGGCGATCAACTCCTCACGATCGCCGAAAATTGTCGCACCGGTCGGGCATGCCGCCGTACAGGCGGGCTGCTCACCGATCTTGAGAGCTTTTTCATAGCAGAAAATGCACTTTTGAATGACCGGGATCGGCTTGTCCCACTGGTATTTGGGAATGCCGAAGGGGCAGGCGATCATGCAGTAGCGGCAGCCAATACATTTGTGGCCATCATAGATCACGGCGCCCTCGGGCGTCTTGGTGAGCGCTCCCACCGGGCACGCAGAGGCGCAGGCGGGCTCTTCGCAGTGCATGCATTGCCGCCGGATGTTCACACCGTTGCGGTGCTCCATCGAACTCCAGGTGTAGGCGGTCAGCATGTGGTTGGCTGAATCCCGGGGCAGGTCGTTGATCTCTTTGCACGCCAGGGCACAGGCTTCGCACCCCACACATTTGGTTAAATCCGTTAGAATTGCGGCCTTCATCCGCATCCTCCTGTTGGGTTATCTGCAGAGCGTTCTAAGATTTCTTTTTGGCCTGGCGCAGCTGGACCACATAATCCGTCAGAATGAAAGCCAGCGCCAGCGAGAGCAGAAGCAGTACGGCCATAACGGGTTCCTCGGTTGAATGAGTTATGATTTCAGGAGCGCTCGGGCTGATCCTGTGAATATAAGGGGAGCACTCCAGCCCGCATCTTTTCCGCCGGCGACGAGGGCTATCCCTCGCGGCGGTGCCACAAGCACAGGGCAGTGCCCATGGCTGCGGGACGCTCGGTCTTTGCAACTTGTGTGCCAAAATGCACCGGATAGTAGATGGAGGGTTAAGTCACTGAATATCAATAACGAAAGCTAGATAATTATGAAGACATAATGAACAGTGTGGCATAGCAGTTGATTAAATATTCAACATAATGCAAAGCAATTATACTAAATTGCGCTAAATATAGTATAGTTAGCTATAAATAACTGCTTAATATAGCAACAAGATCGATAGTTTGACTCCCTTTGGATTGTAGATTTCCTGAACAGGTTGCGGCGTGCAATTCAACCCCTTTCTTCCGTTAATTACTGTTGACAAAATAAGTGCTTATTCCTATATTTAATCAAACTAAAGGTTCCTGGGTCTCGTCGCCGGCTGATTTTTCCTCTGCTGCATGGGCGCCATGCCTGTGACAACCAGCTCCACTGCGTGAGGTAAAAGTATGAGAAGATACGTCGCTGCAATCGGCCTGCTTTTCGGCTGGATCGCCACCGGTCTGGCGGAGGATTATTTGATCAATGGCGGACAGTATTCCGAGATCACCTACGAAATGGTACAGCGAGTCGCACCCGCCCCGGGCACCCAGAAGCTGGTTTTAAGCTACGTTCTGCCGGAAAGTTTCTCTTCGCCCACCTACCGGCAGTCCATCAGTGCCTTCCGCCTCGATTTCTCGGTTCCGCCCTCCAGCCAGGATGAAAAAGTGGACGAACGCGGCAACCGGATCGTGCGCGCCATCTGGAACAAGCCCCAGTCCATGGTTCAGTCGACCTTGCGCTTCAAAGCGGGCAACAGCACGGAGCTGAAACCACTGCGCACCAATGCCCCCTTTCCCCTCAGCCAGATCGGCCGCGGTGAGGAGGTCTACCTGAAATCAACCGAGCAGGCGCCGGCCGCCAATGAAGAGATCGCCAGTCTGGCCTCCCGGCTGACCGCCGGCAGCAAGACCGAATATGACGCCGTCAAACGCATCCTCACCTATGTCGTCGACAATCTGCGCTACGTCCTGGCCCCGCCCAGCTATGACGCCCTCTACTCACTGCGCACCGGCAAGGGCAACTGCCAGAACTATTCCCATCTGAGCGCCGCCCTGATGCGCGCCGTCGGCATCCCCTGCCGCATTGTCAACGGCGTCACCCTCAAGGAACCCTACGACGTCGAATTGACCAATGGCACCCTCACCCTGCGCATGGCCCAGGGACGCCACTCCTGGATCGAGGTCTGGTTCTCCGACCTGGGCTGGGTCCCCTTCGATCCCCAGCAGACCGCCCTCTACGTCAGCAACCGCTTCATCCGCGTCGAGATCGGCCTCGATAACGAGGAGACTTGCAACGACGGTCTTATCCGCTGGTCCCAGTCCCAGGGCGCCGAGGGCAGCCCCCAGTTCGAAGAGACTATCCAGTACGTTCTCGCTTCGGATCGTGTCAACCTGCGTGCGGAAAAACAGAATCATGGTCCGCAAAAACTGCTCTTCTTTCCGCCCGTCGAGGCCGGCTTCACCCCGGTGGCGGTAAGGTCAGCACTGCCGCCGGCACCCAAGCCCAAGCTCACCGAACAAAAGATCATGCGCCGTATCGCCTACAGCCAGCCCTTCAGCCAGGGCAACACGGAATTCCCCCAGAATACCGATTTCCTCTCCGCGCGCGGCCCCGCACGCCTGGCAGAGAGCGGTGAAATGGAGATGCGCAAGAATTTTATGGTCGAAACCGCCGAATATGTCACCACCCAGGGCAATCAGTACGCCCAGACCTTCATCCTCGAAAAACCCCTCAAGCTCACACAAATAGGCCTCGCCCTGCACAAATTCGGCGGTTCGGGACAGCTCTGGCTCGAAATTCTCCGCGATGACGGCTCGGGCAAACCCGGTGAGTATATCGCCACCAGCAAGTATCTCGCCCTCGAGGAGATCAAATATTCGCCCGGATATGACTGGGTCGATTTTGACTGCAGCGCGGACGAACTGCTGCTGCCCCCCGGCCGCTACTGGATGGCCCTCGGCTTCACCGGCAGCCCGATCATCAACTGGTTTTTCTCGTACGGCAAACCCGTGGGGCCGGAAGACGGCACCCGCTATAAAACCCTCTTCGACGAAACCTGGAGTCGAAGTCTCGCCTACGAATTCAATTACCGCATCACCGGTCTGACAGGGGAGTAGAACCGCTGATGTTCCTCACTCTATCCATGTTAAAGGCAGCCGGGACGATGAATGACTGAAAAGTACATCCTCACTCACGATCTTGGAACGAGTTCCAACAAAGCCGTTCTCTTCAACCTTTACGGGCGCTTGATCGCCGAAGCCAGACACGACTATACGGTTCATTATCCGCAAGCCAACTACGCGGAACAGGACCCCTACGATTGGCTCCACGCCGTCTACACTTCCACCCATAAGGCGATGCAAATGGCGGGTATTTCCCCCGACCAGATCGCCGGCATCACTTTCAGCTGCCAGATGCAGACCGTGGTCGCGGTCGATGAAAAGGGCGTCCCTGTCATGCCTGCGATTTCGTGGCTCGATACCAGAGGCCAGGAGATCCTCTATGACAAGCTCTGGACCTGGCCGCGCATTATCGGCTACCAGCCTCTCCGTCTGCTCCGCTTCCTCCGCGTCACCGGGGGCGCGCCGGGCCACACCGGCAAGGATCCTATCGCCAAGATCATCTGGCTGAAAGAAAAAAAGCCCGAGCTTTTCGCCAAAACGGCCAAATTTCTCGATGTCAAGGATTTCGTCATTTACCATCTCACCGGCAACTGGTGCAAGTCGGTCGATCTGGCCGCAGTCTGGTGGCTTCTCGATACCCGTAAAAACCGCAACCGCTGGGACGAAAAGCTCTGCCGCCTGGCTGGCATCGACCCGAACAAGCTGCCGCCAGCGCTGCCCAGCGCCGCAGTCGTCGGCACTCTCCAGGATGAGCCCGCCCGTCTGATGGGACTGAAGCCGGGCATCCCGGTGATCAACGGCTCAGGCGATATCCCCGCCGCCGCGGTCGGTTCCGGCGCTCTTCACGAAGGTGAACTCAGCATCCGCCTCGGCACCAGCGGCGGCATTGCCGGCCATTTCACCCGACGCAAAATCGATCTCGCCCACTACGCCGGCTGCATCGGCAGTACCTATCCGGAAAAATATTACCTGGCACTTGCCCACCAGGAGACCATCGGCATCTGCCTCGAATGGCTGGCCAACCGCATCCTCTATCACAAACAGCGCCTTTCGGAAGAAACCCTCTTCGAGGATGTCTATCAACTCCTCGACCATCTCGCCGCCCAGGCCCCTCCCGGCTCCGCCGGCCTGATCTTCACGCCGTGGATGTTCGGGGAACGCTGCCCGATCGACGATCATAACGTCCGCGCAGGTCTTTTCAACCTCCGCCTCGAACACGGACGCGAACACCTCATCCGCGCTGTCCTCGAGGGCATCGCCTTCAATCTGCGCTGGGGACTGGAAGTCCTTGAGAAACTCTATCACCCCGTCGAAAAGCTTCACATCATCGGCGGCGGGGCCAAAAGTGACATCTGGTGCCAGATCATCGCCGACATCACCAACCGCACCATCTGCCAGGCCGACAATCCCCAGCAGGCCAACGCACGCGGCGCGGCGATGCTGGCGAGCCTGTCACTCGGCTATATCAAGAACTTTGAAGCCATCAGCGATCATATTGTCATCCGCCAACGCTATACACCGGATCCGCAGAACCGCCAGCTCTACGACCACCTCTTCAGGGAGTTTAAAAAGCTCTACAAACAGAACAAGAAATGGTACGCCCGCATGAACGGCGAAAAAGGATGGGCGATCACCAGCCGCGCGATGAAACCGTAACCATGCACCTCTTGGCAGCAACATCATTTTCCGGGAGTGAATGAGATGTCTCAGCGGGCACCAGGCACCCTTCTTATCGTCGATGATGAGGCCATCATTCGCGATTCCCTTCGCCAATGGCTTGAAATGGAGGGATTCCGCGTCTTCACGGCCGAAAACGGCGACAGGGCGCTGCAGCTGTGCAAATTCGAAGAGCTGGACGTCGGTATTTTCGATATTCGTATGCCCGGTATGGACGGCATCACCCTGCTCAGCCGGACCCGCATCTGCCGCCCGGAAATGGATGTAATCATGATGACCGCTTTCGCCAGCATCGAGGATGCGGTCCGCTGCATGAGTGAGGGCGCCCATGACTATATCATCAAGCCCTTTCCGCCGGAAAAACTCAGCAAGTCAATCCACCATCTCCTTGAGGCCCGGAAACTCCACGCTGCGCAGCGCGACCTGATCAGCCAGCAGGGGATGCTCAACCGCTTTTTCGACGCCTGCACACCGTTTCTCGCCCTGGGCACGGCCACAGCCGCTCTCTCCGGGCCGTCCTGGGCCGGAGCAGGCACCGGACAGGAGAGCGAACAGGAGCTTGCGCTTCTCCGGGAGTTGGTTGACCGGGCACTGGCCATCGGCCTCACCGCGCAGCAGGCCTCTTCACGCGATCTCCGCACCCTGGTGGAGACCGCCCTGCTGCTGGCCGATATGCAGCCGGATGGCCGGTCACGGCCGAGCCTCGCTGCCTCCGCAGCAGGGGAGAGGCCGGCCGGCTTGCCCAGCGTGCCGGCCATTCTCGCTCTGCAGCTGCTCTTCGATCACCTTATCCGGAATGGCCATACCGATCCCCTGCTCTCCCTTGAGGTTGTGCCGGGAACACCCGCGCGGACTCGACTGAGCATCGGCCTCCGCAAACCCTTGTCCGAGCGCGATCGCGCTCTCCTGCTCGCCCGGCAGGAGGGGAGTGATCCCGATGCAGCCCGGCTCCGGCTCGCTGTACTTTTACTCCGGCTTCTGGACGCTACACTCGCCTTCACTCCCCGCCGCGAAGAGGGTGAAACCATCCTGATCACCTTTCCCGCTGCTGCAAAGAGCGAGTAGGCTGACCACATGGAAAACGCCGTGAAAATCCTCATCGTTGACGACGAAGAGCTTTTACGCGAGGGCTGCCGGCGGCTGCTGGATATGTCCGGTTATGACGTCAAGACTGCTGGAGAGGCCGAATCGGGCCTGCGACTGGCTGCCGCTGAGGTCTTTGAGATCGCCTTTGTCGACTTCCGCATGCCGGGGATGAGCGGGATCGATTTTATCCGCAGGATGCAGGAGATCAGCCCGTCAACCGATGTGGTGATGATGACCGGCTATGCGAGCATTGAAATGGCGGTGGAGGCGATGAAGAACGGTGCGCGTGACTATGTCGCCAAGCCTTTTGAAGCGGAACAGATCCTCGAGATCGTCCGCAAGCTCCTGCAGCATCGCCAGGCTCCCAAAGTTGCCGACTCCGCAGGATTCGCCTTTACATTTAACGACCGGCCGATGCAGATCATCGGCGCGGGCAGCCGCATGCAGGAACTTTACGCCCTCATCCGTAAAGTCGCTCCCACCGACAGCACCGTTCTTGTCCAGGGGGAGAGCGGCACCGGCAAGGAACTTGTCGCCAAAGCCGTCCATGCCTTCAGTCCACGCAAGCACAAACCCTTTTTCGCGATGGATTGCGGATCACTGGTCGAATCACTTTTTGAAAGTGAACTCTTCGGGCATGTTAGAGGCTCCTTCACCGGCGCCACCGCCACCAAACATGGCGCTTTTGAGCTCGCCCAGGGCGGCACCTTTTTTTTTGATGAGATCGGCAATATCTCTCTCAACGTCCAGGCCAAGATCTTGCGCGCCATCCAGGAACGGGAGATCCGCAGAGTCGGCTCCTCTCAGACCATTCCTGTGGATGTCCGCGTTATCGCTGCGACCAACCTCGACCTCAAAGACGCAGTGAGCGGGGGACAGTTTCGCGAAGATCTCTACTACCGCATCAGCGTCATTCCAATTGTGCTACCTCCTCTACGCGAAAGGCTTGAAGATATCGAGCTTTTGATGGATCACTTCATCCAAAAGCATAACAAACGGCGCCGCCACAATCCCATCGGCAAGGTCGCTGAACCCGTCCGCGAACTGTTTCAACGCTACTCCTGGCCCGGCAATATCAGGGAGCTGGAAAACATGATCGAACGGGCCGCCGTCATCGAGGAGAGCTCCGAACTCACCCTGCAGAGTCTTCCCCCGCATATCCAGTTCTTCAACGAGCGGGCAGGCGAAAAAAACTCCGGCGCTCCCCTCTCCCTGGCGGAGGTTGAAAAAGAACATATCCATAAAATCCTTCAGGAAGAGGAGTACAATATCAGCCGGGCCGCCCGATGCCTCGGCATCGACCGCAAGACCCTCTATGACAAGATCCGCCGCTACGGACTCTCCCTGCCCTGATCTCACACTCATACCGTCTCTCCTAATGCCTGGTGCTTCTCTGGAGGAAAAGGCTCCGCAGCCGACTACCCTGACGGAATTTCTTTCACAAGCCCCACTCGCAGCCTATCGTCCAGGGCCTGTAACGCCTCGGCCGGCTTTTTTAACTGTGCTTAGTGTGGAGTTTCGCCACATATGATTCTATCAATTATGATAGAACTTGTGCTATTTCGTACAGCTGAATTTACTTCGGTACTGTAATTCAATAATAATCAATGTAATATTCTATCGCTCCGAATCCCGGTTTGTGGCATGCTATTTGACCTGTTGAGCGCAAAGGAACTATCATTCGGCTTGATGTCATGAATTGTCTCATCGTCGCAAATCCACACAAGAGCATTACGCAGGAGCTGGACCACTTTCTCCGCACCAATGCAATCGCCACATTTATGGTCGAGGACGCCGTCAAGGCCCTCGAACAGGTGCAGCGCCAGCATTTCGACCTCATCGTCCTTGACGCCCGGACCCATGGTCTGAAAATCGACCAGGCCATCCGGCTCCTCAAGGGATGTGATCCCTCGATGCGCATTATCGTGCGGACAGAGGAGAATACGCGCAGCCTCGAGGGCAAGGTCCGCCGGGAACAAGTTTTTTATTACCATGTGGATTCACTCGGCATGCAAGATCTGCAACTGGCCGTCACTGCGGCGCTGGGCATCGATACTCTCAAACACTAAATCAACAAAAGTCATATCGCAAGAGGACAGCATGGAAATTCAAGAGGTCTACGCAAAGTATCCCCAAAATGATCCCTCGATCCTCATTCCGATCCTCCAGGATATTCAGGAGGTAAGCGGCTATCTCTCCGAGGACGATCTGGAGCACGTCGCCGAACACACCAGGCTGCCAGTCAGCCGTGTTTATGGGGTGGCGACCTTTTACAACCAGTTCCGTCTGCGGCCGCTGGGCAAGCACGTCATTCGCGTCTGCCGCGGCACGGCCTGCCATGTCAAGGGATCATTTGATATTCTGACCACACTCGAAAATGAACTGGGTATCAAGGCCGGTCAGACCAGCAAAGACCTCCAGTTTTCAATCGAAACTGTTGCCTGCATCGGCGCCTGCAGCATTGCCCCGGTGATCACCATCGATGACGAATTTCACGGCGGACTGACGGTCAAGGCTGTGCAAAAGTTGATTGCTTCAATGAAAAAGACTACTAATGAAGAATGAGGCTGGTATGAATTCATATGCGCAGATATTTGCCAACTGCTGGCACACCACTGAAAAGCCTTGCGTCCATTACATAGATTGCATCAACGAAGGACAAAAGTGCCACCAGTCCGCAGAAAGCAAGAAACAGCTTGACGCCTTTAAATCCGAAATCCTGCTGCAGAACCACAAGGAACCGGTCATCCTCATCGGCATGGGGACCTGCGGCCTCGCCAACGGCGCCAACCGGGTGCATGCGGCGATCCTGAGTGAACTGGAGAGGCTGAACCTCGAGATCAAGGTCGTGCCTACCGGATGCGTCGGCTACTGCTCCAAAGAGGTGATCGTCGACATTAAAATCCCGGGCCGTGCCCGACTCTGTTACTGCAAGGTCAAACCGGAAGATGTCCCCCTGCTCCTGCAAAAAACCCTGGTTGAGAACGAGGTGGTTGAGGAGAAACTGCTCGGCATCTATGAATCGGCCAACGACAAGACCGGCTGGAAAGAGCTGCCCTTCCTTAGTCAAGTGCCCTTTTTCGCCAAACAGAAAAAGCTGGTGCTCGAGAACTGCGGTGTCATTGATCCCGAGAGCATCGACCAGTATCTTGCCCGCGGTGGCTACAGGGGCCTTTCCCGAGCTATCAATAAAATGACCCCCGCCGAGGTGGTCAAGGAGATCCTCAAATCGGGTCTGCGCGGCCGTGGCGGCGGCGGTTTTCCGACCGGGAAAAAATGGGAATTCGCCCTCAATCAGCCCGCTGAACAGAAATATATCGTCTGCAACGCCGACGAGGGCGATCCGGGCGCTTTCATGGACCGTGCCGTGATGGAGAGCGATCCTCACCGTGTCATCGAAGGCATGATCATCGGCGCCTATGCCATCGGAGCCAGCGAAGGCTACATCTACTGCCGTGCAGAGTATCCCCTCGCCATCAAGCGGCTGGAAAAGACCATCGCCGACGCGAAAGCCTATGGCCTGCTCGGACAGAACATCCTCGGCAGCGGCTTTAATCTGAACCTCAAGATCAAAAAAGGCGCCGGTGCATTTGTCTGCGGCGAAGAAACCGCTCTCCTGCACTCCATCGAAGGCAAGCGCGGTATGCCGCGGCCCCGTCCGCCTTTCCCGGCGGTCTCGGGCCTTTTCGGCAAACCGACGGTCATCAACAACGTCGAAACCTTCGCCAATGTACCCAACATCATGCGCGATGGCGCCGACAAGTATGCCGCCATCGGCACCGAGGGCTCCAAGGGGACCAAGATCTTCGCCCTCTCCGGCAAGATCACCAACACCGGGCTGGTGGAAGTGCCGATGGGCGTGACCCTCCGTGAAGTGGTCTATGATATCGGCGCCGGCTGCCCGGATGGTAAAAAATTCAAGGCCGTTCAGATCGGCGGCCCCTCCGGCGGCGCTCTGCCGGAACAGGTCATCGATACCCAGATAGATTATGAAAACCTCAAAAAGGTCGGCGCCATGATGGGCTCCGGCGGCCTGGTGGTCATGGACGAAACCACCTGTATGGTTGACGTCGCCAAATATTTTATGACCTTCATCCAGTCCGAATCCTGCGGCAAGTGCATCCCCTGCCGTGAAGGCACCAAGCGGCTGCTGGAGATCCTCGAACGGCTGACCCAGAGCTACCGCAGCGAAAAGTCTCCGGACGAGGCTTTGCTGCGCTTTCAGGGCATGGTCTACCTGGAGCGCCTCTCAGAGGTGATCCGGGATACCTCCCTCTGCGGGCTGGGACAGACTGCGGCCAACCCGGTCATGAGTACCTTGCGCTATTTCCGCGATGAATACGAAGCTCATCTCTACGATCGCAAGTGCCCGGCCGGCAGCTGCCGCGAGCTGCTCACCTACCATATCGACACCGACAAATGCACCGGCTGCACGGTCTGTGCGCGCAAATGTCCCCAGAACGCCATCCTGGGCGAGAAGGGTAAAGCCCATTATATCATCGACGAAAAGTGCATCCGCTGTGATCAGTGCCGCGCCAACTGCAAATTCGATGCGATCTTTGTAGAGTAAAACCAAGAGGACGATCATGAAGGTAACGATTAATAATAAAGAGTGCTGGGCTAATCCGGGCGAAACCATCCTCACTGTCGCACAGCGCGAGGGCATCCAGATTCCCACCCTCTGCTATCTCAAGGGTTTTAGCCCCACCGGCTCATGCCGGGTTTGCGTGGTCGAGGTCGAGGGACAGCGCAATCTGATTCCCGCTTGCGCCTACCCGGTAACCGAGGGTATGGTGGTTCTGACCAATTCACCCCGTGTGCGCCGTTCCCGCAAGACCATCGTCGAGCTGCTTATCGCCAACCATCCCCAGGACTGCCTCACCTGCGTGCGCAACGGCAACTGCGAGCTGCAGGATCTGGCGGCGCAGTACGGCGTTCGCGATGTCCGCTATGCCGGTGAGATTCGCGGCGGCAAGATCGACGTGGCCAGCCCCTCGATCGAGCGCGACCCTGAAAAATGCATCCTCTGCGGCCGCTGCGTACGCGTCTGCCATGAGGTCCAGAATGTGGGCGCCATCGATTTTGTCCGCCGCGGCTTCAAGACCGCAGTCGCTCCGGCCATGGACGGCAGCCTCAATGCCATCGCCTGCGTCTTCTGCGGCCAGTGCATCACGGTCTGCCCGGTTGGCGCACTGCGCGAAAAGAGCAACGAAAAAATCGCCTGGGAGGCGATCAATAATCCCAAAAAGCATGTCGTCGCCCAGATCGCACCGGCCGTACGCGTCGCCCTCGGCGAGGAGTTCGGCATGGAACCGGGCAGCGTGGTCACTGGCAAGATTGTCGCCGCCCTGCGCCGGCTCGGGGTGGACCGGGTATTCGATACCAACTTTGGCGCCGACCTGACCATCATCGAAGAGGCCTCCGAACTGCTGCATCGGGTCAATAACGGCGGCAAGCTGCCGCTGCTGACCTCCTGCAGTCCGGGCTGGGTCAAGTATATTGAACATTTTTATCCTGATCTGCTCCCGCATGTCTCCTCCTGCAAGTCGCCGCACGAGATGGAGGGGGCGCTGATCAAATCCTACTACGCCGAAAAGACCGGCATTCCTGCCAGGGACATCTATGTCATCTCGATCATGCCCTGTATCGCCAAAAAGTTCGAGGCCCAGCGCCCGGAACTGAAAGAGGAATTCAGCGATGTCGATGCGGTGCTCACTACACGCGAGCTGGCGCGCATGATCAAGAACGCCGGCATCGATTTCACCAAGCTCGCTGACGAACATTTCGATGATCCGATGGGCGAGTCGACTGGTGCCGCGGTCATTTTCGGCGCCGCCGGCGGGGTCATGGAAGCTGCTCTGCGCACCGCCCACTTTTTCCTCACCGGCAAGGAGATGGATAATGTCGAGTTCACGCCGGTGCGTGGTCTGCAGGGAGTAAAGGAGGGCGAGGTCACCATCGCCAACCTGACCATCAAGGTAGCCGCCGTCAGCGGACTGAAGAATATCGGCACCATCCTTGACAAGATCCGCTCCGGCGAGAACACCTATCACTTCATCGAGGTCATGGCCTGCCCGAACGGCTGCATCAATGGCGGCGGCCAGCCCATCAACAGCGACCCGGACCGGGTGCGCAAGCGCATGGAGGCTATCTATGCCATCGATCGCACCTTGCCCAAACGCGCTTCACACCAGAATGAAGCGGTGATGCGCCTTTATAAGGAATTCCTCGGCGAGCCCAACGGCCACAAGGCCCATGAACTGCTCCACACCCACTATGTGGAACGCGCCTAAAGAGCCGCCGGAAAGGATGGCTGTATGTCCGTCATATGGACCATAGAGGAACGTTGTAAAAGCTGCTATTCCTGCATCCGCGAGTGCCCCGCCAAAGCCATCATGGTCGTCAAAGGCCAGGCGAAGGTAGTGGAGGAGCTTTGTCTGGGCTGCGGACATTGCGTCACCGTCTGCACCCAGGGGGCCAAAGCGGTGAAGAGCGGGGTGGAGGCGGTCGAGCGCTTTCTCAAGAGCGGCCATCCTGTCGTCGCCATGATCGCTCCCTCTTTTCCGGCCGGCCTGCCGGATCTGGAGGGGGAACAGATTGCCGGGGCCCTGCACAAGGCGGGTTTTCAGCACGTGGTCGAGGTCGCCTACGGTGCGGATCTGATCAATCGTGAATACTACCGTCTGGTCAACTCCAAACAGACTCTGGACGGCCAGGAGATCGCCCTGCCGCTGATTACCAGCTCCTGTCCGGTTATCTATGAACTGGTCGAACGCACGGCTCCCGAACTGGTGCCCAATCTGGCCCCGATAGTCAGCCCCATGGTCGCTATGGGAAGGGTTGTCCGCCGCTGCTATGGCGAAGAGGTCAGGACGGTCTTCATCGGTCCCTGCACGGCTAAAAAAGTCGAGATGCTCGACCCCGAGGTCTCGGACGCCGTGGACGAGGTGCTCACCTACGCAGAACTGAAGGAACTCTGGAAACGCCGCGGGATCGACCCCGCCCAGGCTGAGCCGGTCGCCTTTGATCCGCCTCATGCCTATCTCGGACGCCTCTATCCGGTCTCTGGAGGGCTGTTGCGCAGTGCCGGCCTGCCTTTCGATTTGATGAACAACGAAGTGGTCGTCACCGAAGGCAAACAGCGCGTGCTCAAATTGCTGGAAAGCCTGAAAAACCATCAGGTCAAGGCGAGTCTGGTTGATATCCTCTTCTGCGAGGGGTGTATCAGCGGGCCTTTCACGGACACCTCGCTGAATTTTTTCACCCGCAAACAAAAGATCGTCGCCTATACCGATTCGCTGCGCATGCAGACCAACTATGCGGAATGGAAAAAGGCCATCCTCCAGTATCAGGATGTCGTGATCCACCGCTCCTTCAAACCCGCGGTCAAGGAAAAACCTGAACCCACGGAGGACGAGATCAGGCTGATCCTCAAGGAGATCAAGAAAGCCATCTCCTCCGACGAACTGAACTGCGGAGCCTGCGGCTATGAAACCTGCCGCGAATACGCCAAAGCGGTCTTTCAGGGCTTTGCTGAGGAAGAGATGTGTCTTCCTTACGTTATCGAGGAACTGCAGCACACCCAGAAAGAGCTGCAGGAATCTCTGGGCGATCTGGCAGACGCCCAGGAGCAGCTCATTCAGCATGAGAAACTGGCCTCGATCGGACAGCTGGCAGCCGGGGTTGCCCATGAGGTCAATAATCCCCTCGGTTCGATCATGCTTTACGCTCATCTCCTCCTGCAACAGTTGAAGGAGGACGACCAGAAGAGCAAGGATTTGCACTTCATCATGGATGAAGCCAAGCGGTGTCAAAAGATCGTCGCCGGGCTGCTCAACTTCGCCCGTCAGGGCAAACTCAATTTGCGCAAGGTGACTCTGCAGGAGATCCTCGACAAGCTCATCTCTGTCGCCTTCAATCAGCCGCTTTTTCAGATGACCCATGTTGTCGCCAGGCTTGACCCTGATCTTCCTCTCATCGAGGTCGATTTTGATCAGATTTATCAGGTTTTTCTCAACCTGGCGGTCAACGCCGCTGAAGCCATGCCTGAGGGAGGCACACTGACCATCCAGGCCACAGTCACAGCCGACGGGCAGCAAATGCGCATCGCCTTTATCGATACCGGCGGGGGCATCCCGGTTGAAAATATGAACAAACTCTTCACACCTTTCTTCACCACCAAGCAGATCGGCAAGGGGACCGGCCTCGGGCTGGCCATCGCCTATGGCATCATTAAAATGCATCGCGGCAGCATCACCGTCAAGAGTGAAGTCGATCATGGATCGACATTCACGGTGGAATTGCCGGTTCAGAATGCAGTCCATGCCGCTGCTTTCGATTTCAAAGCTGTGCAGGAGAGCATGCAATGAGTAAAAAGATTTTACTGATCGACGATGACATCGATATCGTCGAACTGAACCGCGCCCTTCTCACCATGGCCGGCTATGAGGTTGTGGCCGCTTTCAGCGGAGCCGAAGGACTGGAAAAGGTGATCGCGGAACGGCCGGATCTGGTCATTCTGGACGTAATGATGAGCACGGTCGGTGAAGGATTCGAGGTGGCACGGCAGATTCGCAAGCATGAGGCGATCCGCCACACCCCCATCCTGATGCTGACCGGTGTAAACCGGGAACATCCCTTCAATCTGCGCATTGGCCCCGATGTCGAGTGGAATCCTGTGGACAGTTTTATCGAAAAACCTGTCCAGAAGGAACTTCTTCTCGCCAAGGTACACGCCATGCTGCAGGATAAATAAAACCTGACAAAGGAAGATACCAGCGCCATGAAGAAAAAAATCATGATGGTCGATGACGACTATGATCTGCTTCAGATCTACGTGCCGGTCCTCGAAAAGGCCGGTTTTGAAGTGGCCACAGCCAACACAGCCGCCGAAGGACTTGAACTGTTTAAAACCTATCTCCCCGATCTGGTGATGGTCGATCTGGCCATGGAGCACTTTGACTCGGGCTTTGTCCTCTGTCACCGCATCAAGAGCCTGCCCGAGGGCGTCAGTGTTCCGGTGGTGATCATGACCGCTGCGAGCCACGAGACCGGCATCCGCTTCTCCACCCAGACAGAGGAGGAGCGTAAATGGATCCAGGCCGACGAATACCTGGATAAACCGATTCCACCGCGTGAACTGCTCGCGTTTATCAAGGAACGTTTTTTTGATACTCCTGAAGCTCCCCGGCACTGAGCGTACGTATACTGCAGGCTCACCGGTCGCACGACCGGTGAGAGCGCTGTCTCTTCCGCAGCACATTTACACCACTCAAATCGGGCAGCTATGAAGATCGAACGGGCAAATATCCTCGTCGTCGATGACGAATTCGGCATGCGGGAGGGCATTCGGCGCCTCTTTGAGGCGCAAGGCCATCGGGTCGAAACCGCCGAAACCGGACGGCTTGGTATCGACAAAGGCACTGCTGAAGAGTTCGATATCTACTTTCTCGACCTCAAAATCGGCGATATCGATGGGGTGGAGGTGCTCGGCGCCATCAAGGCCAGGTTCCCGGAGGCGATATGCGTCATCTGCACGGCCTATGCCTCCATCGAAACAGCCGTCGAGACCACCAGGCTGGGCGCCTACCACTATATCGCCAAGCCCTTCGCGCCTGAGGAGATCCAGCTGGTTTTTGACCGCGCTGTTGAAAGGCGCTGGTATATCCTTGAAGCGCGCCAGCTTAGAATCGAACAGGAGAGACGCCTGCTCGAGATCGTGCAGGAAAAGTCCCGCATCCGCACCATCATCAATTCGATCGCCGACGGCATCGTTGTGCTCAATCAGGATGAGGAGGTGGTCCTCTTTAACCCCCAGTTTCCCCGCCTGCTCGAACTTGAAAAGGAGCTGGTCATCGGCCGCTCCATCCGCGAGGTGCTGCCGGAACAATTTCAGGAGCTGATCGCTGACATTTTCAGGCAGAAAGACAGCCTCCAGGCTCTGCAGCAGGAGTTCGTGATCCATCCGCCGGCAAAACTGGTCGTGATGGCCAATACCACGACCATCCGTGATGATCAAAACCGCCTGATCGGCTACGTCTCTGTTCTCCGTGATATATCCGAGCTCAAGCAGCTGGAACTGCTCAAGTCCCAGTTCGTCAACATGGCTGCCCATGAACTCAAGGCGCCATTGTCCGCCATCCAGGGCTACCTCGAAATGGTTGTCGATAAAACGCTGGGTGATGAACCCGAGACCTACGACAGCTATCTTCGCCGCTCCCTTGAGCGCAGTAAAAGCCTGATTACCCTCATCAATGACCTGCTCAATATCTCCCGTATCCAGGCCGGCAAGGTCCGCCGCGAGATCGAACGGCTGGATCTCTCTCTCATGACCCAATCTGTGGCCGATTTCTTCACCAATGAGATCGAAAAGAATGGACTGACCCTTGAGACTGAGCTCACCGAGGCCTTGCTGATCGACGCCGACAAGGAAGAGATCCAGCGGCTCCTCACCAACCTGATCTCCAATGCCGTCAAGTATAACCGGCCTCAGGGCTCAATAACCCTGCATACCAGCCGGGAAAAGGGCTATGCCAAGCTGGTCGTACGCGATACCGGCATCGGCATGAAGCCTGAAGAGAAAGAACGGCTTTTCGAGGAGTTTTTCCGCGCCAAAAATGCCCACACCCGCAGCATCACCGGCACCGGACTGGGGCTTACCTTGGTCAAAAAGATCGTCGACAGCTATGCCGGCCGCATTGAAGCTGAATCGGAATACGAGGTTGGAACTACATTTACCCTTTTCCTTCCGCTCGCTGAACGATAAAAGGAGACCTGCCGATTTATTTTCTTTCTTCTTTTCAAAAATTTATGTATTTTCCTTTCTGAACGGTTCGATCGGAGCCGGTTCCGCCTGCTCCATACGGGTTAACCCTAACGGTGAATTCAAAGTATGACCATGATGCTTGATCAGGCCATCGCTGGTGCTGAAGCATATCGTGTCCATCTGACTTTTCCATTCATCGCTATTTCAGGCAGCAATGGCAAGACGACGACCAGGTCCATGCTCGCCCATATCCTGCGCCAGGCCGGCCGCGTTTACGAGTTTTCCTGCAACTCCGATACCGCGGCAGAGATCGGCCGGGAACTCACCACCATCCACCCGCCGCTGGACTGGGCGGTCCTGAAAATCGGCGCCGCCATCCCGGGGGAAAGCCGCACCGCCGCCCACCTGATCAAACCCCATATGGCGATCATCACCAATGTCGGTGAAGCTCACCTCTCTCACTATGACAAGATCGATGATATCGCCGCTGCCAAGCTTGAACTGCTCACCGCCCTTGACCCGGACGGCATCGCCATCCTCAATCGCGACAATGAATTCACGCGTATGATGGGGCTGAATCTGGCCGGCAGAGTGCTCTATTACGGTCTGAGTTCGGTATCGGACTATTACGCCGATTCCATTCGACATCTCGGGCCGGAAGGCACCAGCTTCACCATCCACAGGCACGGTACTGAAGAAGTGCACCTCAGGATGGCTCTCTATTCCCTCGGCGATGTCTACAATGCCCTCGCCGCCTACGCCGCCGCTTCGGAACTCGGTGTGCCACGCGAAACCATTAAAAATGCCCTTGAAAACGGTTTCACCCTTCCCGACGGACGCGGCAGATTGCACGCCTTCCCTGGCTTTTACATCCTCGACGACACCCATGACGCTACTCCCCAGTCATTCTACAAATCAACAAAATCATTGATCAACTTTCGCCGCCATGCCAGACGGCTTATCTTCGTCATGGGGAATTTGACTGAGATCGGGGGACAAACCCGGGTGATGCATACCATGATGGGCCATTATATCGCCGGCATGCCAATCGATATCGCCGTCCTGGTCGGAGATTACGCCGGCGCCGCTGCATCGGCCATCACCACCGCCACCAGCCGCCGCAAACGGGTCATAACCTGTTCCACCGTCGAGGAGGCCGGCAACTGGCTTAAAAAAAACCTCAGAACCGGCGATGTCGTCCTCGTGGAAGGAGGGGAGACCATCGATATGGGCGCCATCGTGATCGACCTGGTGCAGTTTGGCAAGGATACCGGCGGAAGTTTCACTGCCGTGAACTCATTACCCCACACGCCAAGAGAGTAAAGACAGGCCATGGAATTTATAAAAATACTTGAAGAAATCCCTCTAAATTGCCTTACAATGGCTAATTCCAAAGAACGGGATGTATCTTCTGCATGCATTTCCGACATCCTCAGCGATGTGATGGCCAGAGTGCCGCGCGATGCCATCTGGATCACCAATCAGGCCCATGAGAATGTCATCGCGATCGCTTTTTTCAAGGAGCTGACCGCGGTCATCTTCACCAACGGCGCCGTGCCCGCCATGGACGCGATCGACAAAGCCAACATCAAAAAGATCGCCCTCTATAGCTGCGACCAGAATGCCTTTGATATTGCGGGCCGGCTCTATGCCCTGGGTCTACGCGGGAGCAATTGAATGCTGCGCTGGTATGTTGGTGACCTCCATATTCATACCGTGCTGTCACCCTGCTCTGAATTGACCATGGGGCCGCAGGATATTGTCCGGACCGCCATCCACCAGGGGCTGGATTTTATTGCGATTACTGATCACAATTCGGCGGAGAATGTCCCCGCCGTCCAGCGCGCCGCTCAGGGAACCCGGCTCCAGGTCTTTCCGGGCATCGAGGTATCCACACGGGAGGAGATCCACATGATCACACTCTTCCCCGCACTGGAACAGCTCTTTGATTTTCAGGAGTGGCTCTACAGTCAGCTGCAGGAGGGGGAAAACGACCCATCCTTGTGGGGACCGCAGCTTGTCGTCGATGAGCGGGAAAATATCGTCGCCGAAAATATGCGCTTGCTAGGTCTGCCCATACATGCGCCCTATGATCAGGTTGTGCGTGAGACCGTCGCCAGGGAGGGTATCATCTATCCCGCCCACATCGACCGGCGCGCCAACAGTATGGTCCGCACTCTGGGCTTCCTGCCCGCCGACTTGCCCTTCAGGATCGTTGAACTCTCCCGCCGTGCCAACCTGGCCGACGCGGTGGAACGTTACAGCGGCAGCGGGATGCAGCTGATCACTGCTTCTGATGCCCATGACGTCGAACAGATCGGCACTGCACGAAGCTGGTTCAGGATGTCAGAACCCTCTTTCCCCGAGCTTCTGCTGGCTTGCCGGGGGGAGAACGGCCGTCAGATCGCTGTCCTTGAACCGGAAGAGGCCGGCCGCAGCGGCGCCTCATGTGCGGCAGCTGTGCACTGAAACAGAGAATAAGGACAGCTTGTGCGCGAACTCTCCCTGCATATTCTGGATATCGTCACCAACTCGATCGAGGCGAAGGCCAGCCGTGTTATCCTCTGGATAGAAGAGTCAGTAGAGAAAAATCAGTTTTCGATTACCATCCGTGATAACGGACGCGGCATGAGCCAGGAGATGATCGATGCGGTCATTGATCCCTTTGTGACAACGCGGACCACCCGTCCTGTCGGCATGGGGCTCCCTCTTCTCAGGCAGGCGGCGACCAGCTGCGGCGGGACGCTCAGGATCAAATCCAGACTCGGCAAAGGCACCACGCTGACCGCCTCTTTTCACCACAACAGCCTGAACCGCTCTCCACTTGGCGGAATTGCCGAGACCGTGGTCAATCTGATCATCGGCGCACCGGATGTCCATTTTGTCTACGGCCACCGGACAGACACGGGCTGTTTTGCTTTTGATTCCTACTGGATCTATGCCCGTATGGCCGAGCTGGATTGTTCTCAGTACATGCTGGTCGAACCGGCGCAAAAATGGATTGAGGAGAAGCTGCTGTCGATTGGCTCGACCGCCTGATCCTGCCCCCCGCGCCGGCCCGATATTGAATTTTTGCGGTATATTTTACTTAATCAACAGCTCCACATCGGCGGAATCATCTCCACGCTCCGCCGGTGAAACACAACTGCAGGAGGAATACCGAGTGAAAAGTCTGTCAGATCTTCGCGCCATCAAGGAAAAGGCCAAAAAAGAGATGGCGGCCCGTGAACAATCGGCCAAATACCGCATCGTCATCGCCATGGGGACCTGCGGGATTGCCGCCGGCGCACGCGCGGTCATGTCCGCTATACTTGATGAGATAAACAAGAGAAGTGTCACCGACGTCGTCGTCACCCAGACCGGCTGCCTTGGTTTCTGCGATCAGGAACCCCTCGTTCAGGTGGTGCAGACCGACAAGGGGGTGACCACCACTTACGGCAAGATCAATCCGGAAATTGCCCGCAAAATAATCGATGAGCATGTCCTGGCCGATCGTATCGTCTCCAGCCATGTCTTTTCGCATGAATAATGCCGGCAGCTCCATTCCGGGTTGAGCTAATGTACGTAACTTGCCGAGTTTTATGGAGGAACCTATGACGGATTACACTGCAGTAGATAAAATCATCACTTCCTATGCGGCGACCAAAACGCCGCTCATCTACGTCCTCAAGGATGTGCAGAAGGAGTATGGTCACCTCTCCGAGGAACTTCTCACCCGCATCGCCAAAAAGATCGATATCCCCCTCAGCGAAATCTATGGCGTCGCCACTTTTTACTCTCTTTTCACCACCAAGCCCAAGGGCAAACATATCGTGCGCTGCTGCAACAATGCCCCATGTTATGTCAAGGATTCCAAGGAGGTTCTCACCCAGATCAAGAGCTATCTCGGCATCGAGACCGGCGAGACCACCCCGGATGGGCTCTTTACTCTCGAGTTTACCAGCTGCCTTGGGCTCTGCGCCGTCGCACCGGTCATGATGATTGACAATGAGGTCTATGGCAACCTCACTCCGGAGAAAGCGGTCGCGATATTGAAAGATTACAAAGTGAAAGGATCCTCCAATGCATAGAATCCATATTCTGGTGGCGATGGATGCCCACACCATATCGCAGGGCGCTCGCTCGGTCAAAGACGCCCTGGTCAAGGAAGTCGCCCTGGCCGGACTCGCCGATGATGTGCGCGTGGTCGAAACCGGTAGCCTCGGCATCTATGACAAGGGTGTTGTGCTGGTTATATTCCCCGATGCCGTTTATTATGTCGGCGTCAAGATGGAAGATGTCTCGGAGATCATCGCCGAACATCTTCTCAAAGGCCGCGTTGTCGAGCGCCTGCACTATCTGGATGTCCCTTCGGTTGAAGGAGAGATGGGTGAAAAGTCGGCGCGTATCTGCAAGCAGGAGCGTATTGTGCTCAAGAACGCCGGTGTGATCGATCCCGAAAGTATCGAGGAGTATATTGCCCAGGATGGCTATGAAGCTCTCGGCAAAGCCCTCACCGAAATGACCCCCGAAGCGGTCATGGAGGAGGTCAAAAAGTCGGGGATGCAGGGCCGCGGCGGCGCTTTCTTCCCGACCGGCCTGAAGTGGGGCTTCGCTGCCAAAGAAAAATCCGATGAAAAGTATATCATTTGCAATGCTGACGAGGGCGAGCCTGGCACTTTCAAGGACCGTCTCATTCTCGAAGGCGACCCGCACGCGGTCATCGAAGGCATGGCCCTGGCCGGTTACGCTGTCGGCGCTCATCAGGGCTATGTCTACATTCGCGGCGAGTACCACATGTCCATCGCCCGGGTCAAGCGCGCCATCGAACAGGCCCGCGCCCACGGCCTGCTGGGCAAGAATGTCTTCGGCAGCCCGTTCGCTTTCGATATCGAGATCCGCGAAGGGGCCGGAGCCTACATCTGCGGTGAGGAGACCGCCCTCATCGAATCGATCGAAGGCAAGCGCGGCGAACCCCGCAACAAGCCGCCCTTTCCGCCTTCCGTCGGCCTCTGGGGCAAACCGACCATCGTCAACAATGTCGAAACCCTCGCCAATGTGCCCCAGATCATTCGCAGGGGTGCAGAGTGGTACAAGGGGATCGGCACGGCCAAGAGTCCCGGCACCAAGGTTTTTACGATGGTGGGCAATATCAACAATCCCGGACTCATCGAGGTGCCGATGGGCATCACCCTCCGGGAGATCATCTATGATATCGGTCACGGCATCCCCAATGGCAAAGGCTTCAAACTGGCCCAGCTCGGCGGCACAACCGGCGGCATCCTGACCAGCGAGCACCTCGATTTGCCCCTGAGTGTCGAGTCCCTGCGCGAAATCGGAGCGGGCATGGGCTCCGGCGCGCTGTTGGTTGTAGATGACAGCCAGTGCGTCGTCGGTCTGGTCAAGAACTTTGTCGAGTTCTTCGTGCACGAATCGTGCGGCATTTGTACCCTATGCCGCGAGGGCAACGGCCGTCTCCTGGAGATCCTCGAGCGCATGACCTCCGGCCTCGGCACCGCCAAAGACCTCCAGCTGATGGAGGAGCTCGCCCAGACCATGACCAGAGGCGCCTTCTGCGGACTGGGCCAGGCGGCCCCGATCCCCATCATCGGCTGCCTGCGCTACTTCAGAGAAGAATTCGAACAGCATCTCGACAAGAAATGCAAGACCGGGAAATGCTCTTTCGAAGCAGCCGATCAAGCCGCCGCCTGATTTTCTGTCTCGGAAAATTGATGCACTATTTTATCATTTAGGAGGATTGCTTTGGATACTGTCAATTTGACCATAGATGGACGCCAGGTTACCGTGCCGGCCAATGCCACCGTCCTCGAAGCCGCCGAACAGGCACTCATCAATATCCCTCGTCTCTGCTATCATCCCGATCTGCCCCCGGTCTCGGCCTGCCGCCTCTGCGTCGTCGAGATCAAGGGCGACCGTCTCCTGCGCACGGCCTGCTCCTGGAAGGTCGCAGAGGGGATGGAAGTGACCACCAATTCCAAGGTGGTGCGCGAGTCGCGCAAGATCGCTATGGAGCTGCTGCTTTCGCGCCATCCCATGCGCTGTACTGAATGCGTCCGCAACGGCTCCTGCGAGCTGCGCGCAGTCGCCGACCAGCTCGGCATCCGTGAGATCAGCTTCGAATACCGCGAACGCAAGGGTGACCTGGATACCTCCAGTCCCGCAGTCGTTCGTGATCCCTCGAAATGTATCCTCTGCCGCCGCTGCGTCCAGACCTGCACCATGGTCCAGAGCGTCAGCGCCCTCGGCATGGAGAGCCGGGGCTATGATGTCTGGGTCGATACCCCATTCAACAAGGGACTAAGCGAGGTCGCCTGCGTCGCCTGCGGCCAGTGTATCGATCGCTGCCCGGTTGGAGCCCTCTATGAGAACAGCCACATCCAGCGGGTCTGGGATGCTCTCGATAATCCTGACCTGCATGTGGTTGTCCAGACCGCACCGGCCGTCCGCGTCGCCATCGGCGAAGAGTTCGGCATGCCTGCCGGATCGCTGGTCACTGACAAACTGGTGGCCGGACTGCGCCGCCTCGGTTTCGACAAGGTTTTCGACACCGACTTCACGGCCGATCTGACCATCATGGAGGAGGGCTATGAACTGCTTCACCGGCTCAAAACGGGCGGCACATTGCCCCTGTTGACATCCTGCAGCCCCGGATGGATCAATTTCATCGAGCATTTCTATCCTGAACTCCTGCCGCACGTCTCCTCCTGCAAATCGCCGCAGCAGATGTTCGGCGCCCTCGCCAAAACCTACTATGCGGAAAAGATCGGCGCTGATCCGAAAAACATCTTTTCGGTCTCGGTCATGCCCTGCACCGCGAAGAAATATGAAAGCGACCGCGCCGAAATGAGCAGCAGCGGCTTTAAGGATGTCGACGCGGTCCTGACCACCCGTGAAGCAGCGACGATGATGAAGCAGATCGGCATTCATCTGCCCGATCTGCCGGAAGAGTCGTACGATGAACCGCTGGGGATCTCTACCGGTGCCGCAGTCATCTTTGGCAACACCGGCGGTGTCATGGAAGCCGCCTTGCGCACCGTCTATGAGGTGGTCACCGGAAAACCCCTGGCTCAGGTCGAGATCAAGGCCGTCCGCGGTATGGAAGGCGTACGCGAGGCGGAGGTCCAGGTCGGTGATCTCACTGTTCGAGCGGCCGTCGCCAACGGTCTTGCCAACGCCCGCCAGCTTATGAAAAAAATCGTCTCCGGTGAGGCCCATTACCATTTTATCGAAATCATGGCCTGCCCCGGCGGCTGCATCGGCGGCGGCGGACAACCTGTTCCCACCTCCCTGGAGATCAGGAAAAAACGCGCCGAAGCGATCTACCAGGCTGATCAGGCCAAAACCATCCGGAAATCGCATGAGAATCCGGCCGTGCAGCAGCTCTACAAGGAGTTCCTCGGGGAGCCCAACAGCCACAAGGCCCATGAGCTTCTCCATACCCACTACACCAAAAAGACGGTATACCAGGAATAGCACCAGCGCACTCCGCCCGGAGTTCCAGACTCCGGGCGGAGTCAACCGGAGGGTGGCATCATGACAGATAGCCTTTCGCCCCTCATTTTGGTGATTAATCCGGGCTCCACCTCAACCAAAGTGGGGCTTTTCGCCGGTAAAAACAAGGTCTCGGAAGAGAATCTCGTTCACACCCGGGAAGAGCTTGCGCGCTACCAGGGTTTATGGGATCAGTTTGATTACCGCACCGACCTTGTTATCGCATTCCTCAACCGCCAGAACCTTAAAGCCTTCTCTCTCGATGCGGTTGTCGGCAGGGGAGGGATGCTCAAACCCCTGAACCGAGGCACCTATGTCGTCGATGAATCGATGATCGAGGATGCCAGAAAAGGGGTGCAAGGACAGCACAGCTCCAATATGGGCTGCGCCATCGCCTATAAAATCGCCCAACTTTACGGCTGTGCCGCCTTTATCGTCGATCCGGTCTCGGTCGATGAGTTCGACCGCCTTGCACGCTATTCGGGGCATCCCCGGATCTCCCGGAGGGCTTTATCGCACGCGCTCAGCCTGCGCGCGGCAGCCATCTGGGCTGCGGAGTCCATGAAACTGGATCCGAACGAGCACAATTTTATCGTCGCCCACCTCGGCGGCGGCATCTCCGTCGCACCTGTCAAGGGCGGCCGCATCATTGATGTCAATGACGCCTCCAGTGATGGCCCGTTTTCGCCTGAAAGGACAGGCAGTCTGCCGCTGCAGCCTTTCATCGACCTCTGTTTCTCCGGTGAGTTCACCAAAAAGGAGATTCAACAGATGGTGATGGGCAAGGGCGGACTGGCGGCTTACCTTGAAACGACTGACGCGCGCGAGATCGAGCGGCGCATCAACGCCGGAGATACCAGAGCCGGAGAGGTCTTTGCGGCCATGGCCTACCAGATCGCCAAGGAGATCGGCGCCATGGCTTGTGTGCTCAGCGGGGATATCTCTGCAATTGTCCTCACCGGCGGACTCGCCAGGTCCAAACTGCTGGTAGAGATGATCAGCTCTCGCATCAAATTCATCGCCCCGATCAAGATCATCGCCGGCGAACTGGAGATGGAGGCCCTGGCCGCGGGGGCTTGGCGCGTTCTCACCGGCCAGGAGAGAGCCCGGCGTTATTAAATCCAGCGCAGAATGGCCCAACCAGGAGATATTCATGATTACCTCCTTCGAGGAATTGCTCGACAAGGCGCGTCTTGGCCCCAAAGTGACCGTAGCCGTCGCCGCCGCCGACGACGAAGCCGCGCTGGGAGCGGTGGCGGCCGCCCATGAACTGGGCATGGCCGATGCGCTCCTCTTTGGCGACAGGGACAAGATCCGGACCATGTACGAAACGCTGTTCGGCTCCGGAGAGATGCCTTTTCAAATCCGCGATGCTGCGGAAGAGGCTGCAGCCCGGAGTGCCGTAGCCGCTGTACGCAGCGGCGAGGCTCACATCCTGCTCAAGGGCAAGATCAAGACCGCCGCATTGCTCAAAGCGGTGCTCGACAGCGAACATGGGCTGCGCTCCAGCCATCTGCTCAGCGACCTCTTCGTTTTTGAGGAGCCTTCCCGTCCCGGCAACAAGCTGGTGATGATCACCGACGGCGGCGTCACCCTCAAGCCGGATCTGAAACAAAAAATCGAGATCATCGAGAACGCCGTGGCGGTGGCTCGCGCTCTTGGTAATGAGAAGCCGCTGGTGGCAGTGCTGTCGGCGGTGGAAACAGTCAATCCCGCCCTCCCGGCCACCATCGACGCCGCCGTTCTGACCAAGATGAATCAGCGCGGACAGATCAAGGGCTGCATAATCGACGGACCGCTTGCACTCGACAATGCGGTGTCGTCAGAAGCCGCAGCGCTCAAGGGGATCGAATCGCCCGTGGCCGGCAAGGCCGATATCCTTCTCTGCCCGGAGATCGAATCGGCCAACATGCTGGCCAAATCGACAACCTATTTCGCCCGCCTGCGTCTGGGCCATGTTATCATGGGTTCAACCGCACCGGTGCTGATCCCCTCGCGCGCCGACAGCACCGACAGCAAATTGCTGTCGATCGCCATCGGCAAACTGATCTGCACCAGATAGAGGCAGCCCGGCGGAGGTCTGGACCGCACGACCAGGAGCAATGAATGGCTTTATTCCAACGCGACAACAAAACACCCAACCGTAACAAGCCCAAAATGGAGAGAAAACTCCATTTTTCCATCTGGTATGTGCTCTTTGCGGTCATGACTCTCTTCCTCTTCAACGACCTTTTCTTCTCCTCCCATGTCAAGGAGGTGCCCTACAGCACCTTCAAGGAACTCTTGCGCCAGAACCGCATCTTTGAAGCGGGCGTCTCCACCGACAGGATCGAGGGGCACTACTTCATCGGCGATTCCACCGCTCTCTCCGCCCGGCGCGCCCGTTTCGATTCCCTGAAAGCGACCACAGCCGGGCGCAGCGGCTTTAATATCCGGGAGATCTTTGCCGCGGCCAAGGACAGGGAGCTTTTTGCAGAAAAGAATCTCCAATCCTTTTTCACCAGGCGCATCGAGGACGCCGAGCTGGTCAAGGAACTGGAGGCCTTCAAGGTGGCCTATCGCGGGGTGGAGGGAGAGGAGTGGCTGCGCTCCCTGATTCTGGGCTGGATTCTGCCTTTTGCCATCCTTTTCGCGATCTGGGGATTTATTTTCAAGCGCATGAACCCCAGCGGCGGCATGATGTCCATCGGCAAGAGCAAGGCCAAAATCTATGTCGAGGGACAGACCAAAGTCACGTTCAAGGATGTCGCCGGCATCGATGAAGCCCTCGGGGAGGTGAGCGAGATCGTGGAGTTTCTCAGAAATCCGGAGAAATTTCAACGCCTCGGCGGCCGGATCCCGAAAGGGGTTCTCCTGGTCGGCCCTCCCGGCACCGGCAAAACCCTGCTGGCCAAGGCGGTTGCAGGTGAGGCCCAGGTCCCCTTTTTCAGCATCTCCGGCTCTGATTTTGTCGAAATGTTCGTCGGCGTCGGCGCCGCTCGCGTGCGCGACCTCTTTCAACAGGCCTCGCAAAAGGCCCCTTGCATTATCTTCATCGACGAGCTGGACGCCCTCGGCAAAGCCCGCGGTGTCAATGTTTACGGAGGTCATGACGAACGCGAGCAAACCCTCAATCAGCTCCTTTCCGAAATGGACGGCTTTGAAGCCAACACCGGCGTCATCATCATGGCCGCCACCAACCGCCCCGAGATCCTCGACATCGCCCTGCTCCGGCCCGGACGCTTCGATCGCCAGATTGTCGTCGACCGCCCCGATATCAACGGCCGGGAGGCGATCCTCACGGTCCATGCCCGGCAGGTCAAGCTCGCCCGCGAGGTCGACCTCAAGGTGATTGCCGCGCGAACCCCTGGCTTTGTGGGAGCCGATCTTGCCAACCTCCTCAACGAGGCCGCTCTCATCGCCGCCCGCCACAACAAGAAAAAGGTGGAGATGCAGGATCTGGAGGAGGCCATCGACCGGGTCGTCGCCGGCCTCGAGAAGAAGAGCCGGGTGATGAATAAACGGGAAAAAGAGACCGTCGCCTATCACGAAGCCGGCCATGCCATCGTTGCCACCGCCGTCCCGGGCAGCGACCCGGTCCATCGGGTCTCGATAATACCGCGCGGAGTCGCCGCCCTGGGCTATACGCTGCAGCTCCCGACCGAAGACCGCTATCTGATGACGCGCTCAGAGCTGATCGGCAGGATCACCGTCCTGCTGGGCGGCCGGGTCGCTGAAGAGCTGCAGTACGGACAGGTCTCAACCGGCGGACAGAATGACCTTGAAAGGGCAACAGATATTGCCCGCAGCATGGTGGTGGAATACGGGATGAGCGAGAAAATCGGCCCGGTCTCCTACGGACGCGGCGGCCGTACCCTCTTTCTGGGCGCTGAAATGCCCGAAAGCAGGGTCTACAGCGAGAGTCTGGCCGCCAAAATCGACGCCGAGATCAAACTTCTCCTCGAGGAGGCAGAAAAGAAGGTCCGCACCATTCTCCACGCCAGGCAGAAGCAGCTCGAAACCCTCGCCCAGAGGCTGCTGGAAAAAGAGATGGTCGAGAAAGAGGAACTCCTCGCCATCCTCAGTGGTGATGGAGGCGAAGCGGATGGAGAATAGCCCCGCACCGGTCATAGCCACACAGCGCCTCGACAAATGGCTGAAAATTGCGCGTATCTTCAAGACTCGCTCCCAGGCGACCGAGGCCTGTGAAGAACGCCGGGTCAAGGTCAACGGTCAGGTCGCCAAACCGGCCAAGGAGATCCGCCCCGGCGACCTCCTGACTATCCGTCATCACGGCGGCACCTACATCGACCTGGAGGTTGTGCAGCTCTGCATTAAAAGCATCGCCGCCGCCCAGGCCCGCCTGCTCTACACACTGCACACCCGTGAAACTTCTCCGGAAGAACAGGAGTTGATGAAGCTTTTCAGCGAAGCGGTTAAAAGGGTCAAGCCCGCCTACAAGGGCAGGCCCACTAAAAGAGAACGCCGTAAACTTGAGCAGCACCGGCGCGATGGCAATCCCTGGCGATAACAGGGCCCGATTTATCCCTTGACAATCATTTTTATATTGCCTACATTAGCCAGCATTTCAGAGGATGCCCTGCATCCAAACAGTCGTTAAAACGGCCTATTGCAGCCAGCAATTTTCCCTATGCCTTTAAAGTACCCCATAGCGTTTTCCACAGGCATCCCGAGAGCCGGCATCATACCGGGATGCCCGAATTTCTGTATCTGGTTTCTGATCAGTCCGATTGCTGTAATCTAAAGCCCTTTTCCATTACCTGGAACAGGGCTTTGTTTTTTATCGATATCAAGCTTCACAATAAACCAACAAGCGGGACAGCTGTCTTAAATAATGGGAGTGTATTATGGAAAAAGCTGATGTATTCGCCATGGCGCTGGAACAGCTCGATTCCGCCGCGCGGCTGCTGAAACTCGATGCCAACACGCATCGCGTTCTCGCCCACGCGGAGAGGGCTTTGACAGTCGCGCTTCCGGTGGTAATGGATGATGGTCACATCGAGGTTTTTGAAGGTCACCGCGTGCAGCATTCGAGCGCCCGCGGTCCCTGCAAGGGCGGGATCCGTTTTCATCAGAACGTGACTCTCGATGAAGTGACCGCACTCTCGATGTGGATGACCTGGAAATGCGCCACGGTCAATATTCCCTACGGTGGTGGTAAAGGTGGCGTCAAGGTCGATCCGACCAAGCTCAGCAAGGATGAAATCCGCCACCTCACCCGGCGTTATACCGTCGCGATCATGCCCATCATCGGTCCGCACAGTGATATTCCCGCTCCCGATGTCAACACCAGCGCCGAGACCATGGGCTGGATCATGGATACGGTAAGCATGTTCCGCGGCAGCACAGTGCTCGATATCGTCACCGGTAAAGCGATCGAACTCGGCGGCTCGCTTGGACGGCGTGAGGCGACCGGCCGCGGCGTCATGTTCAATACCATCGAGCTGCTTAAACGCCTGGACAAGGACCCCGCCAAGACCCGCGTCGTCGTGCAGGGCTTCGGCAATGTCGGCAGCGTCAGCGCCGATCTGCTCTCGAAGCAGGGCTGCAAGATCATCGCCGTCAGCGATGTCAGCGGTGCCTATTACAATCCGGCCGGTCTGCCCATCAGCGATATGATCAAATATTGCACCACCTCCAAGAACCGGCTTCTCGAGGGCTTCGACGCGCCCGGCATCACCAAAATCAGCAATGCCGAACTGCTCGAACTGGATACCGAAATTCTGGTGCCGGCGGCGCTGGAAAAACAGATTACTGCCGAAAACGCAGACAGAATCAAGGCCTACGCCATCGTGGAAGGGGCCAACGGACCCACTACCCCCGAAGCTGAGCGGATTCTCGTCAAAAAGGGCAAGTATGTGGTTCCCGACATTCTCGCCAACAGCGGCGGCGTGGTCGTCTCCTACTTCGAGTGGGTGCAGTCGATCCAGTCCTTCTTCTGGACGGAAGAAGAGGTGAACAAGAATCTGGAACGCGTTATCGAAAACGCTTTCGCGGCGGTCTGGGATCTCGCCAAGCGTGAGAAACAGGATCTCCGCAACGGGGCAATGATGATCGCAGTGGACCGGGTGGCCAAAGCGGTCCAGGCCCGCGGCATCTGGCCGTGATATCAGCGTGGCTGTGTAAAAGCCCCCGCAAGGGGGCTTTTTTTTCTTGATATTTTATAACAAATGTAATAAATTTAATAGGATATATTCTGATTGACCCGATACATCGGGTGGATGTATAATTTTAACAATAACTTCTGCATCGGGGCAAAAAGGAGGTCGCCATGAGACCCTCGGCATGGCCAACATGGATCGTGATGATCCTTCTTATCTCCAGCCTCAACGCCACCGCTCAAATCAATTCCGCTTCGATTGTCGAGGCCAAGGTTTATCCGGATTCTTCAAAACCGGCGGTTACGGTCAAAAATCTTCATCTCGAATTCGTTTTCGCCGGCTATGGCGTCTATCTGCCTTCTGACTATCCAACGGTGACCTATTTTCCGCTTGAAACCGGGGAACGCATCGCGATGGAAAATATCGCGGAGATGCAGTGCTTCCCCGTGCGGGTTGAATGGAAAAAATATCTCGAACCCGAACAGCGCGCCCGGAACGTGCCGGTCGATGCGCAGGGATATCGCCACTGGAGCGACGTCGAGGTGGATGTGCTGATCAAGGACTGGAACGGGAATCAGGTCAAATCGCGGCTGCTCACTCCTGATATTTCAGATGTTTTCTTGACTGGCCGCACTGATCGGGGGGATTTTCGTCTTCAGCTGGATCAGGAGAATGGCAAGCTGGTACGCCTGGAGTTCGAGCCACTTTTCATTATGCAATGCTCCGGTGACATCAATCACCTCTTTCCGAACATGAAGTGGAAATACTGTCCACTGTGCGGTGCCTCGCTGAAAAAAGTGACCAAGAAAAAGGGGATGTAATCCAGCACGCGTGAACACTCTTTCTCCGGAGTATCCTGATGGGCCAGCTGAAAAATGCACCTCCTGTGCGCCTGATTTGCGCAGTCTGCTGCCGGGATGAGGAGAGCGGCCTGCGCGCCTGTGCGGAGCTCGAACGGCTCTATGGCCCTGTCGCGGAGCGCACCGTCTCATTCGCTTTTACACACACCCGCTATTATCAGGAGGAGATGGGGCCAAACCTGCAGAAATTTTTCTGCGCTTTCGGGCGTCTGATCGAGCCGATGCAGATCGTCGGGATCAAACTCGCCACCAATCGCATCGAGGCGGAGATGGCCCTGGCTGGCCGCCGGAGCGTCAACCTCGATCCCGGCTACATCGAGGCGGCGAAACTGGTGCTGGCAACGACCAAAAATTACGGTCACCGCATCTATCTCGGTCAGGGTATCTATGGTGATGTTCAGCTCTTCTGGCGCGGAGGCCGGTTTCAGAGCAATCCCTGGACCTATCCCGATTATCTGGAAGCTTCAGCGCTCGAGTTCTTCAGTTCAGTGCGTCAGGACTATCTCAAGGAAGGAAAACCCTAGTGCCTATCACCTATCAGGAAGCTGGCGTCAGCCTCGAAGCGGCGGAAGAGGCGACCCACAACATCGCAGCGCTGGCCAAATCGACCTTCAACAGTCATGTGCTCAAGGAAATCGGGCTTTTCGCCGGCTTTTTCGCACTCGATCTGAAGAAATACACCGATCCGGTTATCGTCTCCAGCATCGACGGGGTCGGCACCAAACTCAAGATCGCCTTTGCATCCGGACGCCATGATTCAGTCGGCCAGGATCTGGTCAATCATTGTGTCAACGATATCATGACCTGCGGGGCCGATCCGCTCTTTTTTCTCGACTACCTTGGCGTCGGGGTGCTCGATCCCGCCACCGCTGCGGCGCTGGTGGGCGGGATGGCCAAAGCCTGCCGCGAAAACGGCTGCGCCCTGATCGGCGGCGAAACTGCAGAGATGCCGGGGTTTTATGCAGCCGGAGAGTACGACCTGGCCGGCACTATCATCGGGGCGGTAAACCGTGACCGCATCATCGACGGCGGGCAGATCAGGGAAGGCGATCTGCTCATCGGTCTGCCTTCGACCGGCCTGCACACCAACGGCTTTTCTCTGGCGCGCAAGGTTCTGCTCGAGATGAAAAAGATCGATCTGGATGAGCACGTCTCCAAGCTCGGCACGACCTGGGCGGATGCCTTGCTCCAGGTTCATCGCAGCTATCAAAATCCCATCCGCCTGGTGCGCGGCCATTCGGCACTGAAGGGGATCAGCCATATCACCGGAGGCGGCATCGAGGGGAACACGCGCAGATTGCTGCGGGGCGGCCTCAACCTCAAGGTGGAGTGGGAGAACTGGAACGTACCGCCTCTCTTCCGGCTCATTCAGGAGTACGGCGGGATCGCCGACGATGAGATGCGCCGCGTCTTCAATCTCGGCATCGGCCTGGTTCTTGTCGTACGCCCGGATGGAGCTGACGAAATCCTCCACCTGCTGGAAAAAGAGGGAGGCGAGACTGCCATGGTGATGGGCAAAGTATATTAGGAGCGGAGAGAGAGGTTTATGATCAAAAAAGTGTGTGTCCTTGGCGCGGGAGGATGGGGAATTACCCTGGCCAACTACTGCCGGTG
The DNA here is from genome assembly GCA_035388125.1 of bacterium. Taxonomy (GTDB): domain Bacteria; phylum Zhuqueibacterota; class Zhuqueibacteria; order Residuimicrobiales; family Residuimicrobiaceae; genus JAKPUX01. The sequence goes on along the minus strand of DAOOPF010000004.1, from coordinate 14,709 downwards.
CCTCGGTCATCCGGTCACACTGTGGGAATTTGATCCGGCTGAAGCGGAAAGGTTGGATCGCGAACGGACCCGATCCGCCGTGCTGCCGGGGAGCGAGATTGAACGTGATATCACGATCACGGCCGAGCTGGAACGCGCTCTCCACCGGGTTGAGGTGATCCTGCAGGTTGTGCCCTCGCATTTCGTGCGCGGGGTGCTCCGCCAGATCGCGCCAATCCACCTCCCCTCGGGAGTACTGCTGGTCAATTGCGCCAAGGGGATCGAAAACGATACCCAGCTGCGCATCTCCGAAATCGTCCGGCAGGAGCTGCCCGACTTTCCCGATGAGAATTACGCCGTGCTCTCCGGACCCAGCCATGCCGAAGAGGTCAGCCGGGGCATTCCCTCGGCGGTCGTCATCGCCTCCAGCTCAGAAGAGGTCGCCATTTCATTGCAGGAGGAGTTGAACAGCCGCACCCTGCGCTTCTACCGCAGCCATGATGTCGTCGGCGTGGAACTGGGCGGCGCACTGAAAAATGTGATCGCGATCGCCGCCGGCATTTGCGATGGCGCCGGATTTGGGGATAACACCAAGGCCGCCCTGCAGCCGCGCGGACTGGCCGAAATGGCCCGGCTGGGAAGAAAACTGGGTGCCAATCTTCTCACCTTCGCCGGACTCTCGGGCATGGGCGATCTGATCGTCACCTGCATGAGCCGGCACAGCCGTAACCGGTTCGTTGGTGAACAGATCGGCAGGGGAAAAACTCTGGAGGAGATCCTCGCCTCCATGGTTATGGTGGCCGAGGGGGTCAGGACCAGCAAATCAGCCGTCGCTCTCGCCCGCCAATGCGAGGTCGAGATGCCGATCTGTGAGCAGGTCTATCAGGCCCTTTTCGAGCACAAGGAACCACACGCCGCCCTGGAGGAGTTGATGAATCGGGAGGCCAAACCCGAACTCTGGCACTGAGTGCGTGGTGAACGGAAGCGGCAGGACCCCGTTCCCGACTCCAGCCGGGAAGATATTGTCGGGCTGCCGAATGCCCTGCCTGGGCCGTCACAATCGAGAGGAGGGAGGAGAATATGTTTAAAAATATTTTACTGGCCGTTGATGGCTCCACCTATACCGACTCCGTCCTTTCTCACGGCATTGAACTCGCCGGGCGCTTCAGCAGCCACCTGAGCCTGCTCACAGTCGCGGATGTGCGCATCTTTGAATGGGCTTCCGCCGTCGGCAGCGACGGTTTCATCTCCATCGTGCCCTCCTCTTCGTATCAGGAGGCCTCGCGCAGTCTGCTCGAGGAGAAATGCGACAAGATCCTTGCCAAATCGTCAGCACTTCTCAAGCAGAGCGGGATCCCGTTTTCCGCGCACAAGAGCATTGGGGCGCCCGTGGACGTCATCCTTGAGCACTCACAGACGGCGGATATGCTGATCCTGGGCCAGCGAGGCGAGTTCGCACACTGGGATGCCAAAACTCTTGGTGCCACAGTGGAGGAGGTGAGCAGGATGGTGCGTAAACCCGTGCTGGCGGTTAGGCAGGAATTTGCTCCCATCCGGGATATCCTGGTGGGCTACGACGGCTCCGACCATGCCAACCGGGCCCTGCAGTATGCCGCTCATCTGGCTGAAGCCGCCGGTGGAAAGGTCGGAGTGCTATGCGTCAGTGAAGACAACGAACTCGCCAACCACTATCTTGGCATCGCCTCTACCTATCTGGGCAACTATAAAGTTACGGCCGAAACGTTCATAGTCACCGGACGGCCTGACGAAGCCCTGGTCAAACACGCCGCCCAAAAGCAATACAGCCTGATCGCCATCGGAGCCTACGGCCACTCCCGAATTCGCGAAACCCTGCTCGGCAGTACCACGGACCGGATCCTGAGGCAGGCCGAGACTCCTCTGCTGTTGGCAAAATAAACCAAAGTATTCTCATCACTCTCCTTCGGAAAGGAACGCAAGAGAATGGCTGCAAAAGTGTATATCGAAGAGATCGCAAAATACCTCGGACAGGAGGTAACCCTGCAGGGATGGGTTTATAACAAAACTGCTAAAGGCAAACTGATTTTTCTTATGCTGCGCGACGGCACCGGGTTGATTCAGGCGGTGATGTTCCGGGATACCATCGGTGACGAACTTTTCGAGTCCTCACTCACGCTCACCCAGGAGAGCTCTGTACGGGTGACCGGAACGGTCTGCGAGGATAAACGAGCCAAAGGCGGCTTTGAGCTGCAGGTGGGCACCCTCGAAATTGTACATATTGCCGGCGAATACCCGATCAGCCCCAAAGAACATGGCATCGACTTTCTTATGGAACACCGGCATCTCTGGCTTCGTTCCGCACTGCAGCATGCAGTTCTTAAAGTAAGACACGAGATTATTAGTGCATGTCGCGATTATTTCGATAATTTGAATTTCACTCTTATTGATGCTCCCATTTTCACGCCAGCAGCCGCTGAAGGAACCAGCACTCTCTTTGAAACCAACTATTTTGAAGACAAGGCCTATCTCACCCAGAGCGGTCAGCTCTATATGGAAGCCGCCGCTATGGCCTTCGGCAAGGTTTACTGTTTCGGCCCCACATTCAGGGCGGAAAAATCCAAAACCCGCCGCCATCTCACCGAATTCTGGATGATCGAGCCTGAGGTCGCCTTCTGCGACCTGCAGGGAGATATGGAACTGGCTGAAGGACTGGTCTGCGCCATCGTCGAGCGTGTGCTGGACAAACGTAAAGAAGAACTGAAGCGGCTAGAACGCGACCTCAGCAAACTTGAATGCATCCAGAAGCCCTTCCCGCGGCTTGACTATGAAGAAGCGGCCAGGATGATCAAAGCGGAGAACAGTCAGTTTATCTACGGCGACGATCTCGGTGCACCAGACGAGACCATCATTTCGCAGAAATATGACCGGCCGGTCATGGTGACCCACTATCCCGCCGGTGTGAAGGCCTTTTATATGAAACGCGATCCTCAACGGCCCGACCGCGCACTCTGCGTAGATCTCCTCGCCCCGGAAGGCTACGGCGAAATTATCGGCGGCGGGCAGCGTGAAGACGACCTCGACACTCTGCTCGGCCGCATCCGGGAACATCAGCTCCCGGTCGAGAATTATGACTGGTATCTCGATCTGCGCAAATACGGCTCGGTGCCCCACGCCGGCTTCGGGCTTGGGCTCGAACGCACCGTCACCTGGATCTGCGGCTTGCAGCATATCCGTGAAACGATCCCGTTCCCGAGAACGATCTCGCGAATCTATCCATAGATAGCTTGATCTTTTAACCTTCCACATTAAGTTATGATCACTTCCTGGCACCACGGAGGTTTCCGCATCGTGAACTGGAGCGCTCAATCCTGAAAGGAAGCCGTATGGACCTCGCCGACAAGATTCGCAGCATCCCGGATTTTCCCAAGCCGGGGATTGTCTTCAAGGATATCACCACTCTTATTGGCGATGGACCCGCTCTGCGCGAAACCATCGCACAGCTGCGCCGTCGCTTTGAAGGGGAGAGGATTGACGCAGTCATCGGCATCGAGTCCCGCGGCTTCATCTTTGCCGGTATCCTGGCACATGAGTTCGGCGTTGGCATGGTTCCGGTACGCAAGCCCGGCAAACTGCCCTCCGCCACTATTCGGGAGAGCTATGCCCTAGAGTACGGCAGCGACAGTCTCGAGATGCACACCGATGCCCTTCAACCGGGCCAGCGCGTGCTGATCGTCGATGATCTGCTCGCCACAGGCGGTACAGTGGAGGCAGCGATCCGGCTCGCCCGCGCGCTCGGAGCGGAAGTGATCGGCTGCGCTTTTGTCATTGAACTGGACTTTCTCGGGGCTCGACAGCGCCTCACCCCGATGCGTCTTGAATCCCTTGTCCACGTTGAATCCGAATAACGGAGGTGGTGTGTTCACTATCCTGGTCATCAATCCCGGTTCTACCTCGACCAAGATCGCCCTTTTTCACGATGAAACCCCGGTTTTCACAGCGAGCATGGCGCACTCTTCGCAAGAGCTCACACCCTATCCTTCGGTCTACAGCCAGTATGCCTTCCGCCGGCAGGCCATTTTAAGGATACTGGAAGAACGAGGAGTGCAGATTGGAGAGATCGACGCTTTTGTCGGCCGGGGCGGCCTGCTCCATCCGGTTACCAGTGGAACCTTCCAGGTAGGCGAGACCATGCTGACGCAGCTCGAAAAAGCGGAGTTTGGCGAACATGCCTCCAATCTGGGCGCCATCCTCGCCTACGAATTGGCGTCCCTGCACGATCGTCCCGCCTACATCGTCGATCCAGTGGTCGTCGATGAGCTCGAACCCGAAGCTCGCCTCACCGGGCACCCGCTTCTCCCTAAACAGTGCATTTTCCATGCTCTCAACCATAAAGCAGTGGGACGCAAGGCGGCGCTGCAGCTTGGCAAGCCCTATGAGCAACTCAACCTGATAATCGTCCACCTCGGTGGGGGCATCTCCGTGGCTGCGCACCGGCAGGGCCGGGTCATCGACGTCAACAACGCGCTTAATGGCGATGGCCCCTTTTCGCCTGAACGCAGCGGGACCTTGCCCGCCTACGGGCTGGTCAAGCTCTGCTTCTCGGGAAGCTATACCGAGCGCGAGATCAGTAAAATGATCACCGGAAAAGGCGGAGTTGTCGCTTATCTCGGCGTCAATGATATGCGCCAGGTCCTGGCGATGATCGACAGGGGGGACGCCCAGGCGCTGCTGGTTTATCAGGCGATGGCCGGACAGATCGCCAGGGAGATCGGCAGCATGGCTGCAGTACTCAGCGGGCAGGTAGATGCCGTTGCGCTGACAGGCGGCATCGCCCATGATGACCGCTTCACCGGACTCATCCGCGAACGCGTCAGTTTTATCGCCCCCGTGCTGCTCTTCCCGGGTGAGGAGGAGATGGAAGCTCTGGCCCTGGGAGCATTGCGCGTTCTGCGCGGCGAAGAGCAGGCCAAAGCGTATGAGTAGGTAAAAGACAACTGCAGCACTTTTAAAATGGCCAGGGAGCGGTTGGAAGAGGTTGATTCCAGCCGCTTTTTTATGGAAAACGGCCTAACTTCAATTTTATCTTGACAATTATTTAAAAATATAGTATATTCCATTATGGTTCCAAATAAGAACCTTTCTGGAGCGGTTTTCATGCAGACCATCACCGTAAAAAAGATTCCCCCCGATCTCTACAAAAAGCTCAAGCAGCTCGCCAAGGAAAATCGTCGCAGCATCAACAGTGAAATCATCGTTTGTATCGAGCGCGCCATTTGCAGCCAGCGCATCAATTCTGATGCCTTTCTGAAGCGGATCGAACAGCTGCAAAAAGGGCTGGATTTGCCCTCCATCGCCCAGTCAGGGCTGGAAAAAGCACTGGATGAGGGACGCTCATGATCGTGGTCGATTCACAAATGATCGCCGCTTTGCTGCTCAATAATGAAAAAACCGATCTGGCCCGGGAGGTCCTGCGCAGGGACGACGAGTGGATCGCCCCGCTGCTCTGGCGCAGCGAGTTTCGCCAGCTGCTCGCCTATTATTTGCGCAAAAATGTGCTGACACTCCGGCAGGCCAGCCTGATCATGCAGGAGGCCGAAAGCCTCATGCAAGGCGGCCAATTTGAGATTCCCTCTCTGGCGATTCTCACCGTGACCGAAAAATTCGACTGCTCTGCATATGCTGCCGAATACGTCGCACTCGCCCAGGAACAAGGGGTGCCTCTGGTCACTGTTGATAAAATGTATCTCCGCAAGTTTCCGTCAGTTGCAATGAACGCTGAAACTTTTATAGCAATGCCGATCGATCAGGAACAGGTCAACCCGGAGAAACTATGATCGCATCGTTTGAGGAGATGCTTCGCCAGGTCACCGGACACGTCAAGAGGACGATCGCCGTCGCGATGGCCGAGGATGAAGATATCCTTGAAGCCCTCTGCCTCGCCCACAGCCGTGACATCGCTGATGCCGTCCTGGTCGGCAACAAAACGTCTATTCTTGAAATTGCCGGCAAGGGTGGGCTGGACCTCTCCAGTTTTGATATCATTCACGCCGAGAGTGAGCAGCAATCGGTCTCAGTGGCGATCCAGCTGGTGCGCCAGCAGATGGCCAACGCCCTCATGAAAGGCAAGTGCACGACCGCAACTTTGTTGAAGGGGGTCCTCGACAAGGAAGCAGGGCTGCGTTCCGGCAAACTCCTCAGCCATCTCGCCGCATTCACTGTCCCTGCCTACCACAAACTGCTGCTGATGTCGGATGCCGCCATGAATATCGCTCCTGACCTCACAGGCAAGATCGCCATAACCGAGAACGCCGTCCATGCGGCCCATCAGCTCGGCATTATAAAGCCCAAAGTGGCGATGATCGCTGCGGTGGAGAAGGTGAACTATGACTCCATGCCCTGCACGATTGATGCCGCTGCGATTGCGCAAATGGCCGCTCGCGGCCAGATCAAAGAGGCCATTATTGATGGTCCTCTGGCCGTCGATAATGCCGTCAGCCGGAATGCCTGCGAAGTGAAGGGAATCGCCAGCGAGGTCGGTGGAGATGCCGATATCCTGATCATGCCCGACATCGAGGCTGCTAACGTTTTCTACAAAACCATGACCTATCTGGGCGGATCCAGGACGGCCGGCATAATTGTTGGCGCACAGTGCCCGGTGATTCTGACCAGCCGGGCGGACAGCGAAGAGACCAAATTTTACTCCATCGCTCTGGCCATGGCCACGAGCGCAAGATGATCAGCCGCCGGCGGCGTAATCATCCTGTGCCGCCGCTTCAAACAGCCCCATGCCGCTGCGGCACAGGGAGCTCAATTTAGCTGGACAAAAGTTTTTTTTGAACGCAGTATTAAATAATTAATTATTAATCGCATCATTTCGGATTAAAAGGACGGAATGAATCATGAAAAATGGGTCACTCTTTCAACACCGGATCGCACTCGCTATCGCCCTTCTCTTGCTGCTGCCGCTCACGATCATGGCGCAGACGACACCCGGTTTTTTTGAGGATGGCGATCCTCTCTTCTCAAAAACCATCAAAGGACCGGGCACCATGCTGAGCGATATCGGCACGCTGGAGCCCGTTTTCGGTTCCTCCGGCGAGGATTCAACACTCGATTACCGTCTCTCCGGTCTCGAGTGGATGTATCCCTACCGCGAATCGATCACCGCTGCCGAGGATATCGACAGCCGTACCCTGAACGGGCAGAACCTCTACCTGATCACGGATGGCCTGGGCAGGCGCGTCTTTGAATATAACGCCAATACCTCCGTGGAAACCTGGTCTTTCCCGCCCCCGCAAAGCGCCACCAATCCAACCGACGAAAAGTATCTCAACAAGCCGGTTGATGCCTTCATCTACCGAGACAACGCTACCGGCTATTTCAAGGTGGTGATCACCGACCAGGATCGCAACCGGGTGATCACAGTGGACAAGGAGACCAGCAAAATCGACTGGAAATACGGCGACGCCCTCTACCGTGAGGGGAACGGCTTTAATCAGCTGCGCCAGCCGGAGGATGCCGAAAAGATCCCCAATACCAACGAGTATATCATCGCCGACAAGGGCAACAACCGCGTCATCATCGTCGATGGCAATACCAACAACATTATCTGGGAACTGGGCGCTGATGTGCTCAAATCGCCGATGGACATCCAGTATATCGATGCGAATGATCATATACTCATCACGGATGGCGGCAACCATCGCGTCATCCTGGTCGACCGCGGCTCCAAATCAATCCTCTGGCAGTTCGGAAGCACCGGCAGCGCTGACAGTGGAGCCGTCGGCCTGAAGCTTCCGACCGATGCCGACCTGATCGCCTCTTCGCAGAATGTGATCATCTCCGATGCCGGCAACGAGCGCATCATCGAGGTCAGCCCGGCCGGGGAGATTGTCTGGCAGTATCACCGCCGTGTAAAAGGGCTACGCGATTCTGATCGCATCGATGAAGGACGCACGCTCGCCGTCTATGAGAACTATCCGGTCCGCCTCGCCTACACGGAGTCTTTCGTCGTTTCTGGCAAGTACGACCTCGGCGAACTGCACGCTTCCGTCTTCGACTCCCTCTTCTGGATGGCGGATACTGTCACCGGCGTCACTTCGGCCTGGTTTCAGCTGCGCACAGCCGAATCCGATTTCGCACTCGACGGTGCGACCTGGTATGGCCCGACTGGCAAAGAAAGCTACTACACCTCTTCGGGCAGCGCCCTCAACCAGGTGCATACCGGCGGACGCTGGTACCAGTTCCGCGTCCTGCTCAGGACCAGCGACCCGCTCCAGACTCCGATCCTTAAGCAGGTCGTGGTGAAGCATCACTATTATAAAGTGAACCAAACCGGCGCTTTCTTTTATACTCCAGACATCATGGAAACGGCAGGAAAGCTGGTTGCACAGTGGAACAGGCTCACCTTCAGGACCATCCTGGCCAAAGAGGTGGAAAAACGGGCCGCCGTCGACATCGAAGTGCAGATTCTCGATGCCAGAAATTCGGAAATACTCGAAAGATTTACAGCGAGCAAGCTCAACGAGGTGAACGAGATCACTCTCTCTTCGCTGCCCTCCCTCAAGGGTATTCAATCCATCTTTCTCGTCGCCAGCCTCTCCACCGGAAACTCTTCGATGACGCCCATCATGGACAACTGGAAGGTCACCTGGGATGCCATCCCGACCGCCAACTCATCCATCGCCTTCACCGATAAAAACGCCAACTCCAGGGCCTTCTATCGCGCCACAACCACGATTCCCTCCACCGAGAGTCTGGTCGACAGCCTCTATATCCTGCTGCGCGATCCCGATCTCGAACCTTTCAAGACCAGCCACCGGGTCACCGTGCACGCCCTTGGCACCCGGGATTCTGTCAACGTCGACCTCAAACTGCTGACCCTTGGAGGCTTTTTCTCAGCCAAGGCCATCCCTATCCTGATCAACTCATCAGCAATCCATGGCAACAATATCATGGAAGCCCAGGATCGTGATTTACTCGTGGTCAACTATCAGGATTCGCTGACAACGCTTGATGCCGCCAGCGATACTATCCAGGTGATCAAGAACTCCGCCGGCGTTATGACCATCGAAAACGCCCGCAAGATCGAACTCATCAAGGCCTGGTTCGGGGATACCCTCTACGTCCGTATCAAGAATGAAACTGACCACAACCTCGATCCCGATCTCGCGGAAACCCTGCAGATCTCGATTTACGATAATGTGACCCAGGATAAGGAGGAAGTGCTCCTGACCGAGGTCGCATCGACAGCCACTGGCCGTTATAACACCGGCGAATTCGTGAACCAGGTCGGATTGATCGTCAATCGCAACAACAACGGCATCCGCGGCAATGGTCAGATCGAGACTCAACCCGGTCACACCGTCGCAGCGGAGTATATTGACAATCTGAACCTGACCAAATATGTCCTGATTCCGGTCGAGAGCGACACCAGTGCGCGCGACAGCATCTACATCTTTTACGGCCGCAGACCTGACGGGGTTGAGATCGGCCCCAATCCCTACTCTCCGCGCCGGGACCGCAAATTCAGGATGCGCGTCGGCTTTAGCACGGACTCGCTTGCAGTCACCTCGATCGAGATTTTCAATCTTGCCGGCGAAAAAGTGCGTACACTGCTGGCTGGAAGAGATATCAATTTTATTACCGAGAACAATGTCAGCCTGAACAGCAGCGATATGTGGTGGAACATGCGCAATGAGAGCGGTCAGGAGGTCGCAAGCGGAACCTACTGGGCCAAAGTCAATGCGGAATTGCGTGCCGCTACGCCCCTCTCACGGCAGGTCACCTTCATCCGCAAGTTTGTCATCTTACGCTAGACAAACGAGGTTGCCCTAACTATGGCGGTTAATTCTAATCATCGACTTGGCAATGGAGCGAAAATGAGATACTATTCAGCCTTATCACTCAAATGGGCGCATCAACTCGGCCGCATCTGGCCGGCGGTCGCTATGTTCCTGCTCGCAGGCGCCACTCTCACTGCGGCGCAGGATAACAAGGGCATCGGATTTCATGGTGCGCCCTTCCTTCGCGTCAGCTCGGTCGCGCGCGCCGTCGGCATGGGGGAGGCCTACTCCGTCCCCGGCGCCGGTGAGATCACTGGTCTGCGCTACAATCCGGCGGGCACCGGACTGATCGCGAAACCCCAGCTCGCTTTCAATGTTCACAACTGGATCGATGACACCAAACAGGGCGGCATCGCCGCAGCCCTGCCCACCAGGATCGGCGTATTTTCCGCTGATTTCAGCTACTTCGATGAGGGGGAGGTCATTGAACTGGACGAAAATTTCCAGCAGTTGGGGGGGAGCAGCAGCAGTAATGATATGCTGCTGACCATCGGTTACGCGAATGCCCTCCGGCTCGGAACAAGCCGCCTCGCTTTCGGTGCTGCCTTCAAGATGCTGCACCAGGATCTTATCGGCGAGCGGAGCACGGCCTACGGTGCCGATGCCGGCCTGCTCTTCCGTACCAAATGGCTGGGAATCGGAGCAGGTGCCCAGAATATCGGGATCTCCAAGATCTCCTTCGACGAGCAATCCGTCTCCCTGCCGCTCACTTACCGCGGCGGCGCCGCTCTCTTTCTGCCCATCTCCGAGGATTTCGATCTTAATCTGGCTGCGGATGCTGCCCTGCCCGCTGACGAAGAGATGCGCTACTACGTCGGCGGCGAGTTCATCATCAGCGACCTGATCGCCATGCGAGGAGGCTACAAAATTCACGATCTTGAAGCCTCCCGCTGGCCCGCCGGTGTTGGTCTGAACATGCCCGCAGAGTGGCTCGGCAGATCGCGCGTCCGCTTTGATTACGCCTACGCCCCCATCGACGAGTTCGATGAGGCCTCTCACCGCTTCTCTGTGCTGGTCCGCTTCAATGAGACCGGAGAACGGATGAATGCCATGGGCGCCTTCGACCGCAGTGCCATGGATGACCGCCTGCAGGAGGAACTCGATGCCGCGGAGAGATCCCGCCGCGCGGCCGAAGAGGCCGCCAAAAACGCCCGTGAAATTGAAGAGCGTGCCAGAAAAATGGAGGAGGAACTCGCCGAGCGGCTGGCCAGGGTGAAGCAGATTGCCGCAGAATCCGAAGGCAAGATCGAAGTCGAGCCCAAATCGCGCGAAAAAATCCTCGTCAGCATGCGCATCAACTTTGATTTCGACCAGGCGCGCATCCGTCCGGACGCCTTCAGCACACTTCATCAGGTGGCCGACATCCTCAATACCTATCCCGAGGCCCGCGTCCAGCTCTCCGGCCACACCGATTACATCGGCACTGACGAGTACAACATCCGCCTCTCACAGCGCCGCATCGACAGCGTCATGGTTTTTCTGATCAACAAGGAGAGGCTCGGCCGCGAACGCTTCTTCATGCCCGTGGGCTATGGCGAAAGCCGGCCGATCGCCACCAATGAGACCCCTGAGGGCCGCTTCCGCAACCGTCGTGTTGAATTCCTGCTTTACACCATGGATGCCGTTCCGGAAATGCCTGATGGTACTGCCATCAAGTCGGTTGAAGTGATCGATGACCGCACTCTACGCATCGTCTGCAACGGCAAGATGGGCTTCACCACCGATATGCTCGATACGCCCGACCGTCTGGTGATCGATTTTCCCAAGGGCTATCTGCTCAACGATATCGCCAGCTATGAGCTAAACCGTGGACCTTTCCTGCGCGCCCGATTGGGCTATCACGGTGAAGGTTTTTCGCGCGTGGTCTTTGATCTGAAATACGCGATTGATGTTGATGTCACCGCACAGGATAACTACATTACAATAACTGTGAAATAAAGATCGCCGGGGAAGAGGAGGCGGAAAACGAACCTCCTCTCCCGGCGGCAGTCACCTCTTAACCTAATGGAATCAATACTATGCGTCTCCTCCGGAACGGATCTGCACTGCACGCCGCTCTTTTCATCTTGTTCGCCATCGCACCCCGCGCCCTTCCGCAGCAGGGTGAAAGAGCGAGCCTGAATGTCTATTATTCCAATGACCTGATTGGCTACCTTACCCCATGTGGCTGAAAGTCCGCACGCTACGGCGGACTGGCCCGGCGGGCCGGTTTTCTCGAAAAGGATCTCTCCACAGCTGATTTTAACCTGCTTGTTGATGCCGGTGGCTTTTCGCGTGTCCATACTCCCGGCAGCCAGCTCCAGAACCGCTATCTCGTCCAGGGGATGAGCTGGCTCGATTACTCGGCCTTCAATCTCGGCTACCGGGAGTGGAGCAACCCCACAACTTTTCTGCAAGGCCTCGAGCAAGAGTTCAAGGTGAATTTTCTCTGCGCGAACGTCGTTGACAAGAATTCGGGATCGGCAATTTTCAAACCGTATGTGATCAAAGAATTAGAAGCAGCATCCGGCCGTGGCAAGCTGCCCTTTAAAAAGCTCTCCATCGCCATGCTGGGTTTGACGGATAATAGCCTGGCCCAGCTGTTTGTCAACCGGCCCGGCGAACCGGAGCTGCTCTATCGGGATCCGGTCGAAACGGCCAGGGAAATAATGCCGCAAATCAGCAAGGAAGCAGACCTGGTTATTCTCCTTTATTACGGCAAATACCAGCAGTTGACCGCTCTCCTCGCGGCTGTCCCTGGTATTGATCTGACCGTTTTCGGCGGAGAGCACTATCTCGTCGCCAGCCAGAGCAGCGCAGTAAATCCCGTCCGCATCGTCACGACCCCATCCATGGGCAAATATGCCGGAGTTCTGACTCTGCAGCTCGATAACAGACGCAAGATTGTCACCTCAAGCAACCGTCAGGTGCCCTTGAAGGAAGATGTGACCGAGGTTGTTCGATTTAATGAGCTGGCGGCAGAATGCGAAAAGGAGGCGGCGAAATATAAGCCGTGATCATGCGGGAATATAAAGAGTAAATAAAAAAAGCGTCCATCTCTCAGAGATGGACGCTTTTTTTTATCAAATCTGGTTTATTTGGTTCTGGTGAAGGTGATGCGGCGGTTGAGCTGGCGGCCTTCGGCCGTATCATTGCTGGCAACCGGACGGTCGGGGCCGATGCCCTTGGTCGTCATGCGCGCAGCGGAGATGCCCTTGTCCACCAGATACTTGGCCACAGATTCGGCGCGAGCCTGGGAGAGCTTTACGTTCGAAGCGTGCTTGCCAACACTATCGGTGTGGCCCTGGATCTCCACCTCAAGTTCGGGGTTTTCGATCATTGTCTTGGCAACCTTGTCCAACGTCACCTTGGAAGAGGGACGAATCTTGGAACTGCCGGTATCGAAGACGATCCCTTCGAGGATAATTTCGGTTCCAACGGCGCGTTTGATCTGCTCCTCTTTCTCGAGGTCATCATTCGGGTCGAGCGGGTTGGTGCCGCGATTGACCTCGATGCCATCAGCGACCAGGCCTTCGTCGGTATCGATCTTGGCCGGGTCGGTTTTGTACTGCGTCACCTCCTGGAAATCGCCCAGACCATCGCCATCCGTGTCCGGTTTCATCGGGGATGTGTTGTACTTTTTAACCTCATCGCCGTCATTGAGGCCGTCCTTGTCGGAATCGGCAAGAAGCGGATTGCATTTGTACTTGTTGATCTCATCGCCATCGGAGAGGCCGTCACCATCGCTATCGGCTTTCATCGGATCAGTCTTGTAGGTATTGATCTCAGCGCTGTCACTCAGGCCATCGCCATCGCTGTCCGCTTTGGACGGATCGGTCAAATACTTTTGCACTTCCTGGGCATCGGTCAGGCCATCGCCATCAGTGTCGGCTTCGACCGGGGAGGTGCGATACTTGTAGAGCTCATCGTAGTCGCTGAGGCCGTCACCATCGCTGTCAGCCACAAGAGGATTGGTCTTGAACTTTAGGTACTCGTCGCCGTCGCTGATGCCGTCGCCATCGCTGTCGGCAAGTTTCCTGTTGGTGCCAAGTTCTTTTTCGAGCTTGTCACTCAGACCGTCTTTGTCTGCGTCACCGTCATCGGCGCCGCCATAGGTCAGGCCGACCAGAAGGCTGTAGTAGCCGTCCTTGGTGTCTTCGCCGGCGACCATATATTCCATGTGATCCTTCATTGTGATGTTATAACCGCCGCTGACTTCGAGAGCGGTCTTTTCGCCAACCTTGAACTGAAGGCCAAGGCCAAAGGGGAGCACCTGGGTCATCTGATCGCCGGTATCATCAAAAGCGAGCACCCCGGGGGTCTCCTTGAACTTGTACCACAGTGAGCCGATACCGGCATAAAGGTAGGGATTGAAGGATTCCAGTTTAAGCGGGCTGATCAACATGCGAAAGTCGACCGGCACCAGATGGGTTTTGTAGCCATTTCCCTTGAGGACGCCTGCGTTAATACCCAGTTCGCCCTGCAGAAGCCCGGAGCCCAGGCCATAGCGTATGAATGCGCGCGCCAGGGGACCGATCTCGGCATCCGAAAAAGACTCTTCAAGATCTGTGTCGCCTGCAACGGCGCCGATGCCGATACCGCCCTTCCAACCCTGGGCCTGATACTGAGCAGAAGCGGGTACAACGAACAGGCTGCAAACAATCCACGTTACCACCAGCAGAATGCCGTACTTTTTCATTCTCGTTTCCTCCTTGGGTTAAAATGTTGATTTACTCTTTTAAACCAATAATATCTTTTGTAAATTCCCTATATACCCTTAAATAGCCCACTTTTTGGGGGATTGAAACACCTTACTTTCTCTTTCCAGGCCATCAAGGAGGAAGCACCATGAAGGCTTGCAGAACTGTTCTCGTCCTGCTTATGCTCTCCACCGCTCCGGATCTTGCCGGCGAAATATTCTCTTCCC
>DAOOPF010000003.1:19690-66773 GCA_035388125.1 bacterium | reverse complement strand
CGATGGTATAGAGCAGGATGCGCAGATCCATGCGCAGGGACATGTTCTCGATATAATAGAGGTCATAGGCCAGCTTCTCTTTGGCCTCCTCGATGCTGGTATCGTATTCGCCCTTCACCTGGGCCCAGCCGGTGATCCCCGGCTTGACCTTCAGACGGCGCAGGTAATAGGGATATTCGCGCTTTAACTTTTCGACGAAATAGGCCCGCTCGGGCCGGGGGCCGACCAGGCTCATCTCGCCGGCGAGGACATTGATGAACTGGGGGAACTCGTCGATGCGCGTCTTGCGTAAAAAGCGCCCGACGCGGGTGATGCGCGGATCGCGCTTGCCCGCCCAGACCGGGCCCGTATACTTTTCCGCATGCTGGATCATGGTGCGGAATTTGTAGATGGTATAGGCTTCGCCGTTCTTGCCGACCCGCTTCTGCTTGAAAAAGACCGGGCCGGGGGTTTCGAGCTTGATAAAGAGGGCGACGAGGATGAAAACGGGCAAGGTCAGGATCAAAAAAAAGAGTGAAAAAAGGACATCCATCAGCCGCTTCACCGTCTTCTCCCAGGGCTGCATGATCTGCGGATTGATCTCGATGAGGGGAAAACCGTAGATCTGCTGGGTCCGCGCCTGACCCATGACCAGGCCGTAAAGGTCCGGCTCGATCTTGATGCTCACCGGCAGCTGTTCCAGCAGGCCGATGATATGCATGATCCTCTTCTGCGGCAGATTGCCAAGGGAGAGAATCACCTCCTCCACCTTGCGCCGCTGCACCACGGACCGCAGCTTGTTGAGACCACCCCAGACATGCAGGTGACCATGCTTGAGACCGTCCTCCTCGCCCTTGATGCTGAGAAAGCCGATGACGCGATAACCCAGCGCCGGGAACTGCCGGATCTTGTCGGCCAGCTTTTGCGCCTGGGGGTTGAAGCCGATGATCAGTGTGTTGCGCTGGCCGACCCCCGAGCGCATGAGGCTGCGCTCGATCGTATGCAGAATGAGCCGTCCGCCGCCGACGCAGAGCAGCATCAGGGCCGAATAGGTGATGATCATCAGGCGGCCGAAGGTGGGCGGATTGGCCAGGTCGCGCTCGGGCTCGAAGGTGGCCACAAAGATGATGAAAGTGCCAAATAAAACCGTCTTGAGCACCGAGATCAGTTCATCGAAACGGGACTTGGTGTACCAGGACTGATAAAGTCCCAAAAAGATAAAAAGAACCAGCCAGTAGAGATAGACCATGAAGAAGATCTGCACCTGCAGCAAGGCCCCCTGCTCGACGAAAAGGTTGAACGAGCTGCGCAGACGCAGCAGTCCCCAGAAGGCGAGGTTGATCATTATAAAGTCAACCAGCAGGAGGAGGAATTTTTCGAGCGTACGGGACATCTATCGCTCCTTGGGGCGCAGCATGCTTATTTATTGGTCTTGAACAACCCAGCCAGAAAGCCCAGACCCCAGGCGATCTGCATGGTGAGAAAGACCGCCGGCAGGGCCGGCAAACAGCTCCAGCTCTTCTCTTCCCGGCAGGTGCTGACCGCTGCCACCGCCAGGAAGAGGCCATAAGCGGCCCAGATGGCGAAAAGGGCTCGGCCGGCTGCAGGCCAGCGCAGCGCAGCCGCTGCAAGCAGCAGCGTGGCGAGGACGAATAAGGGCGGCACCAGATGGACGGGCTTGACGGCATCGTGGTGTTTTTTAATCACGTTGACCCGCAGGATGCCGTAATTGAAAAACTGCCGGGCCAGGCGGCCGAGAGTGGCGCGCGGATAGTAATAGGAGATAATCTCGGGGGTGAAAAAGATCCGGTAGCCCGCCTTGCGGATCCGCCAGTTCAGTTCCGCGTCTTCGGAGATGTGCAGCTCCTCGTCGAAATAACCCACCTCGTCGAAGAGCTCGCGGGCGTAGGCGGCATAGACCACGGTATCGACAAAGCGCTTGCGCTTGTCGTAGCGGTAGGGTGCGCTCGGGATCCCGAAGCGCGAACCCATGCCCAGGCCGATTGCCCGCTGCCAGTAGGTATCGCCGGTGTTAATCTGGGTGCCGCCGGTGCATTTGACTCCCATCTCGCGCATATAGCGGATGTTCAGAGCGACAAATTCGTTGTCGATGCGGGTATGGGCACCCAGGATAATCACCACTTCACCCCTGCTGTTCTGAATTCCGATATTGAGGCTGCGCGGGGTGCGTTTTTCCGGATTGTCAAAGAGCCGGATATTCGGATGTTTGCGGGCCAGCGCCTCGACCTCCGCGCGCGATCCATCGGTGGAGAGCCCATCCACAACCACGATCTCGATCCGGCCGGCAGGATAGCTCTGTTCCAGGATGGAGGAGATGCACCGGGTGATGGCAGCGGCTTCGTTGAGCATCGGAATGACGAACGAAACGAGGGGCAGGGTATTATTTTGCTCTTCAGCCGGCAAACGTCGGTCCTTGCTTTAATAGTCCGTCATAGAGAGCGATCAGGGTCTGCGACGAACGTTTCCAGTTATATTTTTGTTCAACCGCCAGACGGCCATTGGCGCCATAGGGAAAATCGGAACTGAAAACCTTCAGTACCGCCCGGGCGAAATCCTCTGCGGAGCGGGAGGCAAAAACCTCACCGCAGCGGCTCTCCGTGACGATGCTAACCAGGGCCCGGGCATCCGAACAGATCACCGGCTTTTCCAGCGCCATGTACTGGAAAATCTTGTGCGGTATGGTATTGTCGATGAACGGGTTGGAGGGTTGGGGAACGATACAGATCCCGCAGGCCTGAATATAGGAGGCCGTCTGATCGAAAGGAACCCAGCCCGTGATCTCGACCAGATCCTCCACCCCCTCCTCCCGCGCGCAGCGCTGCAGCTCCGCGACGTTCGGTCCGTCCCCTACCAGCAGCAGGCGGATATTGGGAATCTCCGCGCGAAGTAAGCGCAGGCCGCGGATGGCGGTTTCGAGATCCCGCTCCGGGCCGAATTTTCCTAGATACTCCAGAACGTACCAGGGCTGATAGCGCGCGACGATCTCCGGATCGATCGTCATCTCCAGATAGGATTCATAGTCCACGGTGTTGCCGACAAAGTGGACCTTCGCCGGGGGCAAACCCTGCCGCAGAAAAAGCTCGCGGTGCTCCTCCGAGACGGTGATCACCGCATCAGCAGCGCGCAGGCAATAACGCTCCAGCTTCTCCGAGAGCCAGGGATTGCGCAGAATGAACCAGAACATCCCTTTGTGGCCCCAGATGCGCATCGCCTCCGGATAGTTCTCGTGCACATCAAAGACGACCGGGATGCGGAACCGGCGGCCGGCCCGGATGGCCGAGAGTGCCAGGGGCAGATCGTGAACATGGATCACGCCGATCTCATGCTCGCGGATCGCCCGCCGGATGCCCCGCAGCCAGAGCGGATTGAAAAAGAGCGGGATGTTGAGGACCGGAGTCCAGCGCGCACCCCAATGGCGCAGCCGCAGCACAGTGGCGCCGTCAACCTCCTCCTGCCGCGGCCAGCCGGATTTGTTGTTGCAGAGCAGGAAAACCTTATATCCCTGCTCTGTCAAGGCGGCGATCTCCTTGGTCAGGCGGATATCCGGAGGATAATCCGCCTGCAGGATCATGAGGATATGTTTTTTGTTCGCCGGCATGCGCTTCAGCGGCTTCCGGACGCGGCCAGCCGGACCCTGCCGCCAAGCGGAATGTGGATATAGATCATATCATCGGATCGCCGGGGAGCAATCAGGGCCTTGCTTCCCTCCCGCGTAAGCACGATCTCGTGCCCGCGCCACTGCTGCGGCAGTTTCATTTTCACAGTCAGCGGCGCCAGATCGGAATAACGTCCCTGCAAGCCGCCGAGAGAAAACTCGATTTCGGTCGAGTCGACCGTTTCGACGCGCACCTCCGCATCCCGGCGCAGGCGGAGATAGCCGGTCACCTCGCCCATGGTGGCAATCCAGAGACAGTCCCGCCGCCGCTGCACATAGTCCAGATGTGCGAGATATTTGGTCAGCGGGATGGTGGTATAGTCCGAATCCCCTTTGGCGCTCACGGAGTGGAAATAGACCATCAGCCACCCCCTGTTGGCGATCGCCCTTTCGACCCGCCTTTCGATATCGCCCATATCGAAAGGTGGATATACGCCGGCTCCGCGCACCATGGTGAGTTCGTCATCCCGCAAAGTGTGCCGGTTTATGCCCGAATCCCCGCGAGCGGAGTAATGATAGGAGCGGATCAGATTTCGCACCTGGTCATTATAATTGCCATAGGGATAGGAGAAACTCGGCACCTCCTTGATGCCCTGGATATGGCTGACGATATCGGTGATCGCCCGGCTCAACTCCTCCCGCTGCTGCGTCTCCGTCAACCCGGTGAGCTTGGGATGTGAATAGGTATGCGAGGCGATCTCATGGCCCTTATCAGCCAGCATCTGCCAGCCCGACCAGTCAACAATATATTGGGTATTAATAAAAAATGTGCCGCGCATATTCCTCGCGGTCAGAGCCGGTCCGGAGACCTGATAATGTGTGGGCCGGGCGTCATCAAAGCCGATGGTATAAGCGGCCGACTTGTCATCGAACCAGAGGCACTTTTCAAATTGCGGGACGAATTCCGGTTCGATCGCAATTTTGTTCAGCGGGACAGGCGGCGTTACGATATCCGGCTCTTTATCGCAGCCCATCAGCAGGAACAGAACCACTATCAGGAGCAGAGGTGCATGCTTCATCGCATCATTTCTCAAGCAGTGTAGAACTGTTTGATGGTTTCACAAACGTAGAGCAGTTCCTCCTCCTTGAGCATCTCCGACATGGGCAGCGAAAGCAGCTGGCCCGCATAACTTTCGCTCAAGGGCAGGTCGCCCGCTTTGTAGCCAAGACCGGCATAGGCGTTTTGCTGATGGCAGGGAATCGGGTAATGAATGCCGGTGTAGACTTGATGGTCCCCGAGGTACTTGATCAGTTCATCGCGCCTGGGCACGCGTACACAGAAAATATGATACACGTGCCTGGCGCCGGCCATCTCCCGCGGCACCACCACTTCGGGTATGCCGGCCAGGGCACTGCGGTAAAGGTCCGCATTCCGCCGTCTTTTCTCCGTCCACTCCGGCAGGTACTTTAATTTGACGTCCAGTATGGCTCCCTGCATGCCTTCCAGTCGGTAATTGTGACCGATCAGGTCATGGTGATATTTAACCGCGGAGCCGTGATCGCGCAGCATCATCAACTTTTTGTACAGCGCCTCGTCATCGGTGATGACGGCGCCGCCCTCACCGTAGGCGCCCAGATTTTTGCCGGGGTAAAAGCTGAAGCAGCCGCAGATGCCGAAAGTGCCGGTCGACTGTCCGTTCAGGGTAGCCAGATGGGATTGAGCGCAGTCCTCGATGAGCAGCAGGTTATGCTTCGCGGCGATGGCTTTGATCTTGTCCAGCTGCGCGGGCTGGCCGTACAGGTTGACGGCGATGACCGCTCTGGTCCTGGAAGTGATGGCCTTTTCGATTTGAGCGGGATCGATGTTATAATAGTCAGGCTCATGATCGACAAAGACCGGGGTAGCCCCGGCCAGACTGACGGCTTCAGGCGTGGCGAAAAATGTATTGGCCGGTACGATCACCTCATCGCCCCTGCCGATCTCGAGCGCCATCAGGCTGATATGCAATGCCGCCGTGCCGGAATTGACGCCGGCACAAAAACGGGCCTGGTGCGCGGCGGCGAAATGCTCTTCAAAGGCCTTGACAAAAGGGCCCGCGGCAAATGCACTCCGATCCAGCACCTGTTGAATGGCATCATCGATCTCCGGCTTGATGCTCTGGTATTGGCCTTTAAGGTCGAGAAAATTTACTTTCATTTTCCTTCTCCGCAATTGGGTGACCGGATCGTTCATGTAACTAAAGAGGCGGACGGACTTGATTGATCCCTGTCAGGGCAGGGGGTGGCGCCCCGATTCAAACTGTGAGAGGTGTTGTACTAGCAGCCCCATGGCCGCCGTAACGGTCACTCCTGCCAGACATTCACGGAGGCATGAGCGGTGTGCGCCGGTCGGGATAAACCGGATGCACGGCCAGCAGGGCACGGACTCATTGAAGAGATTGACAGCATGCGGATTCCATGCCCGGTTGCGGCGGGGATCCGTAGCTCCCCAAATGGCCATCTGCGGCCTCCCGAGCAGAGAGGCGACATGCATGAGGCCAGAGTCATTGGAAATAAAATAACGACTTTTTTCAAGGACTGCAATAGTAATCTCCAGATCATTGGTGACCAGAGGGATGAGAAAAGGCGCCTCCAGACTGGAGATCATCTCCCTTTCATCCGGTCCCAGAATCGCGACCGTGGGCGCACCAAACCGGCCGAATATCTCACCGGCGAGGGCGCGAAATTGAGCAGCAGGCCATCGTTTATAAACGGCCCCTCGTTTGCCCCCGGGGTGCATGGCAAAATATCCCGCCTCTCCGGTCGCACCATGCTTCGTCAGAAAATCGGCGGCGGCTTCCCGGCTGCGCGGGCTGATCGCTGGAGATGGATAGCCGGTGTCAATCTTCCAGTGCGCGGGCAGGAGTGTCAGATTCTGCTCGACATCATGCAGAGAGTAATCAATCGCCGCCGGAACGCTGTAGAGCGGCAGGAGGTAATGAAAATAGGGCTGAATGGGGCGATAGTCATGGATCCGGTTCTCCCGCGCTCCCAACCACAGCGGGAGCAGTTCCTGGGGCATCGAGAGGGTGGGGAAGGTGACCAGACAGAGATCGATGGCCTCCCGGCGCAGCGCCGCAGCCTGGCGCACCCGCTGGATTGCTGAAGATTTGAGCACGATCACCCGGTCAGCCAGACCGGCGGCTGTAAAAATGACCGCAGCGGACGGGCTGGCCAGGACGATGATTTCCATCGCCGGCCGGTTGAGTCGAAGGCTGCGGAGCAACGGCAAAGCCATCACCGCGTTCCCCAATCCGATATCGGCAAGCAGTATCACCTTGCCGGGCTCATCGGCACGCCGCCGTCCGAGAATCATCCGGCGCAGAGTGAGCAGTGTCAGCAGGACCACCCCGAGCAGATGTTTGATTGCGTTACGCATGAGGAGTGCCACCCCACAACTTTTGCAGCCCGCGGCTGGCGGCGGCCATCTCCTCCCTGCGGAAAAAACCGCTCAGCCAGAGGATCACCGGGAAAGCGAGCAGCAAAAGCAGCCGGCCGGCATAGGAGAGCAGATTAAACCCGCTCATCCACACTCCCGCCAGATAGAGGGCTGCACCGGTCAGACCGATCTGCAGTATCGCTTTGTACTCGTAGGGAATGGCATACAGCCGCTGCGAGACCGCCGCCACTGTGATCCCCAGGAAAATGTTGCTCGCCAGTTTGGCCACCCCTGCGCCGGCAAGACCCCACCGCGGGATCATGGCCAGATTGAGCAGCACGTTCAGCAGTGCGGCCAGGACCAGGATGAAGGCCGAGTAGTGGTTTTTCTTTTCAACCTGTATGCCGATGGAGGTATAGTAATAGGTTCCATAGAAGATGAAAGAGAGGCAGATCAGGGGCAGAATGGCGGCCGCCTCCAGATAACCGGTCGTCGCCACAATGGCGATGACTTCGCGGGCAAAGAGCGACAGGCTCAGGGCGGCCAGCACCAGAACCAGGATCCACCAGGTGAAGAGCCTGGCGAAGAGCGGTCTGGCTTCAGGCTTTTTCACCATCGGAAAAAAAATGGCGGGCCAGGCCATCTGAAAAGCATTGATGGCCAGAGAGACCACCATGGCCAGCCGCATCGCCACGCTGTAGGCGGCCAGCTCCTCAAAACCGCGCGTGTATTTGATGATGTAGCGATCCGAGGCCTGCAGGACGAGATCACCCAGAGCGCTCGGCACCAGCGGCAGTCCGAACCCGAGCATATCGCGCAGCTCGTGAAAAGAGAAACGCGGCCGCCACTCCCTGCGGTTGACGTAAAGGTAGAGTGCGGCAAAGACCGCCGCGGTCAGGGTGTTGGCCCAGATAATGCCGGCCACCCCCATTTTCCAGTGCACCAGGAAAAGGAGATTAAGGGTGATGCCGATGATGCAGTTGGCGGCGGAAAGCCGTACGAAAAGGCCGGTCTTTTGGTCGATCCGCAGCAGGGACATGGGCACGGTGGCCGCAACAAGAAAAAAATCGCCCAGGAAAAGTATGCGCAGTAAAGAAGCCGACTCGCGCGAATCAAAAAGGCTTTGAGCCAGCTCGGGGGCAAAGCAGAAGAGCCCGGCGATCACCGTCAGGGAGAAGAGAGCAAGAAAGTATTGCGCCGTCGAGCTTATTGTCGCCCGGTCTCCGCCCTCTTTGTAGAGTACGCTGCGAAAAATTGCCGATCCCATCCCCAGCTGCAGAAAGATCATGGTCACGGTCGAAGTTAACAGCAGGATTTCGAGAACGCCGTATTCGCTTTTGCTGAGCATGCGCACATAGAGGGGCAGCAGAATGATATTGGTGACACGATTGAGAATGGTACCCAGAGCGTAGGCGAAGGATTGCCGGAAAATTTGCCGGAAAATAGACGTCATGTTCACGCCCGGGGATCGGTTGACCGTTCCAGCCGGGGGATGGCGAAGGTCAGGCCGAAACCGATCCACAGAAAGTTGCCGCTCAGCTGTCCCGGGCTGAAGAGCGCATTGGCGAAATAACCGACAAGCGCGGCAAAGACACCGATGTAACTGGCCTTGAGAAAAGGGGTTGAGAGGGAGTTCATCGTGGTAATTGCATAGCGAAAGTAGCGAACCAGCAGCCAGATAAAAAGAGAAAAGCCGATGATGCCCAGTTCGGCGAGGATCTCCATCGGCAGGGTATGGGATTCGAATACATCATAGAGCACCTGGCTGTGGGGCTTGTAGGTCTGTTCATAATAAACCGGGAACCCCCGGTAGCCGATGCCGAGGAAGTAGCTGTCCAGCAGCATATTCCATCCCCCGCGAAACAGAAAAACCCTCGTCATGCTCGATGGATCAGCCGATGCATCTGAGAGCGAGGTGAAGCGCATAAAAAAACTCTGAAAGAAAACGCTGTTCCACAGCAGGGGGATGGCAATGATAACCATAGCAATGGCTGTGATGAAGATTAATCTGCGGTACCTGGAATAGTAGATGACCACAGCCGCGGCGGCAATCATCGCCACCCAGGCGGCGCGCGAAAAGGTGCCGATCATCGCGATCAGCATCACCACCGACACCGGCAGCAGAATCAGCCGGATCAGCCCGGGTACCCCGCCATAGGTGATATAGGCAAAAGCCAATGCCAGGGCCAGCATGAGAAAAGTGGCAAAATAGTTGGGGTTTTCAAAGGTCGCCCCAAAACGCCCGAACACCTTGGCAAAACCGACGGCCAGCTGCATCATCGAAGTGGAGGTGCCGCCGATGGAGGTCAGAGCGAAAGCTGAAAGGGCCAGCGCGCTCAGAATAAGCGAAGCCAGAGCGAAAGCCAGCGTTATACGATCCCGGACTACATTGGTCGTCACATACATCACCAGGACCAGCGCTAAAAGCCGCAGAAAGTTGACGGTCGCATCCGCCCGGTCCGGGGTATAAAGCAGAGAAAAACTGATCATGGCAAGAAAAAGCAGCAGGGGCAAATCGATGGCAGTGCGTCGGAAATCCCCGCTCTTCCCCATCAAAGCGAGAAGCAGCCAGGCCGCCATGGAAACGGCAAAGCCGAGGTGAAAAATCGTGATCGGCGTGCCGGGTATTTTGCCCATCTGGTCCAGAGCGGTGCCGATGATCATGACCGCAACACCGTAGCCCGGATTCTTCACCATGAGCCAGAAGAGTCCGACGGCGATGACGAATCCGGTCAGGATGGCAAAACTGAGCAGAAACTCCGTCTTGATGGCGATTAAAAAATAGAGGAAAAAAATCAGCGCCGAGAGCCCGAGAGCGCGGGATTGCTCGCGCGCTGTATATGGATTTGCCCTGTACATGGTAGTGCAGCCTATTTCCCTGGCTTGATCGATTTGAGATCCCGCTTGAGCTGCTCCGCTACCCAGGCATATTTTTCAAAAGTGCCCCGGTGTTCTGCCCGCATCCGGGAAAAATAGTCCTGGACGAGGATGATCAGGAGACTGACGATAAAGGCGAAAAGTACGGATACCAGAATCACGATCGCCCGCTTGGGGCGGCTTTTAAGAATGGGCGGGGTTGCCATCTGTAAAACCTGCAGCGTCGGCGTGTTTTCCATCTCTCTGATCCGCGCCTGCTCATACTGCTGTGTCAAGAGTTCGAAAATGGCTTCCTGAATCTTGACCTCGCGGTAAAGCCTGGCAAACTGCAGACCCAGGTCGGGCACCTTCTCCAGCGGGAGCAGGAATTCATCCATGCCGACACTGCCACCGGTTTTGCCAGCGCTGCCCTGTTTCATCTCCCGCAATACCTTGTCGATCTGTTGAATGCGGTTCTTCAGTTCAACCACCGCCGCATGAGAGGGGCTCATATCTTTGTTCATCACACCCAGCTGAATTCGCAGCGAGGTCAATTCGGCCATCAGCTCCGCGGCGCTCTCGACCGAAACCCGGGTTTGTTCTGGCAGGGAAAGGGTATTGTTCTTCTCCTGAAAGGTTTTAAGAGCTGACTCGGCATCAGCCAGTGCCTTTTTGGTTTCGGTCAGGCGCTCCTCAATAAAGAGACGCGAATTTTTCGCCTTGGACTGGCTGGTTGTCTGATTGATCTGGTCGAGGATCGTCACCATATAGTTGGCCACATCCGCCGCCAGGCGGGGATCTTTTTTCGCCTCGAAGGAGACCTTGAGGCTGCCGTCACGCCCCACTTCGGTCTTGACATGCTTGCGAAAAGCCCGCACCGCCAGATCGATATTGTCGCTCTTGTAGACGCGGTTGAGATCAAATTTGGCAACCGCCTCCTCTGCCACCCTGCGGCTTTTGAGGATGGTCTCATAGACATCGGCGCGGGTGGCCAGCATGGGCAGCTCATACCCGCTCGGTCCCAGCATCGAACCGGCGATTTCACCGAGTGCCCCACCCAGTCCGAACGAAAAACTGTCACTCATGGGCGGCAGGACGATCGCCTCGGATTTATACCACTTTGGCATCAACAGGCTGATAATCAGGGAAATCAGGGCGATGGAGATGACGTTGATGTAGATGATCTTTCGCCGTTGAACGATGGTGGCCAGCAAATCAATGAAATTCAGCTTGCCTTGATTCATATTCTCCCTCGATGGATGGCGGAACGAAAATTCAATAGGATGAATAATAACTATATTTTACAAAAATTCAGCAGGAAAATCAAACAAATAATAAACTGGCGCCGTCAATTGCCTGCTCCTTCCCTCCCGACCCTCACAGCAGCTGGCCGGGGCCTTCCAGATTTCAATTGCATATTAGCCCAATAAATTTTATATTTAACGTTACAAAAAAAGTGACCGGATGGCCATTTTCGACAATCTAAAATACGTGACCGAACGGATCCAGGCGGCCGCTCTGCGCAGCGGCCGGCAGGCCGATGAGGTCTCGCTGCTCGCCGTGACCAAAACAGTCGCTGCCGAGCGCATTCGTGAGGCCGCCGCTCTGGGCCTCACGCTCATCGGGGAAAACCGCGTCCAGGAAGCCTGGGCAAAATCTCAGCAGCTCACGGACCTGCCGTTATCCTGGCACATGATCGGCCATCTTCAAAGCAACAAAGTCAAGCGCGCGCTGCAATTCGCCACGCTCATCGAATCGGTCGACTCCCTGCACATTGCCCGCGAGATCGACCGTGAGGCCGCAGCGCAGGGCAAAACAATCGAGTGTTTCCTGGAGGTCAATACTTCCGGAGAAAGCAGGAAATTCGGCGTCGCGCCGGATGGGGCGGAGGCTCTGGCCCGCGAAATCGCCAGCCTGCCCCGGCTGCGCCTGACCGGCCTGATGACCATCGGCGCGCTTTCTCCCGACTCCCAACGCATCCGTTCCTGCTTCCGCCTGCTGCAGGCGCTGCAGGAACGTCTCAACACTTCCGGATTAGGCATCAGCCAGCTCTCCATGGGCATGAGCGATGATTATGAAATCGCCATCGAAGAAGGAGCCACCATCATTCGCCTCGGCCGGGCACTGTTTGGAGAAAGAATTTAACCTCGGAGACCACTGTGAAACTGACCCCATTGGACATCCGCAAGCAAGAGTTCAAAAAAAGCATGCGCGGTTTTGATCCGGAAGAGGTGGAAGCATTCCTGATCATGGTCGCCGACGAACTCGAAATCGTTCTGCGTGAAAAAAACCAGCAGAGCGACGAGCTGATCAAACTGCGCACCCAGCTGCGCGACTACCAGCAGGTCGAGCACACCCTGCGCGAAACCCTGATGAAAGCCACCAGCACCGTCGAGGAATCGCGCTTCAACTCCCTGCGCGAAGCGGAACTGCGCATTCATGAGGCGGAACTGCAGGCCGAGAGGATCA
Organism: bacterium; assembly: GCA_035388125.1. Lineage (GTDB taxonomy): Bacteria > Zhuqueibacterota > Zhuqueibacteria > Residuimicrobiales > Residuimicrobiaceae > JAKPUX01. Next base: position 54,435 of record DAOOPF010000003.1, on the reverse strand, counting down.
TCGAAAACGCCAAGGAAGAGCTGCAGGAGCTGCGCTCGGAGATCAACCTCCTGCGCGCCCAGAAGGAGTCCTTCTCCCGCCGGCTGCGCCATCTGCTCGAATCCCAGATCGAACTGCTCGATGTGCTCGGTATTGATGATGCCATGATCAAACAGAACGAGGGCGAGGAGCCCCAGGCCCCCTCCTTGCGCGGCAGGCTGCCGCGCCCGGTCCTCGCGGCCGAAAAGGAACAGCCGCCCGCGCCAGGGCTGGAACAGCCCCATCCACCCGCCGCCTTTGCCCCAGTGCAAACGCCGGGCGCAGCGCCGGCAGCCGTTGGCCTGGCGACGCCCCCACCGGCGAAACCAGCGTCATTCTTCAATGCGGAACCGGCCGCGCCCGCTGAACCCTCCGAACCGGATGCCGATTCCTTCTTTGCGCGCAGCGAAGGCCCACGCATCGTCCGGGGCGAGCGCCGTTTTGATGAGCCCACCGGCATGCGGTTCTCCGAGGAACCCGACGAGGAGCCCAACGAGAAAAACGGCGAAGAGGAAAAAGGCCGGGAAAACAATCTCTCAGATCAAATTGTTATCTAAACAGACGGCTGGTTCTCAGGAGCACGATGCAGTGGAATTAAAAAAACAGGTAGAGGAGGCGGCGGCCTGGATCCGCAGTCAGGAAGGACGTGCCTTCGATCTCGCCATCATCCTGGGCACGGGACTGGGCGCCCTGGCCGATGAATTCGGCGCCGCCCGCGTCATCCCTTACAGCGAGATCCCGCACTTTCCCGAATCGACGGTCAAATTCCATGCCGGCCGGCTCGTCCTTGGCGAGCTCGAGGGTAAAACCCTCCTGGTTATGCAGGGCCGCTTTCATGGCTACGAAGGCTACCCAATGCGGCAGATCACCCTGCCCGTCCGCGTCATGCACGCCCTCGGGATCAACCGGCTCATCATCACCAACGCTGCGGGGGGCATCCGCCCTGAATTGACGCCAGGCAGCATCGGGCTGATCAATGACCATATCAATCTGATGGGAACCAACCCCCTGATCGGACCCTATGATCCCTCGCTGGGCGTGCGTTTTCCGGACATGAGCGAGCCCTACAGCGCTGCTCTGCGCAGCCTCGCCCGGCGCATCGCCGCCGACCAGGGGGTGACGCTGCATGAGACCATCTTCGGGGCGGTCATCGGCCCCGCCTTTGAAACCGAAGCCGAAATCCGCATGCTGCAGATCCTCGGCGCCGATACCGTCGGCATGTCGGTGGTCCCGGAGACCCTGACCGCCAGACAGCTGGGCATGGAGGTGCTGGCCCTCACGGCGGTTACCGATCAGTCCCTGCCCGGAGCCATGGTCAGCGTCAGCCATGAAGAGGTCAATCATGTCGCGGCGGAGCTGGGGCCGCGCTTCCGCGCCCTGCTGCGCGCCATCATCCGCGCCTTGTAGAAGGAGCTGCGCATTATCCTCATCACCGGGCGCGCGGCCAGACCGGCAGAGACCATCGCCAGAGGGGCACAGCTCCTGAAGAAATATCTTTGAGTGCAGCATCGTTATAGAGTCATCTCTGAACGCAGAAAGAACGGAATTATCCCCCATGTACGAGCCCTTACCCGAAAAACTCAACTTCCCGGAGATCGAAAAGAGAGTCCTTGAATTCTGGCAGGAACAGAGGATTTTTGAGCGCAGCGTTTCGGAACGCGATGAAAACAGACCTTTCGTCTTTTTCGAAGGCCCTCCGACCGCCAACGGCCGGCCGGGCATCCATCATATCATCTCCCGTACCGTCAAGGATGCGGTCTGCCGCCTGCGCACCATGCAGGGCTACCGGGTCGAACGCAAGGCCGGCTGGGATACCCACGGCCTGCCGGTGGAGATTGAGGTCGAAAAAAGCCTCGGCCTGGACGGCAAGGACCAGGTCATCGAATACGGCATCGACAAGTTCAACGCCAAATGCCGGGAGAGCGTCTGGTCCTATCTGCAGGAGTGGGATGAAATCACCCGCCGGATCGGTTTCTGGGTCGATCTCAAGAATCCCTACATCACTTATACCAACGACTATATTGAATCGGTCTGGTGGATCCTCAAGGAGTTCTGGAAGAAGGGGCTCATCTATCAGGGCCATAAAATCCTCCCCTACTGCCCGCACTGCGAGACCCCCCTCTCCAGCCATGAGGTATCGCAGGGCTACGAGGAGGTGCGCGATCCCTCGGTCTATGTCCGCGCCAAACTGAAGGGTCAGAAAGAGACCTATTTCCTGGTCTGGACGACCACGCCATGGACCCTGATCTCGAACGTGGCCCTGGCGCTCCATCCTGAAATCGACTATGTCAAGGTGAAGCACCAGGATCAGTTTCTGATTCTCGCCAAGGCCCGCCTCGAGGTGCTCGAGGGGGAATTCGAAATCGTCGGCGAATTCACCGGCGAAAAACTGGCAGGGCTCGAGTATGAGCCGATCTATGACTTCGTCAAACCCGACAAGCGCAGCCACTATGTCGTGCTCGGGGATTTCGTCACCACCGGCGACGGCACCGGCATCGTCCACATCGCCCCCGCCTTCGGCGAGGACGATTACCAGCTCGGCAAGAAATACGATCTGCCGGTCCTCCAGCCGGTCGACAAGAGCGGCAAGTTCACCCCCGAGGTCACACCCTGGGCCGGCCTCTTTGTCAAGGAGGCGGACAAATCGATCATCCGCGAGCTGAAAGAGCGCGGCGTCCTCTACCGCTCCGAGCCGATCACCCACAGCTATCCGCACTGCTGGCGCTGCAAATCGCCCCTGCTCTATTACGCGCGCAAGTCCTGGTACATCCAGACCACCGCGATCAAGGAGCGGCTGATCGCCAACAACAAAAAAATCGACTGGTACCCGAAAGAGGTGGGTGAAGGCCGTTTCGGCGAATGGCTCGAAAACAACATCGACTGGTCGCTTTCGCGCGACCGGTTCTGGGGCACCCCTCTGCCGGTCTGGCGCTGCAGCCAATGCGATGCTCAGGAGTGCATCGGCAGCATCGCCGAACTGCGCGAAAAGGCCGCCAGCGAGGTCCCCGCGGATATCGATCTGCACAAACCCATGGTCGACCGGATCCTCCTCAAGTGCCCCGCCTGCGGCGGCGCCATGGAGCGCGTCCCTGAGGTGATCGACTGCTGGTTCGATTCCGGCAGCATGCCCTATGCCCAATGGCACTATCCTTTCGAAAACAAGGACAAGTTCGCCAAAAGCTTCCCGGCCGATTTCATCTCCGAGGGGGTCGACCAGACCCGCGGCTGGTTCTACTCCCTGCTGGTCATCGGAGCCTTTCTTTTTGACCAGCCGGCCTACAAGAGCTGCGTCTCGATCGAGCTGATCCTTGACAAGGACGGGCAAAAGATGTCCAAGACGCGCGGCAACGCCGTCGCCCCGCTCGAGTTTCTCGACAACCAGGGCGCGGACGCCCTGCGCTGGTATCTGCTCACCGTGAGTCCGCCCTGGCTGCCGACCCGGTTCGATCCCGAGGGGGTGCGCGATGTGCTGCGCAAATTTCTCGGCACCCTGGCCAACACCTATTCGTTTTTCGCGCTCTATGCCAACATCGACCGCTTCTCCTATGCGGCTTCGTCGCGTATTCCGGTCGCGGACCGCTCTGAACTGGACCGCTGGCTCTGTTCGTCCCTGACGGCGCTGACCAAACGCGTCAATGACAATCTCGCCCGCTACGACCTGACCAGGGCCTCGCGAGCCATCTCCGACTTCGTCATCGACGATCTCTCGAACTGGTATGTGCGCCGTTCCCGCCGCCGCTTCTGGAAATCGGAGATGGGCGCTGACAAACTGGCGGCCTTTCAGACCCTCTATGAGTCGCTTCTGACCGTCAGCCGGCTGATGGCGCCGATGGCGCCCTTCATGGCCGATGAGATCTATCGCAAGCTCAATGACGGCGGCGCCGGGCATGCCGACAGTGTCCATCTCGCCACCTATCCCCAGGCGGGGGAAGCCCCATTGGATTATCGCGATGAAAAGCTCGAGGTGCGCATGGATCTGGTGCGCCGCATCGTCTTTCTCGGCCGCTCCCTGCGCAACGAAGCCGGCACCAGGGTGCGACAGCCCCTGGCCGCGATCATCGTCCTGGCCCGCAGCGAAGAACAGCGCCGGAATATCGAGGGCATGGCCGGTCTGGTTCTCGACGAGCTCAATGTCAAGTCCCTGCAGTTCGTCAGCGACCAGAAAGCGCTGCTCAGCCGCCGCGCCGAGCCCATCTTTAAAAATCTCGGTCCTAAATTCGGCAAAAACGTCAACAAAGCGGCCGAGGCAATTCGCGCTTTCAACGAAACCGACATCGACTCCCTCCTCACCAGCGGCAGCAAGCAGATGGTGATCGAGGGTCATGAAGCCCGCATCACCACCGACGATATCACCATCCAGACCGAAAACAGGGAGGGACTGGTTGCCGCCAGCGAAGGTGATCTGACCGTCGCCCTGGACCTCAACCTGACCGAAGCCCTGCGCCATGAAGGCCTGGCGCGTGAGTTCGTCAATCGGGTGCAGAACATGCGCAAGGAGGCCGGCTTCGAGGTCACCGACCGCATCCATATCTGGCTGCAAACCTCCGCAGAGCTTGAGCAGGCGGTCGCCAGCCAGAGCGAGTATATCAACAGCGAAACCCTGTGCGAATCCCTGCACCTGGGGGCCACAGGCGGTACCTTCCAGAAAGAGCTCAAGATCGAAGATCAGACTCTTCTGGCGGGCATTTCTCGTCTATAAACAGCACCATTTTTTTGCCTGGGAGAAAGATAATGACCGAAGAACAACTGGCCTACTTCAAGAAGCTCATCATGGAAAAACGTGACCGGATGCTCATGGAGCTGGATCATATGAAATCGAGCGGCCTCAACACCTCGATGAAAGAGACCTCCGGGGATCACTCCTCCTACTCTTTCCACATGGCTGACCAGGGCACCGATACCATGGACCGTGAGCAGCAGTACTTCTTCGCCGCCCGCGACGGCAATCTGATCTATCACCTCAATCTGGCTCTCGAGCGCATCGAAAAAGGCGAATATGGTTCGTGCGTTCAGTGCGGCAAGGAGATCAGCATCGAACGCCTGGAGGCCTCACCGCACGCCCGGCTCTGCATCGAATGCAAGTCCAAAGAGGAGCTGTTGAAAAGATAGCCATGAAATCCTACCGCATATTATGGGTCTCACTTTTCCTTTTCATTCTCGATCAGGCGACCAAATGGGTCGTCGCGTCAAATATGCGTCTCCATGAATCGATTCCGGTACTTGGGGATTTTTTCCGTTTGACCTATGTCGAAAATCCCGGCATGGCCTTTGGAATTCGCATCAGCAACAACCTCTTCTTCACTGTCTTCGCGGTGGTCGCCAGCATCGTCATCATGCTCTATCTCTTCAAGCTGAAAGAGCAGCAGCGATGGGCGCGGCTTTCGATGACCATCATCCTTGGCGGCGCCCTCGGCAATCTGACCGACCGCATCATCCGCGGCAAGGTGGTCGATTTTCTCGATTTTGAATTCTTTGATATTCACATTCCGGCTTTCAAGCTCTTCTCCATCCCCTTTGCAGGCTACAGCCTGGAGCGCTGGCCGGTTTTCAATGTGGCGGACATTGCCCTCAGCGTCGGTATGGTCATGCTGCTCGTCTACATCCTTTTTTTCGAAGAGGATGAGCAGCTGGTCGAGGCCGGGGCCGGCGATACCTCGGAAATGATCCGCTGACCATATCGAGGAGAGATGGGATCAGCAATGGAGAGCGCTTTCCGGCTTGTTATCATCGAGGAAGAGGCCCAGCAGGCCGAGATCATCGCGCGTGAGTTCAAGAACGCCGGTCTGCTCGGGGAATGGGTACGTGTCAGTTCCGCCAAGGGCTTCTCCCAGGCGCTGGCGGGCAAACCCGATATCATCATCGCCAATTATTTCCTCCCCGCTTTCGATGCCCTGCAGGCTCTCGCCCACCTTGAGGAGCATCATCTCGATATCCCCCTGATCGTGCTCTCCGGCAGCCTCGACAGTGAAATGGCCGTGGCCTGCATGAAGGCCGGCGCCGCCGATGTCATCCAATCCGCCCATATTTTCCGTCTGGCCGCCTCTGCACGCGAGGCCATCGAAAAAAAGGAACAGGAACGGCGCACCCGGCGCATCGAAAAAGCCCTGCGCTTCACCAAATTCGCCGTCGACCACGCCGCTGTCGCCATCTTTTGGCTCAATCACGAGGGCCGCTTCGCCCTCGCCAATGAAGCCGGCCTGAAGATGCTCGGCTATACCATGCCCGAACTGGGCGCTCTCTCGATCTCGGCTGTCGATCCCAACCTGGTGCCGGAAAAATGGAAGGTACTCCTCAAGAGCATGGCCAGCCGCCATGCCGCCACCTTCGAAAGCCGCCTCAGCACCAAATCGGGGCAGATCATCCCCGTCGAACTCACCCTCAATGATTACCAGCTCGATAATCAGGATTTTGTCCTCTGCTTCGCGCACGACATCAGCGACCGCAAACGCTCCGAAGAGGATCACTTGCGCCTGGTCATCGCCATCGAACAGGCGGCCGAAAGCATCATGATCACCGACGTCGAAAACAGGATCCTCTACGTCAATCCCGCCTTCGAGCGCGTCACCGGCTACGACAAGGATGAGGTCCTCGGCAAGAAACCGAATATTCTCCACAGCGGCAAGCATGACGCTGGTTTTTACCGGGAGATCTGGACCACCCTGATGAGTGGCAAAAGCTGGCACGGCCACTTTATCAACAAACGCAAGGACGGCACCCTCTTCGAGGAAGAGGCGACCATTTCGCCCATCAAGGAGAGGGGGGGACAAATCATCAGCTACGTCGCGGTCAAGCGCGACGTCACCCACGAAATCGATCTGCAGAAGCAGGTCTATCACGCCGAAAAGATGGATGCCATCGGCCGCCTTGCCGGCGGCGTGGCCCACGATTTCAACAACCTGCTCACCATCATCAACGGCTACTCCGAGCTGATGATCAAGTCGATCATGCCCAGCGATCCCCTCTACGGCCATGTGCAGCAGATCATCAAGGCCTGCGCGCGTGCCTCCACCCACACCAAACAGCTACTCGCCTTCAGCCGTCGCACCCCGATGGAGCAGAAGGTGATCGATCTCAACGCCACCCTCATCGACATGGTGAGCGTGTTGAAACGGCTGGTCAATGAAAACATCGATCTGGTCACCCGCTTCAAGGAGGGCACCGGCAACATCAAGGCCGATCCGGCGGAAGTGGAGCAGATCATCGTCAACCTGGTGGTGAACGCACGCGATGCCATGCCCAGGGGCGGAAAGCTCATCATCGAAACCGACCGGGTCACCCTCGACCAGAAGTACTGCCGCAACCATATCGACGCCACCCCCGGCGAGTACATGCTGCTCTCGGTGCAGGACAATGGTGACGGCATGAACGAGGCGACCCAGGCGCGCATTTTCGAGCCCTTTTTCACCACCAAGGATCAGGGCACCGGATTGGGTTTGCCGACCGTCTTCGGGATCGTTCGCCAGAATAAAGGCCATGTGGAGTGTTACAGCGAGGTGGGCAAGGGAACGCTCTTCAAGATCTTTCTGCCGCTGGTGGCCGAAGCCGCCGTGGAGACCGACCTGCGCTCCGTTTATGATACTCTGCCGAGGGGGAAGGAGACCATTTTACTGGTCGAGGATGAGGAGGATGTGCGGGTGCTCACCTCCCGCATGCTGCAACTGCAGGGCTACAAGGTCATCGAAGCGGCCCTGGCGGGGGAGGCCTTGATCGCCAGTGAACGATCCAAACAACCCATCGATCTGCTGCTGACCGATGTGGTCATGCCGCAAATGGGCGGGGCTGAGCTGGCCGAGCGGCTCCGCAGCACCAACCCCGGCCTTAAAGTTCTTTACATGTCCGGTTACGCCAGCGATGTGCTCATGGCCCACGAAAACGTCGACCGGGAGACAGTAGCCTTTATCGCCAAACCCTTCACCCTCGAGAATATCACCAAAAAAGTGCGCGACGTGCTGGACCAGAACTGATCCGGCCGCAGCCGTATCCCCCTCAACGCGCCACGATCACCTTGCCCACAGCATCAACTCCGGCCGCCCCCTCCTGGCCGGTGCTGCGGGCGTGCACCCGGTACAGATAGACCCCGTTGGCCACCGGATCCCCTTCCGCATCCGTTCCATCCCACACTTCAGGATAAATATTAAATCCCACCTCGGCCTGCATCGCCGGGAACCTGCGCACCAGCCGGCCGGCGACGGTGTAGAGCTGAAGCGTGACCTCCGCATCCCGGCTCACCTCAAAAGTGAACTGGGTACGATCCGTCATCGGATTGGGGTAGTTGAGGAGATTGCCCAGGGTCAGATCCGATTCGGCCACCACCACGAACTCGATCTCTGCGATGTTGGAGTTGTTGGAGTTGTCCCAGGCCTTGAGCGAAAGGGTATGGCGCCCCGGCGCAAGCTGCGCGAGCAAATACTGGAGCTCACCGGAGGTATAACTGCCTTTATAATACTGGAAATATTCTGTGATGTTTCTGCCCTCGCCGTCGTCCAGAGTCATGATGATCTGATGACCGATGTCACCGGCGATATTGACGCCGCTCAGGGAATCGCTGATCTGGACGTGGAGGAGGGGATTGCTGGTGGTGAAATCGCCCGAAGCAAAGGAGGGGTTGCCGAAATGGACCTTGATCATCGGCCCCTCGCGGTCGATCAACCCCATCGCCGAGCCGTCCACCATCAAATTATTCATGTAGCCGGTGCCGTCGCCTTCCGGGCTCCAGAAATAGAGACTGATGCGTCCGTCGCTGCCGCCGTAGGAGATGTCCTTGGGCACGATGAATTGAGCGCTGAAACGGCCGGCCCCGCTCACAGCGGTGCCGCGGAAGATGGTGTTGCCAGGCAGAATATAATTGACGGTTGAGCCGCCCTCGCTGACGTAGGTGCGCGGCTTGCGGGCGTCGAAAACCCGCAGCTGCAGCGTGCCATCGAAATCCTGCCATGAGGCGCCCTCTTTCACCACGCTGCCCTTGACTGTAAAGTGGGTCAGCGCCTGCAGGGTGGCGCCCGGCGACAGGGTGTCGACACTGGCTCGATAACGCGGCGCCGCCAGGCGCATGGCCGGATCGCCGAGCAGGACAAACTTTTCATTGTTGAGCTGGCTGGCCGACGAACCCCGCTTGGCCAGCATCAGGGCATCGCCGACGCGGGCGACCTTGCCCGAAGACTCGTAGCCGCTGAAAAGATAGTTGAAGATGTTGTAATTCAGGGTGGCATTTTCGCTCGAATAGACCAGCCGCGTCGAGGAGATCATGCCGATAGCCCCGCGTCCCGTCGCACTGACCAGATATTCGGCGAAGCTCTGCTTCTGCGGCTGGTCCCAGTAGGCGAACTCGCAGGTCGAGGCGATCCAGAGTGCATAGCGCCGGGCATTCTGGACCTTGTCAAAATCGGTCGAGAGGTTAAAGATGTTCTCGTGTGTGAGCAGTTCGTCGGCACCGTGACCGATGAAATTGACGATCAGGCTGCCCTGGTTGACGCGGTCGATAAAAGCGGCGCTCGCCTGCGGCTTGGTCACTCCCGAGATGCTGGCTGTGCGCACCGCCGGAAATTCCATCAGGTAGATCTTTTCGACATTCAGGGCTGCGGGCACATAACGCTCCGCCAGCCACTCCGCCTGCCGTGTGTGCTCGAGTTCCTCCCCCTTGCCGCCGGAGACCAGCTCGTCATCCCCGACGATGGTCACGGTTTTGCGCCACTCCTCCGCCAGCGATTTGGTCTCATACTCGATCAGTTTGGTGACCACGCCCTGCGCTTCATCGACCGTCTGCACCGGCAGCCGCCCGATGGCCATCTGCATGCCGTTGTTGGACCCCTTGAGGTAGGTGAACCAGTCGTCGCTGGTGCGCGACGCGATCTCGGAGGTCTCCGGACTCTCGTAGGGGGGGATCAGATTGGGCGTGCTATAGCGATAGATATTACGAAAATCATAGTGGCCGTCGCCGAAGAGCAGGACATACCCGGGGGCTCCCCAGTTGGTGTAGGCATAGGCGAGGAAATCGCGCAGGGCGACCGGATCGGTCAAACCCCAGCTGAATTCATCGAAAACATCCGAGATCTTGACCACCTCGGTCTCGAGGCGGTCGCTGGAGTTCCAGTCCTCGCGCAGGCTTTCAAGCTGGCTGGCCTGCTGATAGAAATTGTCGTGGGTGACGATGATATAGTCGACGTCGCGGGGACGGCGCAGATCGGAGGAGGGATCCCGGCGGATCTCTGTCACTGCCATATAGGCGGCCGGGGTTACAGCCAGGTAACGGCGCGGACTCTGATCGTTGACCTCATCTGAAAAGCGGATCTTCGCACCGGCGATCTGTGCGCCCTCTATGACGCTCACCTCGTGGAAGGAGGTGATGTCATAGACCGCAATCTCGGCACGTTCAAAATTGCCGATCTCATAGAGCGCGACGCCCGCGCGCAGGGGGGAATTGAAAATGAGCTGGTCGCCGGCAGGCTGGAATCTGCGCTGATACTCGACCTCCACCCAGTCGACGTAAGCCTGACTGATGTCCGAGGTCGCACCGTACTCGATCCCCAAGGTATTACCGCCATCGAGAAGCACCCCTGCAGAGGTGAACTCGGCCTGGCGGGGAGTGTAGGCGCTCAGCTGCCCGGAGAGGCTGAGCTGGCCAAGGCTGTTGCCATTGGCATTCATCTTGAAGGAATGGGAGCCCGAGGTCGTCCCCGCCACCTGGAAGCGGAAAACAGCCGCCGCCTGCGGCACCGCGCCCGGCAGGGAAAAGGATTGCGAATAGATATTCTTGTCCCTCGCCAGCTCGAATCCAAGCCAGTCGGAGCCGGACTTGTAGATATTGGCGCGGTCTTCCTCGTTGAAGGCCAGATCGCGGAAGCTGCTTTCGGCTTCGCCGATGACCGGCAGTGAGGTGCGGCTTTGCATCCTCTTGCCCCGGGTGAGCCCGAAAGTGAGCCAGTAGACGTTGTCATAGCCATAGCGGTTGATATAGTGGCGGTACTTGCCGTCCGAGCTGGAATAGTATTTTCCTTCCAGCGAACGCCCGTAGAAAAGGATAAAGTCCCCGCTGTCCAGGCGGCCGTCCGACTCTCCATTCACGAGGATGGCGTTTTCGACAAGCGAATCGGGTCTGGTGGCGGAGACGTTTTCCGGCAGCTCACGCCCGCCGTTATTGAAGAGCTGGATGGTGGCCGGATCCACCGAGGCGATGGGTACGCCCGCCTGACTCAGAGCCGCCGTGGTGATCTTGTACAATCCCTCCCTGCCGCCGGTGCCATCGCCGCGGATGATGATCTTGTACCAGTTGTCGCCCGGAAAGAGGGTCCGGACTGTTTTCGCCAGCTTTACCGCTTCGTTCGTCCGCCACGCCCGCGCCTGCTCTGCGTTGACCAGCAGATTCCGCAGCAGGCCATCCTCAGCAGCTCCGGTGGCGGAGAGGCTGTTCCTCTGCACGGCGGGTGAAAAAGTGAGTTCCGCGACGATGCGCCGGTAGAGACGCACCTGGCGGTTAGCCGGCGAGGCCTGCAAAGGGTGGAAGGTCACTTTCACCGTGCGCTGCCCCCTGAAATCCTCCGGTTCGGCGATGCGGACGATATCGGGCGCATACTCCTGACGGCCATACTCCGCTGCGTCCCGCCGGTAGTCGGTTCTCGTCAACTGGCCATCCGGGACGATCCGCCCCATCGGCAGCACCGTGGAAGAACGCGTCTCATACTCGGCCGAGAGGATGCGCAGCGCAACCCCGCCCGCAGGCGGAATGCCGGCGACCACCGTCCGGGCGGGCAGCTGCGGCGCACCCGGCGTGCCGGTCAGCTCCGCCCCGCTGAACAGGTAATTCTGATAGAGCTGCCCGTCAACGCGCACCGAGTCGATGCGCCAGTTCTCGGGGACGAACTCGAGCACGAGCTGGCTGCCTGAACTGGAGAGCACGTGGACGCCCTGCGTCCCCGCAGCCCAAAGGGCCGCCGGCAAGAAACTCAATAAAGCAAAAAGAATATATCGACGCATGCTGATCCTGTCCGGTAATTCCATAAGTTTTAGTTTTGAGGGCAGGAGAATGAATCCCCTTCCTCCGCCCCGGCCCCGGCATAACCGCAGACGCGGCCGGTGGTGGGATGCTTCTTTCCCCATAATTTGTCGAAGAGCCGGACCAGCACGAAAGCCAGCGCCAACCCGGTGAATGCCCCGGCGATGCCGATCCCCTCACCGGCGGGCCAGACTTGCGGACGCCAGGTGATAGCGGCGTAATAGCCGGCCGCCATGCCGAAAAGAGGAAAAAGAAAGACGAGAAGGGTGTGGCCGATGACCTGCCCGGAAGCGATTTCGCACTCGATCACGCTGCCGGCCGGCGCGCCGATCTCATTTTCCACCTCGATGATGCGCTCCTGCGGCTCCCCCAACTCGATGCAGCCATGACATCCCGCGCACTGCGTCGAACGCAGTATCCGCACCTGCGCCACCATGCCGCGATTGGAGAGAACGACTCCTGTTTCCCGCATTGCTTTTATCCCGTCAAAAAAGAGTATAGAAGTGTAACATCCCCCATCCGGGCTTTGTTCCACCGGCTCAAAGGACCTGAAAGGTGACCGGATCGCTGCATACCGGCCCGTCACGGCCGTGGCCGCGCACAACCAGGCGGTGACTGCCGGGAGTCAACGGCCAGCGCAGGCGAAAGGGGCTGCGTCTGCGCGCCAGCGTGCTGTCGCCGATCATCCACTCGATCTCGCCAATGCCCTCCGGCACAACCGCTTCGAGAAGAATGGTCTGATACTCCCGGCGCAGAACCGGATCAATGCGCAGGATATCGCCATCTTTCGGGAAGGTGATGGCCAGCCGCGGCTCCCCTGCCCCTGCGGCGGCGGAAGTGGAAACCGGAGGCAAAGGCAGATCATTGGCCGCCATCCAGCCCCGGTATTCCGGCGGCCACACCTCATAGAGCATCTCCTTGATCTCGGCGCGCGGTGTGGCCGGCGTCGCCGGCAGGCCGCTGCGGCGGTCGAGCGCCACACGGCGATGGACGCTGCATCCAGAACGGGGTTCGGTGCCGGCGATGAACCATTCCTCCGCACTTCCGGGACAGGAGGCCGACGGCCGCTGTCCGGATACCGGGCAGATGGGGCTCTGCACCAGGCCCGGCGGCACGGGAAAGGGCGCCGGATCAAAGCCGGCATGCAGCTCGAGCATGATGTCGCGGAAGAGCGGCGCCGCACCGGTAATCCCGCTGATCTTCTCCATCGGCTGCCCGTCGAAATTGCCCACCCAGACCCCCACCGTATAGGCGGTCGTATACCCGGCCGTCCAGTTGTCGCGGAAATCCTTGGTCGTCCCCGTCTTGGCGGCGCAGGGGAAGGGCAGATGGAGCGGACCGCCGAGGCCGAAGGCCGGCGCCCGCGCATGAGGGTCGCTGAGGATGTCACTGATAATGAAGGCGGCGCTCCGGGAAAAGGCACGGAGACCGTTCAGCTCCCCGCCCGCCCCCTCTTCCCCCTCCGCCAGGGCTTCCCCGGCAGCCTGGTCGCTGAGAAAATGGATCGGGCGCAAAAGCCCGCCATTGGCGAGGGCGCGATAGGCGTTGGTCAGCTCGCTCAGGGAGACCTCGCCATTGCCGAGAGTCAATCCCGGCCCGTAGAATGAGGCCGGCTTTTGCAGGGTGGTGAAACCGGCCTGGTGCAGCCTCTCAAGCAGCAAATCGACGCCGAGGGCCTCGAGCAGCCGCACAGTGGCGACATTATAGGAGCAGGCCAGAGCGGTGCGCACGCGCACCGGACCGTGATACTTTTCGTCATAGTTATGGACCAACGCACCGCCCCCCTCCCCGCCCGCATAGCTCTCCATGTCAGCGAGCAGGGAAGCGGCCGTAAAACCGTTCTCGAGGGCCAGGGCATAGGTGAAAGGTTTGATCGCCGAGCCGGGCTGCCGCAGGCTGCGCACGCCGTCCACCTGTCCCTGATGAAGGGCGTCAAAAAAGTTGCGCGATCCCACCCAGGCCTTGACCGCACCGCTGTTATTTTCAAGGACCAGCACCGCGGCATTGGTGACATGATTCGCGGAGAGCTGGGCGAGATGGCCATCCACCAGCTGTTCGACACGGGACTGCAAAGTGCTGTTGAGGGTGGTATGAATCTCGTACTGGTCCGCTCCGCTCTGCTCCAGCACCATCTGACAGAAATGGGGGGCCGCAAAGACGCTCCGGCGCGCAGCCACCTCGATCGGCTGCGCAGAGGCGTCGCTGCAGCGCTCGACCGAAATCACCTCCTGCCTTCGCATCGCCGCCAGAACCCGCAGCTGGCGTTCCCGCGCGCGCGCCATGCTGGTATAGGGATTGTAGCCGCTCGGCGACTGCGGCAGTCCGGCCAGAAAGGCCGCTTCCGCCAGAGAGAGCTGACTGGCGGGCTGCTGAAAATAGATCCGGCTCGCCGCCGCCACGCCAAAGAGCTGATTGCCGAAGGGGGCGCGGTTGAGATAGTGCTCGAGGATCTGCTCCTTGCTCAACCAGAGCTCCAGGCGCAGGGCGAACAGGGCTTCGGCCGGCTTGACGTACCATCGCCGCGGCAGATGATAGATCTGCCGCGCCAGCTGCTGGGTCAGGGTCGAGCCGCCGGAGAGCACCTCGCCGCCGCGCAGATTCAGCCAGGCCGCCCGGAGAAGAGCTAAAGGATCGATGCCGGGATGGCTGAAGAAGCGCTTGTCCTCGATAGCGACGATCGCCGCCGCGATATCCGGCCCCATCTCGTGCAGGGGTATCCAGGCGCCCCGCCCCTCTTCATCCGACAGCACCTCGCGCAGCAGCCTGCCGCGGTCGTCATAGATGCGCCGGGAATGGAGCCGGCTGCTGTCCAGACGCGCGGCGGAGGGAGGGATTACGATCAGCAGCGTCAGCAGGAGCCCCAGCCCTGCGGCACCATATAAAAATGCTTTTTGCTTCATGATTTTCCACAGGTGTCCGATTCCGGCTAAATGTAACAATAAAGAAGCGGCAAACAAAGAACCAAATGGGGCGGCCTCCGCAAGACCTGCTGTTTTTGCTTGATAATCATCATATTTTTAGCTATGTTCAGGAGCCAAACAAAAAGGTGCCCGTAATGCCTTGTCTCTCCTCCAAACAAGTCCGGCTTCATCACTCTTTTCATCCCCTGTCCGCTCCATTCATCCCCTGCCTGAAGAAAAGATCATACCTTATGCAGCCTAATCAGGAGAATCTTGCATGAATTATGAAACACTTTTCGCCGATCGCACCAGCAACATGGGTGCCAACATCATTCGCGAAATCCTCAAGGTCGTCGGCCAGCCCGGCATGATCTCCCTGGCCGGCGGTTACCCCGCCCCCCAGAGTTATCCCGTTGAGGTCATCAAGCAGCTGAGCACGGCCGTCCTGGAAAAGTACGGCACCAAAGCCCTCCAGTATGATATGACCGATGGCTTTTTACCCCTGCGCGAAGCCCTGGTCCCCTACCTGGCCAAAAAAGGGGTCAACAGCACCGCCGCTGGCATCTGCATCACCAGCGGATCACAGGGACTGCTGGACGCCCTCGGCAAGGTGCTCATCACCCCCGGCGACGTGGTTGCGGTCGAGGGGCCGACCTACCTGGGCGCACTCTCCGCTTTCAATCCCTATGGACCCCGGTACCTCTGCGCGGCCATGGACGATGAAGGTATCCTCCCCGATGCCCTCGAACGCATTCTCGCCGCCCATCAGGTCAAACTGGTCTACCTCGTGCCGACCTTCCAGAATCCGACCGGCCGCTCCCTGGGTGTGGCCCGCCGCCACCAGATCGCGGAACTCCTCACCAAATACGACGTCCTGCTCTGCGAAGACGACCCCTACAGCGATCTGCGCTATCGCGGGGATGCCCTGCCGACCATGTACTCCCTGATCCCCGAGCGCACGGTCTACACAACTACCCTCTCCAAGGTCTTCGCCCCGGGCCTGCGCATCGGCATCTGCGTCGCCCCTGAGCCGGTGAGAAAATGGCTCGTGCTCGCCAAACAGGGGGTCGACCTGAACACCAGCACCTTCAACCAGGCCATGGCGGCCGAGTACCTGCTCGGCGGCCATCTCGAGAAGCAGATCCCCAAGATCATTGACCTCTACAAGCCCAAACAGGAGGTGATGCTCAAGGCTCTCGACCTCTATTTCCCGAAAAGCTGGAACTATAACAAGCCGGAGGGCGGTATGTTCATTTGGGTCGAAGGGCCCAAAGGCACCGATGCCGAAAAACTCTACTGGAAATGCATCGAGCGCAAGGCCGCTTTCGTGCCCGGCAAGTTCTTCTTCCCCTGCGAAGGCGATGGTCTCGAAACCATGCGCCTCAACTATACCATGTCCTCGGAAGATGAAATCGAACGCGGCATCAAGATCATCGGCGACACCATCAAGGAAGGTTTTTAGACCAGCCGGAACAGCGGCACCGCCATCCGGCGCATCAACAATCCACCTGTCACTACCGGAGGTTCAATGAAGCGTCTTCTCTCCCTTCTTTTTTCTCTAGTCATCATGACCGCTGCGGCAGAAGCCTGCACCAATTTTCTCGTCACCCCCGGCGCGGCCGCGGACAGCTCCAGTATGATCACCTATTCAGCCGATTCGCACACCCTCTACGGCGAACTGATCTACCTTCCCGCCGCCAGGCATATTGAGGGAACCCTTATCAATGTCTATGACTGGGACAGCGGCAGCTACCTCGGCCAGATCAAACAGGTGGCCGAGACTTATGCCGTTGTGGGCAACATGAATGAACACCAGCTCGCCATCGGCGAGACCACCTTCGGCGGACGCCCTGAACTGCACAATCCCAAGGGCGGGCTTGATTACGGCAGCCTGATGTATTTCGCCCTGCAGCGGGCCAGAAACGCCCGTGAAGCGATCAGGGTGATGACCAGCCTGGTCGAAGAATACGGCTACTGCAGCGGCGGCGAGTCCTTCTCCATCTCCGATCCCCGCGAGGTCTGGATCCTGGAGATGATCGGCAAGGGTGAGGGCAAGCCCGGCGCCCTCTGGGTGGCGCGCCGCGTCCCCGACGGCTACATCTGCGGCCACGCCAACCAGGCGCGCATCCGCCAGTTCCCCCTCAACGATCCGCAAAACTGCCTCTTCGGCAGGGATGTCATCTCTTTTGCCCGGGAAAAGGGCTACTTCTCCGGCGCGGACAAGGAATTCAGCTTTGCCGACACCTATGCCCCGCTCGATTTCGGCGCCCAGCGCTTTTGCGAGGCGCGGGTCTGGGCCGGCTTCCGCCGCGCGGCCCCCTCCCTCCAGCTGCCCGGCGACTATGCCCGCGGCGTCCCCGGCAGCGAGCCCTTCCCCCTCTGGATCAAACCGGACAAAAAATTGACCGTTCGCGACGTCATGGAACTCATGCGCGACCATTACGAAGGCACTGAGCTCGACATGACCAAGGACGTCGGAGCCGGACCCTACAGCCTTCCCTATCGCTGGCGGCCGATGACGTGGAAAGTGGACAGCGTCACCTACATCCATGAGCGCGCCACTTCGACCCAGCAGACCGGCTTTTCCTTTGTCGCCCAGTCGCGCGCCTCGCTGCCCGACCCGATTGGGGGCATCCTCTGGTTCGGTGTCGATGACACCTACTGTACCGTCTACGTGCCGATGTACTGCGGCATCAACCGCATCCCCCGCAGTTTCGCCGTCGGCGCCGGCTCATTCGACGCCTTCTCCTGGGATTCGGCCTTCTGGGTGTTCAACTTTGTCTCCAACTATACCTACTCCCGCTACAGCGACATGATCAAGGAGGTCCAGATCGTCCAGCGGGAACTCGAAGGCCAATTCATCGCCCAGGTCCCGCAGATCGACCGCGCCGCACTGGCGCTCTATAAAACCTCACCCTGGCAGGCGCGCGATTACCTCAGCGATTTTTCCGTCGGCGCCGGCGAGCTGACCGTCGCGCGCTGGAAAAAACTTGGAGAATTCCTGATCTGGAAATTCCTCGACGGCAACCTCCGGGATGAAGACGGCGGCGTGAAACACCCGCCCTACCCCGAAGCCTGGTACCGGACTATAGCCGATCAGACCGGCGATCGCTATAAAGAGATCCCCTGGCCGAAAAAATAGGCTCTGGATTGGTCCGCCCGTGGACCGGCACCTTGCGGGTGCCGGTCCACGGCGGTAACTACTGAAAGGAAAGACTGCCGTGGATTGGGCTACCCTTCTCACCGGCCTTATCATATTCTTCGCCCGCGTCACCGACGTCACCCTCGGCACGGTGCGTACGATCGCCATCGTCCATGGCCGGACCAAAATCGCCTTCATGCTCGGCTTCGTCGAGGTCAGCGTCTGGCTCCTCGTCGTCGCCAAGGTACTGGCGGAGGTCTCGGCCCAGCCGATTCTCACGGTTTTTTATGCAGCCGGTTTCTCCACCGGTAATGTCGTCGGCATCCTTCTCGAACGGCGCATCGCTTTCGGCAATACGGTACTGCGCGTCATCAGCGCCGAGGAGGGGGACCGGATCGCCGAACTCTTGCGCGCTGCCGGCTACGCGGTAACCGTCTTCCCGGGCGAAGGGCTCAACGGCCCGGTCAGCATGCTGGTCGTGGTCTTTCCGCGCAAAGAGCTGCAGGATGTGCTCACCCTGGTGAAAAAGATCTCGCCCCAGGCTTTTTATATCACCGAACAGGCCGGCAGTGTCAGCAAGTTCTATCGCCCCACCCTCCAGCCCCCCACCGGCTGGCGCGCCGTGATCAAGAAGAAATAGCGCACCCCATAAAAAAAGGCTGCAGGAGCTCCTGCAGCCTAGAAAGAGGCGCGTTCCCTCACGCCGTCATACCCGTGAAGAAACCCGCGAACGCGCCATGTATTCCTTACCGCATATAGGCCATCCGTCTGTAATCGAACCGGCCTGCAGAATCCAGCCGGTAGAAATAAACCCCGCCGGCGGCCTGCGCCCCCTGATCGTTGAGGCCGTCCCAGATCGCTTCGTGCGCTCCGGCGGCGAGCTCGCCGTCGACCAGAGTCCTGATCTTCTGTCCCAACACATTATAGACTTCGAGCAGGGCATACCCCTTTTCCGGCAGATGGAAAGCGATCCGGGTCTGCGGATTGAAGGGGTTGGGAAAGTTCTGCTCCAGCCCGAACCGGGCCGGCAGCTGTCCGCTCCTGGTTTCGACGGCCGTGCTGCCGATGGTGAATTTGCCGGGATAGGCCACGGCCGGTACCTTGAACGAGCCGGGCGCCATCACCTTAGGCTGCGCGTAAAAGATGAGATCGATGGCATTGAAATTATCCGCTCCCGGCAGTACGGTATAGCCGATATTGAGGACGGGCCCGCTCCCCTTCCCGATGGCTGCGCTCTTGTCCAGAGTCAGGACAAGAATATGGAGGACGCTAAGGGAATCCTCATGCCATGCCACCGTAAAGCCTGCGGAACGGTCCGCGGTCCAGATCGAGTCCGGCCGGATGAAATCGGGCACATCAGCGACCTCCAGCTGCAGAGCGATGACCGTCGTATCATTGGTCATGCTGATCGGGACAACATTATTCCGGCTGCCGACCTGGCCGCTGCCCTGACCAAGCTGCAGAATAGCTTCCGCAGCGCTGGAGAGCGAGAAGAGGCCGAAAAGAAGCCCCACCCCTATCCTCATCCATACTTTCATATCTTGTCCTGCCGGAAGATGCCCGTCATTAATAAATCATTTCCCAGATGTTCATGAAATCGATCAGATCAAAATCCCCATCCGCGTCAAGATCGCCGCAGAGAAGTTCGGTCGGAGTCATGGGCGGACCGGTCTTGAGGAGCAGCTGGATGGCCCGTTCGAGATCCAGGCTGTCGACGATCCCGTCGGCAAGAATGTCCCCCTTCATGACGAAGAAGAACTTGCCGTCGATCAGATCGGGGACGATCGGCTGGCTGTTGGCATCTGCAACGGTCACCTCGGAGAGCGAAAGCTCGGCGTAATCGCCCACCGGTGCGCTCGCGGAAACATCATAACTGATCGTGGCGATCGGCCCGCTGCCGATGGTGATCACCCCGGCCGACATGGAGACCATATAGATGGTCACATGGGTGCCGTTGTCGACCTTGGTGACCGAAAAACTCAGCGCCCGGTTGACCGGAGTCACATTCATTGCCGTCAGCATGTTGGGCGAGTCGGTTACCCGGAACGAGAGTCCGCGCACATTGGTGAGATTGTCGAGCACGATCGAGACCTTGTTGCCGGTCGAACCCGGCTGGCCGCTGCTGTCTTTCACCTGCAGCCTGACCAGGGTGGAAATTGAAAAATAGGCGTCGCTTTGATCGTATGGAAGTCCATCACTGGCATCCTGGATGCGGATGAGAGCCTGCATGGTCACCTCATTCGGGACCGTCCAGGTGTAGGCACCGTCATTGATCTCATTGGCGGCGACACTGTTCCAGGTTCCACCCCCGTCGACCGAATAAAAGATATTGACGGTCGGAATAATCGTGGCATCCGGGCCGGTCCACTGAATCTCCTGCTGCGCGCCGACCAGCCAGTTGTCGCCGCCGTTCGGGCGGATCACAGTCAGATCGGGAGGAGTGATATGCATCGTAAAGTTGCTGTCGCTGACATCGCTCGGCACTCCGCTGGGAGCCCCTGAAACACGGATGCGGCAGGTGCCCGAGTTCATCGCCGGCACCAGCCAGCTGTAAGTACCGGTATTGGGGGCCGAAGCGGCGATGATGTTGTAGGTGCTGCCGCCATCGGTTGAGTACTCGATTTTAACAGATCCGCCCGTAAACGTCGTCGTCCAGGTGATCGGGATGGTGGTGCCGGAATAGAGATCTTCCCCGCCGTTGGGGGAGGTCACCTCCATAAGGTCCGGAGGGGTGGCGATGGTGAAATTGGCGTTGCTGATATCCAGAGGCACATTATCGACCGCATCGGCGATGCGGATGCGGCAGGTGGTCGAAGGCGTGTTGGGCACAGTCCATGTGTAGGAGGCCGGGGCCGGGGGCACCGTCGCCAGGGTGGAGTAGGTGGCCCCGCCGTTGGTGGAGAGTTCGATTTTAACGTTGTTGGTCAAGTTGGACGAGCTCCAGGTGATGGCCTGGCTCGAACCGATAAGGAGAATCTCGCCGCCGTTGGGGTAGGTGACGCCGATGGTCTCGACGGGAGTGGCGGGCGGCGTCCCCTTGACGGTGAAATTATCGATATTGTTGTTACGTTGGCCGTATAGGGCAACACCGCCATAGAGGGTCGATCCATTGCCATAGGACTTGGCGGCGTCGGTGAGCGTGCCATCCAGCAGACCATTAATATAGAGTTTGAAGTGGTGACCGCCGGCATCACTGGTCGCCACAACCTTCATGGTATCGCCCGGTTTGGGATAGGGCTGCGTCGGTGGAACCGAGGCGATCGTGATGGCGTTGCGCTGGATAATGCCGCTGGTGATGGGATGCAGCGTCAGATCCCCGTAGCGCCGGTAGATGAAATAGCCGCTCTTTGAGACCAGATCGTAGCGCATGATCGTACCGGCCGAATTGGTCCCCTCCATATCCCCGGAGGCGATGAAGGTATAGGAAACCTCGGTCGGATTGGTGAGCGCCAGATAGATAGCATAATAGTCCCAGCTCGCCACAGTGAGGGTGTTGTCCAGCGCACCGGAGACGATCTGGTACCATTCGGCGTCGACGTGCCAGGCGGAGCCCAGGGTGGTGCGGTTGAAATCATCCGTATAGGTGGTGATCTGCGCCTGCAGCCGTGGAACAGCGAGGAGCACGACACCAGTTAAAAGGAGAAAAAACCATCTTTTCATAAGCCTACCCACGTTCGAATACATGCGCTTCTTGCAGAGCAGGGCAAGGAGGCTCAAACCCTCTCCGTTGCATTAGTAGACAAGTTCCCAAATTGTCAACAGATCGAACAGGTCGATATCCCCATCATGATCGAGGTCGCCGCTCATCATTTCGTTTTCAGTCGCGGCCGGCTCTCTGCCCAGGACGATATCCGCCGCGCGGTTGATATCGAGCAGATCGACGGCGCCGCTGTTGTCCAGATCGCCGATCTTGACAAACCAGAAGCGGCCCGGCAGCAGATCGGGGACGATCGCATTGTTGACATCATCGCTCATCACCACATTGGAGAAATCCAGACTCGAAAATTCACCAAGAGGCGATGCGCCGGAAACATCATAGGAGATGAAACAGATCGGACCGCTGCCGGCCGGGATCGAGATGCCCGCAACATTGACGATCATGATGGTCACAGCGGTGCCGTTGTCCGATTTGGTGACCAGAAAATCGGCGGCGCGGCCGGTGGGAGTGACATTCATGGCCGTCAGATAGGCCGGTGAATCCATCAGCTTGAAAGAGACACCGCGAACGGGTGTGATATTATCGAGGCCGACAGCGACCAGATTATTGGTCGATCCCGGCTGTCCGCTGGTGTCACGGACGTACAGGGTCGCCAGGGTCAGTATCGAGAACGGACCATCACTCTCGTCGGAGGGCATGTTATCGGTGGCATCAGTGACACGGATGAGGCCCTGCGTTGTCGTCGCCGCCGGCGTGGTCCAGTCGTAGGAACCGTCGTTGGTCGTGCTTGCGACGACGATCGTCCAGTTGGCGCCATTGTCCGCGGAATAGTAGATGCGCACAGCGGAGATGGAAGCAGCCGCGCTCCAGGTGATGGTGCGGGAGACATTCACCTCCCAGTTCTCCCCCCCGTTGGGCGTGAGCACCGTGATCGACTCCGTCTCCGGCGCGATGGTAAAGTTGGCATTGCTGACATCGGCCGGATTGCTGTCGGCGGCATCGCGGACACGAACGCGTGCGCTGGTGGTTGGGGTCGCCGGCAGGGTCCAGGTGAAAGAACCGGTGTTGGCAGTGGAAGCGGTGATCACTGTCCAGGTCGATCCCGCATCCAGCGAGTAGTCGATCGCCACATTGCCGGTGAAGCTGTTCGAGCTCCAGGTGATGGTATGGACGGAGCGGGCCAGCCAGTTTTCGCCGCCGTTAGGCGAAGTGACGGTGATGCCCTGGGCCCAGACGGTGAAATCGTCGATATTGTTCTGCATGTTGCCGTAGAGGCTGACACCCGCATAGTAGGTTGACGGGATCGCCGGCCGGCTGGAGCGCAGATAGTCCAGGGTGCCGTCAAGGGTACCGTTGACATAATAGTCAAAATAGGCTCTGGTCGCATCCGTGCGGAAAACGACCTTGATGACGCTGCCCGGGCCCGGCGCCGGCAGTGACGCCGGTGTAGTGTCGACGACGACGGTGCGGTCGACATTGCCGTTGACGATCGGATTGATCTCCAGGGTGGCATCCCGGCGGAAGATCAACAGGCCATTGGCGGTGACCGAAGCGGCATCGAGCAGCATGGCAAAACCGCCCGCGTTGATGCCTGTCGCATTGGCGCTCGCCGCCCAGGTGAACTGGGCCTGATAGGGATTGACCGCGGCACTGTAGATAGCCAGAAAGGTCCATCCGGTCGCGGTCGCGCTGTTGTCCAGGGTATTGCCGGCAATGACATATTCTGGATCGGCTGTCCAATTCGGTCCCAGGCTGGTCCGGTTGAAATCATCCACAACCTGCGCCAGCCCGGGCGCAACTAAAGCTGCCAAGATTATGAGTGCCCCATAGGCAGTCGCCCGGCTTGATTTCATCTCAAATTCCTCACGTTAAAGTGAATCCCTCTCGAAGGAAGCCTCTTACTTGGTGACTGCCAGCTTTTTGGTGATCACCACATTGTCAGCAGTCATTTTGTAAAAGTAGACGCCGGAAGAGACATAGTTGCCTGCATCATCCCTGCCATCCCAGTTCACTGTATACCTGCCCGCATTCCTTCTCTCGTTAACCAGAGTTCTCACTTCCTGACCTTGGGCATTATAAACCAGCAGCCTGATATTGGCCGCGCCCTGCCGGAGCGCAGGCACCTCATAGGTGATCTTTGTAGACATATTGAAAGGATTGGGATTGTTTTGCATCAGCGCGAAGGACTCCGGGGCCGCAGCGACGACATCGCCGCCGGCACCGATCTGGGTCTGCAGTCTGCCACCGCCCACCGTGCCGGCCAGCGCCGATCTGATCTCCAGCTTTTCATCCGCATTCAGGGGTTCGGCGATGGTCACCGGGATCTGCAACACCATGCCGTCCGTGAGGGGGAGAGGATCACCGCTCAAGCTATAGAGCATCACCTGCACCTGATCGCCATCGGCATGGATCGCCACCGACATATTCCTGCTCATCTCGGTCAGTTTGGGCCTGGAGACGAGGAAACGCCGCGAATCAAGCTTGAAGGCGAACTGCAGGCCGCTGACCGGGGCCGTGGAGCGCAGCTGCACGGGTACGGAGACCGGTCCCGTGACATTTTTGGG
Organism: bacterium; assembly: GCA_035388125.1. Taxonomy (GTDB): domain Bacteria; phylum Zhuqueibacterota; class Zhuqueibacteria; order Residuimicrobiales; family Residuimicrobiaceae; genus JAKPUX01. The sequence goes on along the minus strand of DAOOPF010000003.1, from coordinate 30,164 downwards.
CAGCGAGGAGATGGTCAGCTCGGCATTGCCGGCATAGTCGAAAATCGCCCCGCCATCATCCATTCTGGGCGTAGCGGCGACCGCCAGATCGATCAGTGCAGTGATGTCCGCTACATCGATCATGCCATCCAGATTGAGATCACTGGCCCATCTCTCATATTCGGTTGCAGCCGGTGTCCGGCCGAGGACAATATCGATGAGGCGCAGAACATCGAAGAGATCGATCAGGCCGTCCGCCTTGATGTCGCCTTTGATCCCGTACCAGAAATAGCCGCTCTTGACATAGACCGTCACCGCCTGCTGTACACTGTTGGAGGCCCGGACGCTGTCGGGAGTAACCGTCGCTTTCGCACCGCGCACCGCTTCACTCTTCACGGAGACAGTGAGGTTGGCAATGGTCCCGTTACCGGCTGTGATGAGAGGAGTCGTACCATTGGTCGGGAACATCAGGACCCTGACCGTCCCGGCAACCGTCGTCCATTCCGTGCGGAATCCCGAGGCTCGCCCCGTCGTCACGATGTTGGTGACCACCAGCGAATCGGGCACATCCTTGATCTTGAAGAGCAGGCCCTTGAGCGTGGTGACATTCCGCAGGTTGACCGGTATGGTATAGCCCGCCATGCCCGGTAATCCGGCGCTGTTCCCCACCGACAAGGTATCGCCAGCCGCGGCGAAAAGACCGGAGGCCAGGACCAAGAGAGCCAATACCACCAGCAGGATGGGATGCTGAGATGAAGAATTCATCACTTCCTCCATACATTGAAGTTGGAACCTGTTGAATAGCCATGCTTGCGAGAGTGAGGAGCAGGGTGCCGAACAAAGCTGCCATGCAGTGCACTAGATGTCTGAGTGTCTCTCTCTGATACGCTAACTCAGGGCAATACAGAACCGGCGTTGACCTGCCGGTTCTGTATTACGCATTCACCTCATCCACCCGACAACCCGTATCCTTCTAACCATTGTTTTTCTGTGATTAATCTCTTTGCCGATTTGACCCGGCCGGGAGCTGAGGCGCCGGATGCGCTCTCCTTTCCCGGTTCACCTCCTCTTTTGCAACAGTCGTGCCACTCATCCCCCTGCAAAATCTTCTGCGCAGCGGCGGGGGCGGATTTTCTCTTGATTGGAAGCGCTTTTTTCACTATCTTTATGAAATATTTTCTTCCGGCTTCATTAACAAGGATTATATTATGGCCGTCTCCATTCAAAAGTATAAGGTAGTGCCCTCCCTGCCCGTGGAACTCAACGCCCTGCGCGACCTCGCCTATAACCTCTACTGGACCTGGGACTATGACCTCCGCAACCTCTTCCGCCGCCTCGATCGTGATCTCTGGGAGAGCTCCGGACATAATCCTGTGCTCCTGCTCGGAAGCATCGACCAGGCCCGTCTTGAAGCGCGCGCCAGGGATGACGGCTATCTCGCGCATCTCCAGCGCACCCGCACTGCTCTGGAAAATTACCTCTCGCAAAAATCCTGGTTCCAGAAAAAATATCCCCAGCAGAAAAACTTCCGCATCGCCTATTTCTCGATGGAATACGGCCTGAATGAAGGCCTGCCTCTCTATTCCGGCGGACTGGGCGTTCTCTCCGCCGATCACCTGAAATCGGCCAGTGACCTGGGCATCCCCCTCGTCGGCATCGGCCTGCTCTACCAGAAGGGCTATTTCCATCAGTACCTTTCCAAAGACGGCTGGCAGCAGGAAAACTATCCTGAAAACGATTTTTACAACATGCCCATCAAGCAGGAATGCGATGCCGACGGCAAACCGATAACCATCACCGTCGAAATCCTGCAGCGTACAGTCCATGTCGCCATCTGGTGCGCCCAGGTCGGCCGCGTCCCCCTCTATCTTCTCGATACCAACCTCGCCGAAAACAGCCCGGAGGACCAGGATATCACCGACTCCCTCTACGGCGGCGAGGAGGAGATGCGCATCAAACAGGAGATCGTCCTCGGCATCGGCGGCCTGCGCGCCCTCGAACGCCTCGGCCTGAGGCCCGATATCTGCCATATGAACGAGGGCCACTCCGCCTTCATGGCCCTGGAGCGCGTCCACCTCCTGATGCAGGAATCGGGACTCTCCTTCAAGGAAGCCCAGGAAGCCAACCGCAACAGCACCGTGTTCACCAGCCATACCCCCGTGCCCGCCGGCATCGATGAGTTCGAGCTGGGCCTGATCGACCGTTACATCGGCAACTATTACGGCGCCCTGCAGATCTCGCAGGAGGAGTTCCACCGCCTCGGCGGCATCGGCCGGCCCCATAGCAACGGCAAATTCAATATGGCCATCTTTGCGATCGAGATGTCCAGCGCCAGCAACGGCGTCAGCAAACTTCACGGCGAGGTCGCCCGCCGGATGTGGCAGCACCTGTGGCCGGATATTCCCGAAAACGAGGTTCCCATCGGCCACGTCACCAACGGCGTTCATCTGCCGACCTGGATCTCCGAAGATATGGCCGAACTCTTCCAGCGCTATCTTGGACCGCGCTGGAACAATATCGCCTCCGAGGATTCCGTCTGGGATCGCATCCAGCAGATCCCCGATGAGGAGCTCTGGCGCACCCATGAACGTCGCCGCGAACGGCTGGTCGCTTTCGCCCGCGGCCGCCTGCGCCGCCAGCTCGAAAACGCCGACGCCCGGCCCGAAGATATCGCCAAGGCCGATGAAGTGCTCGATCCCCAGGCTCTGACGATCGGCTTTGCGCGCCGCTTCGCCTCCTACAAGCGCGCCAAACTCATCTTCCAGGACCTCGACCGCCTTAAAGCCATCCTCAACAACAAGGAACGCCCGGTCCAGTTCATCTTCGCCGGCAAGGCCCATCCGCGCGACAATATCGGCAAGGGCATCATTCGTGACATCGTCAATATCATCCGCGATGAGAATTTCCACAGCAGCATCGTCTTCATCGAAGACTATGACATGGAGGTCGCCGCCAGCATGGTGCGCGGCGTCGACGTCTGGCTTAACACCCCCATCCGGCCCCGCGAAGCCAGCGGCACCAGCGGCATGAAGGCCAGTCTGAACGGCGCCCTCAATCTCAGCATCCTCGACGGCTGGTGGGACGAAGCGTACAAAAACACCGTGGGTTGGGCCATCGGCCGCGGCGAAGAGTTCCCCGATCCCGAAGAACAGGATCTCTACGAAGTGGAGTCTCTCTACTCCATCCTCGAACAGGAGATCGTCCCGCTCTTCTATGAACGCAGCAGCAACAACCTGCCGCGCAAATGGATCGCCATGATGAAGAGCAGCATCCAGATCCTCAGCCCCTTTTTCAATACCAATCGCATGGTCCGCGACTATTTCGAAAAGTACTATCTGCCCGCCCAGCTGCGCTGGCAGAAACTGAGCCGCAACAAGCTGCAGCTCGTCAAGGAGCTGGCCGCCTGGAAAGAACGGGTGCAGAGCCTCTGGAGCAAGGTCCATATCCTCAAGGTCGAATCGGAGGAGGGCGACGAGGTCCGCGTCGGAGGCCGTCTGCGCATCTCCGCCACGGTCAATTGCGACGGGCTGAAACCGGAAGAGCTGCGCGCAGAGGTCTATTTCGGAGCACTCGATTCGGACGAGGAGATCGTCGACGGGCAGAGCGAGGTCATGCACCAGGTCGAACAGGTGCGGAAGAATGTTGTCCGCTTCGAGGCGACCATACCGTGCGAAACCACCGGCCAGCACGGCTTCTCCGTCCGGATCATGCCCTATCATCCGGAGATCGCCCACCCCTTCGACAGCGGCCTGATCACCTGGTTCCAGGAGTAAAAAGCGGGGCCCGGCCGGGCTGCTTGCGGAAAAACAAAAAGGCGCGCTCATCACCTCATGTGATGAGCGCGCCTTTGTTTTTATCCGGACCGCCCCGTTCAGGGGGAGCAGCACCAGACATCATCCTGTAATGGCATAGCCGCCGTCTACGACAATGGTCTGACCGTGGATCTGCTGGGCAAGAGGGGAGCAGAGCATGAGCACGACATCGGCCACATCTTCCGGCGTGGTCAGCCTTCCGGAAGGGGTTTTCTGACGGCTGGTTTCGAGCAGCTGTTCGCGGTTGGGAAAGTGCTTCAGCGCGTCTGTATCGACCACGCCGGCGGAAACGGCGTTGACGTGAATGTTGCGCGCAGCGAGCTCCACCGCGAGATGGCGGATGAGCGATTCCAGCGCCGCCTTGGAGGCCCCGACAGCGGCATAGTTGGGGATGGCGCGCACCGAGCCGAGGCTCGAGACCGCGATGATATGACCGCCTTGAGCCTCCATCAGAGGCAGGGCGTGCTGGGTCAGCGGTAAAAGCGTCCCGGCATTGATATCCATCGTCCAGTGCCAGTGATGTTCTTTGAGTTCGAGCGCGGGCTTGAGCACCCCGGAAGCCGCATTGCTGACCAGAATATCAAGACGCCCGAACGCCGCGCCGATCTCGCTGATCATCCCGGGGATGTTATCCGCCTCGCCGACATTGGCGCGGATGGCCACGGCGCGCTGCCCGGTTTTTTCGATCAGCCTGACCGTCTCTTCAGCGGCCGTGCGCTGGCGTAAATAGTTGATGGCCACATCGGCTCCGGCTTCCGCCAGGCGCAGGGCTATCGCCCGGCCGATGCCGCGCGATCCCCCGGTGACCAGTGCGGCCTTGCCGCGCAAATCAATCATCAACGCTCCCATGTTTGTCTCCCGCAAATAGAGTATGGATCAGGACCGGCGTCCGGCCAGGATGAATAGATAGTAAAGACCGATGCCGATGATGAGAGCCCAGACGAGGAGCCCGAATGGCTGGCGCGTGCCATGCCGCACCAGTTCGGCGACGAGTCCAATCACGCCCACCAGCGTATAAATCAGGCCTCTTTTGCTAAAGGGATTCATTTTTTTGAGTCGCGTCCGGATCGATTCAGCCATCTTCGCTCTCCTCGTTCTTTTCCTCTCAATCATGCGCATCCGCGGACACCTGGCCCGGCATGGCAACTAGAACATCATCCCCGCCGGATATCATCCCGGCGCCGCGATATTTCATAGGCTGCGATACCAAAGGCGACGGAGACGTTGAGCGAGTGTTTGCAGCCCCCCATCGGGATGTCGATCGCCAGATCGGCCATTGCCACCAGCTCATCGCGAACGCCCGTGTATTCATGGCCGATGATTAGGCAGAGCGGAAAGCGGTAGGCGGCGGAGCCGAAATCGGTGCTGGCATCGGTCTGTTCGAGCACGACGATCTGGTAGCCCTCTGCTTGCAGCCGGCCGGCCAGCTCGACCGGATCCGGGTGAAAACTCCAGGGCACGTTCTCCTCGGCGCCGAGACTGGTCTTGCGGATCTCGTTGCGGGGGGGGGTGCCGGTGATGCCGCAGAGATAAAGGTGGCCGAACTGCGCGCCGTCGGCCGTCCGGAAGATGGCCCCGACATTATGGAGGCTGCGGATATCATCCAGCAGCGCCGTCATCGCGGGAGGGTTTTCCTTCTCCCGGCCGGCTCGCTCGCGGCGCTCTGCTTCCAGTTCTGCAAAACCCAGTTTTTTAATCATCTTCTTCGCGTTGCCGTCAGACAAGGTTCGCACCTTTGCTTATTCCGGGGGGCAAAAAAAAGGGAAAGCGGTCGGCTTTCCCTTTTTCAACTTGATTACTGATCACTTTTTTTCACAAGCCGATTTGGCCGGACAACCAGTGCATTTGCTCTCGCTGGCGGCACGCTCAGTTTTAGCCTTGGAGCAGCAGCCGGCTTTCTCCTTGCCGTTCTCTTTCTCTTTTGCTGCGGCCTTTTCCTTGCAGTCCGCCGCTTCTTTCTTGCTGCAGTCGTCTTTCTGGACAGTCACTGAGGATTTGGCCTTGGCGTCAGCCGCGTTCACAGCCTGAATGGTGCCGGCTGCGATGGCGAATATGAAAAGCAGGGCCACCAGAAGGATCATCTTTTTACTCATGATAAAAACTCCTTTTTTGGTTTCTGGTCAGGTTTATAGGATGGATCAAACATTCCAGCGCAGTACCGCCTTGAATTCACCGCGGATCTCAAAACTCTTGCCATTCCCCTCGCTGAGCAAATTGCCATTGAACTGCCCCTCGACGAACTGGTCATTCACCCGGGTGATCTTGATTTCGCCGTGCGAGGTGAGCGGCGCGCTCCGGTCGGAGACGGTGAAGGCCACGACCTCCGCTGTCAGGATCTTGCCCTGCCACTTTTTAAGATCGCTCTCACTGGTGTTGACGCTTATGAGCAGGCGCGGATACTTGGCCGAATCGATATCATAATTATAGATCTGCAGATTATCTTCCGTGAACAGATCCCCGCGTGGGGTGAACTGGGCGACGGCAAAGCGATCGCGCATCGCCTTGCCCTCCACAGTAAAACGCAGCATGCCGCCGTTGTCCGCGCTGTCGCCGACAGAAGGAAGGGTGGGCTGCTTGTGCTCCTTCTCCTCTTTTTTCGCACAACCTCCGATCAGCGCCAGTGCGATCAGCCAGAGTAAAATCTTTTTTGCCATCTCATTTCCTTTTAGTATATTTAGGCAGCGCGATGGCGCGGCACATCGCAGCCGTTGGAGATATATCAATTTAAACGATTACCAGCGTTATTTCAAGGATTGTTTTGCGCGGCCTCACAGTCCGCTGCATATTGCATGGCGGCCGCCCAATGCCCCTCAACCCGACACTCGATTTAAAGAATGGGAGTACTCCGATCATGATCACAATAGACCAGAGCTGTGTTGAGCGCTTTCTGCGCTACGTCTCCTTTGACACGCAATCCTCCGAAGAGTCCGCCTCATACCCCAGCACCGAAAAACAGAAAATTCTCGGCCGCCAGCTGGTCGAGGAGCTCAGGGAGATGGGCCTCGCCGATGCCGGCATGGATGAATGGGGCTACGTCACCGCCACCCTGCCCGCCAATGCCGGCCATTCGGTGCCCGTCATCGGCCTTATCGCCCACATGGATACCTCCCCGGAGGTGAGCGGGGCTGACGTCAAGCCCGTCATTCACAAAAACTATCAGGGCGGCGACCTCAACCTCCCCGCCGGGGTCGTCATCCGCGCGGACGAGACGCCCGAGCTGGCGCGCCAGCTCGGCAACGACATCATCACCTCCGACGGCAATACCCTGCTCGGCGCCGATAATAAAGCCGGCATCGCCGAAATATTCTCCGCCATCCGCTACCTGATCGACCATCCTGAAATCGCCCACGGCCGCCTGCGCATTGCTGTCACGCCGGACGAGGAGGTGGGTCGCGGTACGGAACACTTTGACGTCAAGGGCTTCGGCGCCGATTTCGCCTATACCATCGACGGCGAAACCCTGGGCGAGGTCGAAGATGAAACCTTTTGCGCGGACAGCGTCACCATAACCATCAGCGGCGTCAACCTCCACCCCGGCTATGCCAAGGGCAAACTCGTCAACGCGACCAGGATCGCCGCCCGCCTCATCGCCAACCTGCCCCAGGATGCCCTCTCCCCCGAGACCACATCCGGACGCGAGGGCTACATTCATCCCCACCACCTCACCGGCACCGTCGAAGAGGCCGTTATCAAATTTCTCATCCGCGATTTCACCGTCGAAGGACTCAAGGAGAAGGAAACCCTGCTGCAGCAATGGGCCGGGGAGGCGATGAAATCATACCCCAAGGCCAGAATGGACTTCCGGGTGGATGAATCCTACCGCAATATGAAATACGAGATCAACAAGGAGCCGCGCGTGGTGGAGTACGCTCTGGAGGCGGTGCAGCGCGCGGGTATCACTCCCATCCGCAACATCATCCGCGGCGGCACCGACGGTTCACGCCTCTCCTACCAGGGCCTGCTCACCCCCAATATCTTCACCGGCGGACACAATTTCCACTCCCGCCAGGAATGGATCTCCATTCAGGATATGCAAAAGGCCGTGCAGGTCATCGTTCTCCTTGCCGCTGTCTGGGCCGAAAAAGCAGCCCCGGTCGCCTGACCCGCGGGGTATTCTCTCCCCACGGATCGGGGGCTGAACACAAAAAAGCGCCGCAGCATCCATGGATGCTGCGGCGCTTGCCGTTTTGTGACGGTCACCTGCGGGCGGACGAGATCAACAGCTCTGGCCTTCGGCCTCTTCCAGTAACTCCAGAACCTCCGCACTCGTTTTCGCCTTGAGCAGACGCTTGCGCAGAAGGTCCTCCTTGAGCAGGCGCGAAAGCTTGGCCAGAATTTTCAGATAATCACCCACAGTATCGACCGGCGTACCGAGCAGAAAGATCAGCCGCACCGGATCGTCATCCTCCGCCCCGAAATCCACCCCCTCCTTGAGTCGGGCAAAGGCGATGATCAGACGGTTGACCGCCCGGGTGCGCGCATGAGGAATCGCGATGCCCTTGCCGATGCCGGTGCTTCCCAGCCGCTCCCGCTCGTACACCTCTTTCTTGAACTCTTCACTATTCTGAATCAGATGCGCCTTGGCCATACTCTCAACAATCTCGGAGATGGCTTCATTTTTATCATGGACCTCAATATCCAGAAAGATCGAATTTTTGCTGATGTATTCCAGTAATCGCAAAGCTTTCCTCCTCGCCACCCATAGTGGGCAAATCCTGTCCGGAACGATCACCGCCGGATTTTAAAAAAAAGACAGCTTGAGATACAAAGCTGCCCAAAAAATAATATTTTACGCCCTTAATTTATCGCTTTAATTTGTAAAAGTCAAGCCTTTCCAGAGTTCCCCCCTGATCAGAGGCTCTGAATTTTAAGCAAATTGGTTCTGGACCCCTCGCCGAAAGGATGACCTCCGACAAGGATGACCTGGGCGCCCTCGGGCACCGCCCGGCGCACGCCCGGCTGCACCCTCTGCCAGAGCTTCTCCATATCCGAGGAAAAATCGATCAGCTGCGGAACCACACCCCACATCAGGCTCATTCGCCGCCAGGCATCCCGATCCGAGGTGAAGGCGAAGATGGGAGCCTGCGGCCGCTGCTGAGAGATCAGCCGTGCCGTCTCGCCGGAAAGGGTAAAGACGCATACCGCCGCAATCGGCAGCTGCTTGACGATGGTCGCCACGGCGGCGGCAATCGCCTGCGGACCGCTCTGCGGCCTCTCGATCAGCCACCGCCTCGTCGCCATCGCATCACCACGACGCTCGCTCGACTCCGCCGCCTCGGCGATGCGCGCCATCATCGCCACCGATTCTACCGGATAGCGGCCGACAGCCGACTCGCCACTCAGCATGACTGCATCGCTGCCGTCGATGATCGCATTGGCCACATCGCTCGCTTCGGCGCGCGTGGGACGGGGACTGACAGTCATCGATTCCAGCATCTGGGTGGCCGTAATGACCGGCCGGCCCGCCTCATTTGCCGCCTCGATCAACTGTTTCTGCAGCACCGGCACCTGCTCCGGCGGCAGCTCCACGCCCAGATCACCCCGGGCTACCATGATCGCATCCACCTCGGCGAGGATCTCCGGCATCTCCGTCAGAGCCTCCGCCCGCTCGATCTTGGCCACTACCGGGATATTTCTGCCCGCCGCCGCGATCACTCCCTTGATCTCCCTGATATCCGCCGCGCGCCGCACAAAGGAGAGCGTCATCAGATCCACATCCTGCTCCAGACCGAATGCGAGGTCCTCCCGATCCTTATCCGTCAGCGCCGGCGCACTCAACGCCACACCGGGCAGGTTGATGCCCTGATGGGCGCGCAGCATCCCCCCAATGACCACCTCCGTGATCACCTCCCGGCCCGAAACGCTGACCACGCGCAGCTCCATCATGCCGTCGGAGAGCAGCACCCGGTCGCCAGGCCCGAGATCAGCCGGCAGGGCCGCATAGCTGGTGCTCACCCGCTCCGCATCGCCGACACACTCCCCGGTGGTGATGATAAATGGCCGTCCCGCCCGCAGCTCCACTGCGCGGCCGCCGGTCAGCGGGCCGGTGCGGATCTTGGGTCCCTGCAGGTCCTGGAGAATGGCGACCTCTTTGCCTCTCCTTTCCGCCGCTCCGCGCACATGGGCGATGAGGGCGGCGTGCTCCTCATGTGTGCTGTGGGAAAAATTTATCCGCGCGATATTCATGCCGGCGTCGATCAGCTTTTCCAGGAGAGCCGGTTCCCGCGATGCAGGCCCGAGGGTCGCAATAATTTTGGTCTTCCTCATCAGCGTTACCTCGTCACCGTCAAATGATCTACCTCGCCCCAGGATACCAGTTGCCAGGTCTCGTTTTTATAGCGGAACCTCTGGATCCCCGTGTTTTCAATGCTGACCCGGAAGTAGTGGCTCGCCGGGATACCCAGAACATGACGCAGCATAGCGATGAGAATACCCCCATGCGTCACCACCAGCATCCGCCCGCCCGCTTGAGAGCGCACCACCTCCTCCATAAAAGAAGCGATCTCTACCTGCTTCTGATTGCGGCTCTGCCCGCCCGGCAGGGCGAAATCGGCATCATGGATGAAGAACCGCTCCCAGGCATCGCCGTGTTTCTCCCTGGCCTCCGAGAGGGTCATACCCTGGAACGTCCCCATATGAAACTCGCGCAGGCGCAGATCGGTGACCAGTTCGATCTCCCGGCC
>DAOOPF010000003.1:0-19590 GCA_035388125.1 bacterium | reverse complement strand
GTCTTAAACAAATAAGGAGAAGCTCATGCGCAGATTCATCATCGCGGCGCTCTTTACAGCCCTGGTCGCCTCCAGCTGCGGCAGCCCGAAGGGATTGAAGCTGGAAAAAGGAACGCCCATCTACGACTTGGCCATGGAACTCGCCAAATCCTATCCTGCTGTCGATCCCGATGCGAACAAAACCCTGGTCAAATGCAAATATTTCCAGATCACTCCGGGCAGTTTCTTCACCGAAATGCAGCTGGCCATGGGCAAGAATATCGACCAGATCAAGACCCTCGATCCCAAACGCCTCCCCGACTTTCTTAAAGTGAACATTGAGCGCATGGGCGAACGCAACCTCCTGCTGGAAGGTGCAAAAAAGGCCGGCGTCGTCATCACCCCCGCCCAGGTCGACAGCACCCTGCAGTTCATCTACACCCAAAACGGCGGTGAAGAGGCTTTCCTGCAGCGTATTGGCAGCGACGCCATCAGCATCGAGACCGTTAAAACCGACATCGAACGCGAGATGATCATCCGCAAATACTTCGATAAACTCTACAGCGAAGTGAAGGTGACGGATGATGACCTCAAGCAGGCCTACAATCAGGACAAGACCGCCAGCGTCCGCCACATCCTGCTCATGACCCAGGGCAAGGATGAAGCCGGCAAGGCGGAGGTCCGCCAGAAGATGGAAGCGCTGCTCCAGCGCGCCAAAGCGGGTGAGGACTTTGCCACCCTGGCCACCGAAAACACTGAAGACCCCGGCTCCAAAAACAGCGGCGGCCTCTATGAAAACTTCCCGAAAGGCCACATGGTAAAACCGTTCGAAGATGCCGCTTTCTCCGTCCCTGTCGGCGGCATCTCTGATATCATCGAAACCCAGTACGGCTTCCATATCCTCCAGGTCGTCGACCGCAAAAAAGAGACCCGTCCTTTCGAGGAGGTCAAAAGCGAACTGGAACAGCAGATGCTGCGCAGCAAGCGCCGCGACCTCAACAGCTCGATCGTCGAAAAGCTGAAAAAGGATTCCGGCTACGAAATTTTCGTCTGATCCCTCAGACGCTCCACTCCGCTTATTGAACGTTAAAAGGCTCCGGTCCCTCATGGGGCCGGAGCCTTTTAGTTAATGCCCTCATTCGCTCAGGAACAGATCATGCCTTCGCAAGATGCGGACTATAAAATTCGTCCCGCCACGGCCGCGGATGTGCCTACCCTGCTGGAACTTATCCATGGCATCGCGGAATATGAAAAACTCTCGCACGCGGTCGCCAATACCGAAGAGGCCATGCTCGCAACCGGCTTTGGTCCCGATCCCTACTTCCGCGCCCTGCTCTGCGAAAAAGGAGCCGGTAACCATGCGGTTGGATTCGCCCTCTATTTCTTCACCTACTCGACCTTCACCGGCAAACCCTCTCTCTTCCTCGAAGATCTCTTTGTCCGGCCCGACGAGCGCGGCGGCGGCTACGGCAAAGCCCTCTTTATGGAACTGGTAAAAATCGCGCGCGCAAAGGGGTGTGGAAGAATGGAATGGTCCGTGCTGAACTGGAACCAGCCGGCCATCGATTTCTATCTCAAACTCGGCGCGAAAGCCATGGATGAGTGGACCGTCTACCGGCTGGATGAATCCGCCCTGAAAAGCCTCGCCGGAGAGCGGAGCTAGCCGGCGGCCGCACGCCCCGCCAAAGCTCCCGTACTGAAGGCGAATTGCAGATTGTATCCACCGCAGGGTCCGATCACATCCAGAACCTCGCCGGCCAGGAAGAGAGCGTCCATCCGTCGCGAAGCCAGGGTCCGGGCGTCAACCTCACTGACCGGAATTCCACCCGCAGAAACCTGGGCGACTTCAAAACCGCGCGTCCCCTTGACCTGAACACGGGTATCGCACAGGGAACGCCAGATCTCCGCTTTTTCCCGATCGCCGAGCACGCTCATCGTCGCCTCCGCCGCCAGACCGCAGCTCTGGACGATGTAATGGGCCACCTTGGGCGGCACCAAACCGGAGAGGAGCACCCCGACCGGCCAATCCGATCCCGCAAAACGCTGCAGCAGCTCCTGCATGAGCGGCTCCGCGCCGGCGATGAAATTGACCGAGAGTTCAAGATTCCCCCCCTCCGGCCCGCCGACAAAATGGCTGAGATCCATCGCGGCCGGTCCGTTCACCCCCCACTGTGAAAAAATCACGTTGCCCGCGCTCTGCCCCACCAATACTCTCCCCCGCCAGAGCTGAAGGCCGGCATCCATCCGCACTCCTTGCAGTTTGTGCAGCCGGCGCATGTCGGCCGCAATCGGCGCCAGCCCCGGCCGGGCGGCTATAACCGTATGGCCGAGACGCTCCAGCTGCGGAAAAAGCTCTCCCCGAGCACCCAGCTTCGGCTGCGCCTGCCCCCCCGAAGCCACGATCACGCGATCGAAGCGGTACTCCTCCCGCCCGGCCACCATCCAGCCGCCTTCCACGGGCACAAAAGTGCGCACCGGTTCACCGAGATGCACGTCGACGCCCGCAAGCTCCAGCGCGGCCGAAAAGGCCGCGACTACGGCCGCTGCAGAGCCCGAACGTGGATAACACCAGCCATCTTCCATGACCAGGAGCGGTACCGCAATGCTCTCCAGAAAGGCGACGAGTTCCGCATGGCCAAAACCCGCCAGCACTTGCTCGATAAAAGGGGTGCTGGCGCACACGTAACGGAACGGGTCAATCCGGCTGTTGGTGATATTGCAGCGCCCGTTGCCCGTGACCGACAGCTTGCGTCCCACCATCCGGTTGGAATCAAATAATACCACCCTGCCGCCGGATCTTGCCGCCTGCAGGGCGGCCATCATACCGGCCGGCCCGGCCCCGACTATTCCGATCAGAGGAGCCTTTTCATTCATGCTCATTCTCGCTCTCGCTTTCCGGCACACCCTGAGCCCCTTCTTCTGCAGAGGGCAGGGGAAGGCCCTTTCTGCGCTGCCGTATCGCCTCCCGCAGAATCCACTCGATCTGTCCGTTCAGACTGCGCAGCTCGTCGTCCGCCCAGCGCTGCAGCTCCGCCCAGAGAAGCGGATCGATGCGCAGTAAAATTGACTTCTTTTCCGCCATTCCTGTCCGATCCTAATAAAGCGAGCCGGTATTCAGCACGGGCATCACCGCCCGCTCACCGCACAGCACCACCATCAAATTGCTGACCATGCTCGCCTTGCGCTCCTCATCCAGCTCGAGCACCCCCTCTTCATTCAGACGGGCCAGGGCCATTTGCACCATCCCTACCGCTCCGTCAACGATCTTTTGCCGCGCAGCAATGATCGCTTCCGCCTGCTGCCGCTGCAGCATCGCCGAAGCGATCTCCTGAGCATAGGCCAAATGGTTGAGACGCGCCTCGTCCACAATCACACCCGCGCGCTCCACCCGCGCCTGGATCTCCTTGCCCAGGCCGTCGGAGATCTCATCGAGCGAAGCGCGCAGACTCACCTCCCCGGGTTCATGGGCGTCATAGGGATACTGGGTGGCCAGATGACGCACGGCGGATTCCGATTGCATGCGTACATACTCTTCATAATGCTGAACCTCGAAAAGAGCCTGCGCCGTGTCGTTCACCCTCCAGACCACGATCACGGAGATCTCGATGGGATTGCCGCGATTGTCGTTGACCTTGAGAATCTCACCATCGAAATTGCGTACTCGCAGCGAGATGTACTTGCGGCGGTAGAGAGGATTGGTATAGCGGAATCCGCTCGTCTTCTCCGTCCCCATATACTTGCCCAGCAGCAGCAGGACGGCCGCCTCGTTAGGTTCGAGTGTGAAGAATCCGTGAATCATGAAAAACTCCAGCGCAAGTAGAAGAGACCAGAGCACAAATCCGACTGGTGAACCGCCATGGCTGGAAATGGACTGCACACTCAGGACACAAGCGTAGACCGTGGCAATGATGGCCGCGATGAGGAGCGGCAGGACGACCCAGCCGTTCAGTTGAACCGTCTTTTTCTCACGAAACATGGCATCCTCCGTAATATTTTTATGATATCATTTTGATATCTATTACAAGATAGTCAATTCCCGGGCTGGAAGCAAGCACTTTCTTTGCGATGCTCCTGTCACCGCTCTCCGGCGGGGAGCGAAAGCCCTCTCTGCGGAAAATTGTTTAAAATACTTGCATTTTGCCAACATTTGCAATAAATTTATGAGTGTTTGATGTACACCGAGCGGTGCCCCCGGTGCCGATCGTGATGAGGGACCTTTCCGCACCCGCTAGACACGCTGTAAACACCGACCTGTCCGGGTTCTGTTTACGCTGCACAAGTCGGCCGTTGTGGTGTACGCAGCATGTACACTTTTTTCAGAAAGGGCTGTAATTATGGAACGAGGAACGGTAAAGTGGTTCAATACGTCCAAAGGTTACGGGTTTATCACGCGTGAGTCTGGCGGTGATATCTTTGTCCACTTTTCGGGCATCGTTGGTGACGGGTTCCGCTCCCTGAACGGGGGCGATGCCGTCGAATTCGAAGTCGAAGAAACTCAGAAGGGACCGCAAGCGATACAGGTGACTAAAGTTTGATTAATCCATAAAGAGAAAAGCCCTGACAATCAAATTGTCAGGGCTTTTTTTTTAGAACGCGGGGTTCAGCAGTCTTATAAGCCAAAAAGCAAGGGCGGCCGTCAGGGCCGAGAAGGGAATGGTGACCAGCCAGGAGATGACGATGCGCATTGCAACCCCCCATTTGATGCTCGAGGCGTGGGTGGTCGAGCCCACCCCGACGATGGCTCCGGCAATGGTATGAGTGGTTGAAACGGGAATGCCCCAATGGGTGGCGAAAAAAATCGTAATGGCGCCCGAAGTCTCGGCGCAGAACCCGTGCACCGGCTTGAGCTTGGTCAGCTTCATCCCCATGGTCTTGACGATGCGCCATCCCCCCATCGCCGTACCCAGAGCCATGGCGGCGTGGCAGCTCAGAATGATCCAGGCAGTGCGCGAATCCAGCAGGGAGAGCTGGGTGTCCACGTCGAGGGCCCCGGCGGCCACGAGCAGTGCGACGATGAGCCCCATGGTCTTCTGGGCATCGTTGCCGCCGTGGCCGAGGGAATAGAGTGCGGCCGAAACCAGCTGCCCCTTGCGGAAAAGCTTGTCGACGTCGTAAGGCCGCCACCGGCGAAAGAGCCAGTAGACCGCGATCATGATCACAAAACCGAGAACCAGGCCGATGAGAGGCGAGAGCGGGATGAACTGAACGGTCGCCCAGATCTTGTCCCAGCGGATCACCGCCGTCCCCTGGAAAGCGATGCCGGCCCCGGCGAAGCCGCCGATAAGAGCGTGCGAAGAGCTGGTCGGCAGCCCCAGCCACCAGGTGAGCACATCCCAGACAATGGCACCGATGAGCCCGGCCAGAACCACATAAACGAACGCCGGATCACCGGACTGGATGCGGACTATTTTGGAGACCGTGTCCGCCACCCGGGGCACAAAAATAAACATGGCGATAAAATTAAAAAACGCCGCCCAGATAACAGCGTTGCGCGGTGAGAGTACCCGGGTTGAAACGACGGTCGCTATGGAATTGGCCGAATCATGAAAACCGTTGATGGTGTCAAAGATCAGTGCAACCGCCACGGTCAGGATAACGACGATCCAGGTCAGACTCATTTTCTTTCTTTCCGTTAGATCAGCCAAGTGGAGGGGTTAGCTCGCAGAAATGACAATACCCTCGATGATGACCGCCACCGTGTCCGCCCGGTCGGTCGACTTTTCCAGCCGTTCAAAAATATCCTTCCACTTGATGATCAGCACGGCATCCTCTTCCTTGAACAGGCGCTGCAGGGCGGCGCGCAGAACCTGATCCCCTTCATGCTCCAGATGATGGATGGTCATGCATCTTTTGTTAATGCTCTCCTGGTTCTTCAGATCGCGCAGTTCTATCACCGCCTGGAGGATCTCCTCCGAACATCGTAAAAGTATCTCCCCCATGGCGATCGCCTCCTCACGCATGATGCGGATGTCATACAGACCCATGCGGATCACCGCGGCGTCGATGCAGTCCAGCACATCATCCATGTTCTTGATCAGGCGCAGAATATCCGGTCGGTCGATCGGGGTAATGAAGGTGCGGTTCAGGGCATCGATGCAGCGATGGGTGATATCATCGGCCTCGTGCTCCCAGTTCTTGATCGCCTGGATCCCCACCTGGGTATCCACCTCACTGCGCGTCAGGCGCAGCAGCTCCTGGCTGGCCGCCTGCACAATCCTGGCATGGTCGGCAAAATTGTCAAAGAAGGCATACTCTTTCGGCAACAGGCTCTTGAACATCTTATTCTCTCCGAATAACATCCGGTGCTGGAGACCGCGGCGGCGCCGCAGCCCTGGTCATGGATACTCGATCAGGCTCTCAATGCGGTCATGAACAAGATCGCTCAACTTTTGCAGTTCATACTCCTTGAACTGTTCATAGGGGATGGGATCGCCCACCTTCATCTTGAGTGGACCCGGCCTGACGATCCAGCCATCTCTGGGTTTGAAACTGAAAAGACCGGAGAGGCCGATGGGGACGATATCCACCCCGGCGATCTGGGCCAGACGAAAGGGCAGCTTTTTGAAACTGCCCAACCGGCCTGAACGTGTGCGCGTACCCTCCGGCATGATGATAATCGATTTGCCCCCGCGGATCTGGCTGGCAGCCTTCTCGAGGCTGCTCCACGAGGAATGGATGCTCGAACGTTCGATCGGGATATTACCAATGCTGCGCACAAACCAGCCGATCAGGGGCCAGTTGAAATGTTCCGCCGCCTCGACACCCCGGGCATAGTTGGGTATAATCCCGCCGACCAGGGGGATATCAAATAGACTGACATGATTGGGCATGAAAAGATAGGTTTTTTGCGGATCCAGCTTCTCCACCCCCTCGGCAGTAACCCGACCGCCGAAGACGCGAATGATCAGCCGCAGCAGGGCCCGCCCCGGCCGGTTATAAATGCGCACCGGCAGCAGGATGGCCATGATGATGATCATCAGCAACGCCGGCACGGCGATCGCCAAGCCGAAAATCCAGATGAATACCGAAGAAATTATTTCCATTGTGCGCTTCATCGACCAACCATCCTCGCTCTCTGATCCCACTCTCCTCTCCTGCCAGTGCTGCCGCCAAAACGGGAAAGACGATCAACCGAAACGTCCTTCGATATACTCGGCCGTGCGCTTGTCCAGCGGGCGGATAAAAAGATCCTCGGTGCGGCTGTGTTCGATCAGCTCACCCAGGAGCATAAAGGCGCACTCATGGCTGACGCGTTTTGCCTGCGCCATATTATGGGTGACGATGATGATGGTGTAACGGCCGGCCAGCTCGAGCATAAGCTCCTCCACCTGACGGGTCGCTTCGACATCGAGCGCCGAGCAGGGCTCATCCATGAGAATGATCTCCGGCTTGAGGGGCAGCAGGCGGGCGATGCAGAGTTTCTGCTGCTGATCAAGCGAAAGCGCCGTCGCCCGCGACTTGAGCTTGTCCTTGAGGTCAGCCCACAGCCCGACATCCGTGAGCGCCTGCTCAACAGCCTCGTCGAGAAGAGCGGGCGTGAGCGCCTTCCCGGAGCTGTGGACGCGCAGGCCGAAGATGATGTTTTCATAGATCGACAGTGGAAGCGGATTGGGTCGCTGAAAGACCATCCCCACGCTCTTGCGCAGCTCGATGAGTGAGATATCCTCATCATAGATATTTTTATCAAGCAGGCGGATCTCGCCGGTGGTGGTGACATTGCCATAGCGCTCGTTGACGCGGTTGAAGCAGCGCAGCAGAGTGGTTTTGCCGCAGCCGGAGGGGCCGATCAGGGCGGTGATATAACCGTTGCGCGCCTTGAAGCTGACGCTGCGCAGGGCCTGGAAATCGCCATACCAGAGGCTGAGATCGCGGGTGGTAATGCTGTAGGAGGGAGCGCTCATCCGAAAATCCCGTTGACGTAATCGTAGGTTTTCTGCTGCGCCGGTTTGTTGGAAAAGATGACCTCCGAGCGGTCCACCTCGATGATCTTGCCCTCGAAGAGGAACATGGTGCGGTCGGCGAGGCGGCGGGCCTGCTGAACCAGATTGGTGACCAGGATGATGGTCATCTGCTGCCGCAGCGTTTTCAGCACCTCCTCGATGCGCATCGTCGAGACCGGATCGATGGCGATGGAAAACTCATCGAGACAGAGGATCTCCGGCTGGTGGGAGAGTGCGCGCGCGATGGTCAACCGCTGCTGCTGCCCGCCCGAAAGGTTGGTCCCCAGAGTATGCAGACGGTCTTTCACCTCATCCCACAGCGCCGCCTGGCGCAGGCACTGCTCGACGGTGGCATCGATCTCCCCCTTTTGCCGCATGCCGCCCATGCGCGGAGCGAAGGCGACATTGTCATAGATCGTCATGGGCAGGCCGACCGGCAGCGGGGCGACCATGCCGATCTTGCGCCGCAGTTCATAGACATTTCTGACCTTGCCAACCTCCTGGCCGTCAACGGTGATCGAACCGCTGTAGCGGGTGCCCGGGGTGAACTCGAGTGTGCGATTGATCGCGCGTAGCAGGCTGGTCTTTCCCGATTGCGCCGGCCCGATGATGCCGAAAATCTCGTTGGGAAAAATAGTGAACGAGATTCCTTTCAGGGCTTCGTGCTGCCTGTAGAAAAGATGCAGGTCCCGCACCTCTATTTTTACCGGCTGATCTACCATTTCTTCTTCCCGCGCAGCTTGACGCGAAGGAAAATGGCCAGGGCATTGAAGAGGAGCACCACTCCGAGCAGCACCACGGCCGTGCCGTAGGTGAGGGCTTCGGGCACATCCGGCACCTGGGTGGAGATGGTGAAAAGATGCATGGACAGCGCCATACACTGATCGAGCAAGCCATAGGCGAAGGGATCGCCGGTCTGGATCGCCTTGAAAAATACCGCACCGGTGAACATCACCGGCGCCGTCTCCCCGGCTGCGCGCGAAACCTGGAGGATGACGCCGGTGAGAATACCGCTGATCGAGTTGGGCAGCACCACATGACGAATGGTCTGCCAGCGCGTCGCGCCGACGTTCCAGCAGGCCTCGCGGAAGGAGTGGGGAACCGCCGCCAGGGACTCCTTGGTGCTGGCGATAATCACCGGCAGGGTCATGATCGCCAGGGTGAGCGAGGCGGCGAGGATGGAACGGCCGATGCCGGCGAATAGGACAAAGGCTCCGAGGCCGAAAAGGGCATGAACGATGCTCGGCACACCCGCCAGATTCACGACCGCGAGATTGATGACCCGCGTCATCCAGCTCTCGCGCGAGTACTCGTTAAGATAGATGGCCGCGAAGATGCCGACCGGCGTTGCGATCAGCAGCGAAATCAGGACCAGATAGATCGTGCCCAGTAGCGGGGCCCAGATCCCGCCGGCGCGCATGCCATGGATCGGATTTTCGAACAGGAATTCGAGCGAGAGGATCGGCGCGGCCTTGTACAAAAGATAAAAGATGATCAGAAGCAGGGGCAGGACGATGATTGTCGTCATCGCGGTGAGAAGATACTGAATCGCCTTCTCCTGCCTCTGCTTGCGTCTGGTCTGATCTGTGGCTTCGAACATTTTCCGCTTCCGCCGCTATTTCTTGCCAATCCCGCGCACAATCAAATCTGCGGTGATATTGATGACAAAGGTTATGGTAAATAGAAGGATGCCGATGATGAAGAGCACCTGGTAGTGCTCCGAATGGACCGGAGCCTCGCCCAGCTCCGCGGCGATGGTGGCCGTCAGAGTGCGCACCGGTTCGAGCACACCACGCGGGATTCGAATGGAATGGCCGGTGGCCATCAGCACCGCCATGGTCTCACCCACCGCGCGGCCAATGCCAAGCAGCACCGCAGCCAGAAGGCCGTTGCGCGCAGCCGGCAGCAGCACCCGGAAAACCATCTGCCAGCGGGTGCATCCCAGAGCCAGAGCCGCCTCACGATAGGAATCGGGGACCGCCTTGAGGGCATCCTCGCCGATAGAGACGATGATCGGCACACTCATCAGCGCCAGGATGATAGCGCCGTTGAGCATATTGAGGCCGAGCGGGGCATTGAAGAGCTGGACGATCAGTGAGTTCATGATGGTCAGACCGATGAAACCCCATACCACAGAGGGTATCGCGGCGAGAAGCTCGATGACGATCTTGAGCCCCTCCTTGAGCCGGGGAGGACAGAACTCGGAGATGAAGACAGCCGCCCCCAATCCGAAGGGGACGGCGATGAACATCGATAGAAAGGAGACACTGAAAGTACCGGTGATCAGGGCCAGAGCGCCATAGCGCACATGGGTGCGCGAGGTGGGATACCATTCGATACTGCTGAAAAATTCGCCGGCCTTGAATCCGTTGAAGAAATATTCAGCCCCCTCGCGAAAGACAAAAACAAAGATGGCAAAGACAAAAAAAATGGCACTGACACCGCAGAGCCAGATAAATCGCTCGATGAGCCACTCCTTCAACGGTTCCAGATGGCGGCGGCTGGAGGTCATGGCCGCTGCTCCTGCGTTTCCGCCGGTGCGGCGCTCCCCAATCTGGAAAGCGAAACATAGCCTGAACGAACGACCATATCCTGCCCCACAGGGGAGTCGATCCAATCCAGGTAAGCCTTAATCTCTCCTTCCGGCTCGCCCAGCGTATACATGAAAAGAGGCCGGGCAACGGGATAACTGCCTTTCTGGGTATTCTGCACCGTAGGTGCATAGGCGGTCTCGCCGGCACTCCGGGCGATGCTCAGCATGCGCACCCGGTCGGTTGCATAACCCATGCCGCTGTAGCCGATAGCTCCGGGTGTCCGCGCCACCAGCTCAACCACATCCTTGGAACCGTGCATGTCAATGGTACCGAGACGAAAGTCCCGCGTCTTGCCGAGAACGGCTTCACGAAAATATTCATAGGTGCCGGAATTGGACTGGCGGCTGACGATGATGATCTCATCGCGCTCCTCGTCGGGTGGCTTAACGCCGAGATCACTCCAGCGCACGCTCCTCCCGTTTTCGCCATAGATCTCGGCGAGCTGCTCGAGCGTGATCTCGTGCAGGGGATTTTTCAGGTTGACAAAAATCGCCAGGGCATCGTAGCCGACCAGATGCTCGACCGGATCCCTGCCGGTATTCTCCCGGGCCCTCTCCCGTTCGGCCGGTGTCATCTCCCGGCTGCAGTTGGCGATATCCGCAGTGCCGTTGATCAGGGAGGCGATGCCGGTGCCGGAGCCGCCGCCCGAGACCTCCACCGAAACCGATGGATTGATCCGCACATACTCTTCTGCCCAGGCCTGCGCGAGATTGACCATGGTATCGGAGCCGCTGTTCTGAATGACCTTCTTCTCCCCGGCGCCTTCCTGGCCGGGTTGGCGGCCGCGCAGACATCCCGCGATGAGTAAAAGCGCCAGCAGCAGCGACAGGCTTTGGTATGGATTTTTTTTCTTCATCATCAGATCAGCGCATGCAGTCAGTATTGCCGGAGCGGAACTGATCATGGCCGATGATAGCCTGCACAAGATCACGCAGATGCTGGGAAATATCGGTATAGGCCTGATCGTATGGCTCCCCGCTCGCCGCGGCCGAGCTGCTCGCGTCGGCGGGATCGGAAATCGCCCACTCGAAAACGACACAATTTGAAAGATTGGCGGGAATCCGCTTGCGCACCTTTGCATTCAGCGCGACGATGACGTCGACCGGCATGGTCTCGAGATACTTGTTGAACTCTTTGGGCTGGTAGCCCTCCAGGCCGAACCCTTTTTCGAGCAGATAGCGTCGCATGGCCGGCTCGATCTCTCCGGCAGGCTCAAATCCCGCGCTCGCGAAGTAAAAATGACCGGTCGATTGCGCCCGGCCGATCGCCTCGGCCATCTGGCTGAGCGAAGAGTTGTCGGCATCGACGAACAGAATGCGAAAAACGTCGCTGTGGCGGTGTTTGATGAACTGGCCGGTGGACATGTAGATCACTTCTTCGCAGATATTTTTAGCCTGATCCGTGGTCCTCTCCAGGCGGCGGGCCACCGTCATCAGCGGCGCCAGGGCATCCAGCACCAGCAGCCCCTCCTCCTGCCATTTGATGAGCTTGGCGTTGATCGCGCTGCGCATCTCGTCGGCGATGTCCTCCTTGATCATGAGCCGGCGCGCTTTCTCCACATCGTTGTCCAGAAAGGCCTCGACACAGTCATGAAACATGGAGATCGCCACATCGGCCAGCTCGAGAAAGTCGTCCAGCGGTGGGATCGGCTGCATCGGCAAAATATTCAACACCTGGCGGGCAATGCTCTCGGCGTAATCGCCGATCCGTTCAAGCTCGCGGATGATCTTGATCGTGGCGAAGACAAAGCGGAGATGACTCGCCACCGGCTGCTGGCGCACAAGAAACTCAAGGCAGAGACGGTCCAGCTCGATCTCCAGCTCATCGACACAACGATCGCGCAATATAACCGTATAGGCCAGCTGCCGGTCCCGGTTCATGAGGGCGATGATGGCATTGCGCAGCCCACCCTCATCGAGCATCGCCATCTCCTGCGTCTTCCGCTTGAGCAGGGCAATGTCCCGCTGCAAACTCTGTTCATAACGCGATTCGCTATGCAGGGTCACCGTGATTACCTCTTCTAGATGAGTCGTTCGTGCATGGCGCTTGCAAGCGTCATGGCCGGCACAGAAAAAGGGCCTATTAAAGTATACTTTTAGAGGAAAAATGGCAAGCTAAATTTATGCCGGGGTTTCAGGGAAGGCCGGCCAGGGCCTTCTGCAGATTGAGCCTTCCTCCCGTGACGGAAAGTCCATTGAAGGCGGTGAGGGGATCGACGCTGCTCATCAGCCGCTGTTTCACCTGCAGATTGGTCAGTCCGCTATTTCGCGCCAGCAGCAGTGCGGCTGCGCCCGAGACATAGGGCGCCGCCATCGAGGTGCCGGAAAAAACCGCATAGCCGCCGGGAACCGTCGAATAGATCTCCTTGCCGGGGGCCGCCAGATCCACCGTCGATGCCCCCCAATTGGAGCCGGGGACCGCAGCCATGGCGTTTGAGCAGGAAAAACCGCAATCATCTGTGTTTTCGTCGGGCTCACCCCAGAGCGCCCGCTGGTCGCCATGGTCCGTCGCCGCGACTGAGATGATGTTATCGAGATCCAGGCACGCCGGGTATTGCGGCGAGATATCCGTGTTCACGCCGTCATTGCCGGCAGCCGCCACGACCAGAGCATTCCGGCTGTGGGCAAATCTGATCGCCTCTTCGAGAAAGATCGATTTATCCGGCCCTCCCCAGCTGTGATTGAGGATACGTGCGCCCAGCTGGATGGCATACTCGATCCCGTCAATGGCATCGCCGACATTGCCGTCCCCTGAGGCATTGAGAATCCGCAGGCCCACCAGCCGGACCTGCCAGCAAACCCCGGTCACGCCAAGGCTGTTATTGCCCGCCGCGCCGATGATCCCCGCCACATGCGTGCCATGCCCGTTATCATCATACGGATCGTTGGTCTTGGCATGAAAATTATAGCCTTTCCAGTCATCAACCAGACCGTTACCGTCATCGTCCAGCTTGTTGCCGGTGGAGGGGTCGTTGGGATCACTCCATGGATCCTCGCCGGGATTGGTGTAGATATTGGCCTTCAGGTCAACGTGGCGATAATCTATGCCGGTGTCGATGATCGCCACCAGCACTGCGGCCGAACCTGTGGTGGCCGCCCAGGCCTCGGGCGCGTCGATATCGGCATCCGCCAGCCCGCCGGTCTGGCCCGTATTGGCGAGTCCCCAGAGTTTGCTGAAAGAGGGATCGTTCGGCGTGACAGAGGCCTTGATCCGGTAGTTGGGTTCGGCCAGCTCGACCTGGCTCTGCGCGCGCAGATGGGCCACCGCCTCCTCTACTCCCATGCGGCCGGTGAGCTTGAGCCGGTGCATACGCAGAGCGGGGGCGAAAGAGAGAATCCTGGCCTCCACCCCCGCCGTCAGAGCGGAAAGGGCCCTTGTACTGGTCGCCGATTTGAAGCGCACCAGCACTTCATCGCCGACATAGGCAGGACCAGACGGCGAACGCATCGCGGCGCTCAGGGCGACGAAAAAGATCAACAGCATGATAAAATAGAGTAGACGCCTCATGGTGACCTCCGGAAAGAGAGGTTATGGCTGCTCAAAGGCTCGGAAATGGATGGGAGAGGGGATGACGCAGATAAGGAGCGCCTAGTAGCCCCAGAGCGATTCAAAGCGGATTTGTTTTTCTGCAATACCTTTTTCCCGCAGCTGCTCGGTCAGGGCGGTGATCATGGCAGGGGGACCGCAGAGGAAGTAGGTGGTTCCGGCCGGATCGGGTAGATAGGCGGCTGCAAGCTCCGCGCTCAGCCAGCGCCGCTCGCCCGGCCAGGGATCGTCCGGCGCCAGATTGTTCATGGTGGGTATATAGGTGAACTTCTCTTCAGTCTGCGCCAGTCCGGTGAAGAGTTCGTGCCAGGCGCTGCTCTCCGGGTCGGAATTGCCGTAAAAGAGACAGGTGGGGGCGCTGAGGCCGGCCTGCACGCCGTGCAACAGCATGCTCCGGAAGGGAGTGATGCCGATCCCCCCGGCGATATAGGCTGCGCTCTTGACTTCCGGATCATAGACGAACTGACCGTTCGGCCCGAGATATTCAAACATACTCCCTGGCGCCAGCTGCCGCAGGCTCTGCTTGTAGCCGCTCTCGCTTAACCGGGTCGCAAAGCGCAGCTCGGGCTCGTGCGGCGCGGAGGCGATGGTAAAAGTGCGGCGCGGCCCCTTTGGATCCGGCAAGAGCAGCTCCGGCACCTTGAGATTGAGGTTCTGCCCCGCCAGAAACTCAAACCCCGCCGGCTTCCGGAAGATCACTTCAATGGTGCCGCGGGCAATTTCCTTCACACTGGTCAGTTCAAGCATGCTATTCATAAGACCTCGAATAAATCTCAGCGTCTGCGCTTTTTGCGTTTTTCGAATGGCGAACGGCCCGGAGATTTAACCTCCACCTTCTTCTTTCTCTCTTCGCGCTCCGACACTAAAACAAAGTCGATCAACCTTTCATTCCGGTCCACGCGCGTGATCCGCACCCGCACCTTGTCGCCGAGGGCGTAAACACGCCCGCCCCGCTGCCCGACCAGCCGGTAGCCGGAGGGCTCGTAGATATAGTAATCATCCTCGAGCCCGGAGATATGGACCAGTCCGTCAACCAGAAATTCAGGCAGGGTAATGAAGATGCCGAAGGGGACGATGCGGCTGATAAAACCATCATGTTCACTGCCGAGATGCCCCTCCATGAATTCGATCTGCTTGAGCTTGATCGAGGCGCGTTCGGCCTCCGCAGCGCGCACCTCGTTCTCGCTGGCTTGCTTGCACTGTTCCGCCAGCCGACCCGTCAGCGGTTCCATCTCCGCCGCCGATCGCCCGGCACTGTAGCCCTTGAGCAGGCGATGAACCATCAGATCCGGATAGCGGCGAATGGGCGATGTGAAATGGGTATAATGGCTGTAGGCGAGGCCGAAGTGGCCGAGATTCTCCATGCTGTAGCGGGCCTTCATCATTGTGCGCAGCAGCGCATCCTGAAGTACGACGTTTGCAGGATGGCGGCGGATCGCCCCTGCCAGCTTCTGGAAATAGTGGGGAGTGATCTTTTTCGGCAGCTCCTGCACGATGCCGAACAGACCCAAAAGTTCGAGCAGCCCCACCACCTCCTCGCGTTCCGGTTTTTCGTGAATGCGATAGACAAACGGCGGCGCCTCCGGCAGTCTGGCCGCCAGCTCTACTCCCGCGTGACGGGCCACCGTCTCGTTGGCTATGAGCATGAACTCCTCGATCAGACGATGACTCTGCAACCGCTCGCGCCGCTTGAGCGCAGCCGGATGGCCCCGCTCATCGAGAATGACCTGCACTTCGTTGCTCTCGAAATCGATGCCGCCGCGAGCCTCACGGCGGCGGATGAACAATTCTGCCAGCGCCCACATCTTCCGCAGCTGGTCCGAAATTTCATCTCCTCCGCTCCCCCCGATCATCGCCTGCGCCTGCTCATAACTCAGCCGTCTGCGGCTGCGGATGATGCTCTCATGAAAGCTGTACTCCATCAGGGCACCTTCCCGGGAAAGCTCCATCAGGACCGAATAGCAAAGTTTCTCTTCGCCTTCAACAAGGCTGCACAGCCCGTTGGAAAGATGCTCCGGCAGCATGGGGATGACCCGGTCCACCAGATAGACCGAGGTCCCGCGCGCCTCCGCCTCCTGATCAATCGCCCCGCCCGGCACAACATAATGGCTCACATCGGCGATGTGGACACCCAGCTCGAGATGACCGTTATCAAGCGTGCGCAGCGAGACCGCGTCGTCGAAATCCTTGGCGTCAACCGGATCGATCGTAAAGATCAACCAGTCCCGGCAGTCGAGACGCCGCCCGTACTCCTGTTGCGGAATCGCCGGCCTCAATTTGGCCGCCTCGGCTTCGACCTCCGGCTCAAAGTCTGCTGCCAGACTGAAACCGTGAATGATGGAAAGAACATCCACACCGGGTTCGTCGGCAAAACCGAGCACTTTAGTGATGTGGCCCTCGGGATTGTGCTGGGGGGAGGGCCAGCGGTCGATAACAACGACCACCTTTTGCCCATCCTCAACACCCGACTCCTCGGGCTCCGGAATGATGATATCGGTCTGGATCTTGATGTCGTCCGGCACCACATAGCTGTACTTGCGCCCCCAGCGGAAAGTGCCGACAATGCGGTCACGTCCGCGCTCGACGATCTCGATCACCTGCCCCTCGGGGCGCTCCCCCTGCCGGTTCGCGTAAAGCCTCACCCGCACCCGGTCCTTGTGCAGCGCTGAACCCATCTGCTTCGAGCTGACAAAGATATCATCACGCCCGTCATCGCGCGTGACAAATCCATACCCCTGCGAATTGACCCGCAGAATCCCGGTCACCACCGGCGACTGGCTGGCTGAACCGAACCGGTTGCTGCGCAGCTTGAGGATGGTCCCCTCCTGCACAAGCCGGCGCAGGGTTTTGCGCAGCTCCACGTACTCCTCCTTGCCGACTCCCACCTGGCGGGCCAGCTCCCTGGCCGTGTAGCTCTTTTGCGGCTCACGCGCGAACAGGGCCGTCACTTCGGCGCCGAGATCTCTTCCTGCGGATGGCTTGGCCATATCAACCTCTCTGATTCAATTTTTTTTCCAGGGCCCGAAAACGCAACGGCCCGAAGTAGATTCGGGCCGCTGATGATTCCATATTAGTTTCCGTCAAATGGACAACTCGTCCGGATTATAGACGATGGCGGGATATTTGTCCATTTCCCTGCGAAATATCGCAATGATCTCCGCCAGCCGTTCCCGGCTCTTGGCTTCGAAACGCAGCACCAGCACCGGCTGGGTGTTGGAGGCGCGGATCAATCCCCAGCCGTCGCCGAAGAGGACCCGGGCCCCGTCGATGGTGATGGTCTCATGATTCGCGCTGAAGCTCCTGACCATGTTCTCGATGACGGCAAATTTTTCCTGATCGGGACAATCAACGCGGATCTCCGGGGTGGAGACAAACGCCGGCAGCTGATCAACCAGTGCCGAAAAGGCGCCTTCGCTCTTCGCCAGAATGCGCATGATGCGGCCGGAGGCGTAAAGGCCATCATCAAAACCGAAAAATTCATCGGCGAAGAACATATGGCCGGACATCTCGCCGGCGAAGGGAGCGTGGAGCTCCTTCATCCTGGCCTTGAGCAGCGAGTGGCCGGTCTTGTACATCATCGCCACCCCGCCGAGCCGGCCAATCTCCTCGGGCAGCATCTGCGAACACTTGACATCGAAGATGATCGTGCTGCCGGGATGATTGGCCAGCACCTCACGACTGAGCAGGGCCATCAGGGCATCGGCGTAGACCAGGTGCCCGCGGTCATCGACAATGCCGACCCGATCGGCATCCCCGTCGTAACCGATGCCCAGATCCGCCTTTTCCGCCAGAACCAGCTGACGCAGGTCCTGCATGTATTTAGGCACGGTGGGGTCGGGCAAATGGTTGGGAAAATGGCCGTCCGGATCGCAGTAGAGCGGTACTACCTCATGACCCAGGCTGCTCCACAACTCCGGCGCGATGGGGCCGGCAGTGCCGTTGCCGGCATCGATCACCACCTTTAGCTTGCGTGCAAAAGAAAATTTGCCGCGCATCATTGCCATATACTCGGGGATGATGCTCTTCTCCGTGACGTGACCGCTGCTTGTACGCACATAGCTGTTCCGGAGGATGATCTGCTTCAGCTCCTGGATGGCCTCGCCGTAAAGAGAGGCCAGCCCCTCGCACATCTTGAAGCCGTTGTACTCGATGGGATTATGGCTGCCGGTGATCATCACACCGCCATCGGTCTTGTGGTGGAGGATGGAATAATAGAGGACAGGCGTCATCACCTCGCCGACCATGTAGACATCCAAACCGGTGGTGATAACTCCGTCGATGAAAAGTTTGGCAAGATGGGGCGAAGTCAGACGCACATCATGTCCGATGGCGACCAGCTTGTGACCCCGCTTGCTCATCCAGGTGCCATAAGCCCGGCCGAGGTTGTAAGCTACATCATTGGTCAGATCCGTTTTGACAATGCCGCGAATGTCATACTCGCGGAAAATCCCTTCATTCATGATCGCCTCCCGGGGAGAAGAGATGGACGAGTCGTTCCCTGCCGGCCAGATCGCTGTACAGCTCCGATCCTGTAAAGCCGGCTTGTTTAAAAAGAGCCACCACAGCTGCGGCCATGCCGTCGCCGAATTCGATCAAAGCCTCGCCGTCCGGCTTGAGCAGCCCGGGCAGCACCTGTGCCAGGCTGCGGTAGGCATCCAGCCCGTCCTCACCGCCAAGCAGAGCTTCGCGCGGCTCGTGATCGCGGATCTCCTCTGCCAGCTCCTGCCAGTCGCCGTTGCGGATATACGGTGGATTCGAAACCGCCAAATCGAATTTGCCCCGCCATGCAGGCAAAGGCGGATTTCTAAAATCGTGCTGAACCAATTCCACGCGGTCGCTGACATTGTGGGCCGTGCTGTTCTGCTCAGCCCACCGGAGCGCTTCTGCCGAGAGATCCACCGCGACCAGGCTGGCCTCCGCCACGGCCTGCGCCAGTGAGACGGCTATGCAGCCGGAACCTGTGCCCAAATCAATGATGTGAACCGCCCCTTCCCTGGCGGCGATCACCTGCGCCCGCGCCAGGGCTTTTTCAACCAGCAGCTCGGTTTCCGGCCGCGGGATGAGAACACCCGGCCCCACGGCAAAGGGAAGGGACATAAATTCGGTCTCGCCGAGCAGGTACTGCAGGGGCTCATGCGCGACCAGGCGCAGAAAGAGCCGCTTGTAACGGGCAAGTTCTTCCGGCGTCAGGGGACGGTCGAACTGTAAATAGAGATCGACGCGGCGCAGGTCGAGCACATGGGCCAGTAGGCGCTCCGAGAGCAGACGTCCGCTTTCAAACCCCCTTGCGGTCAGATAGTCGGTGCTCCACTGGATCATCCGGAGCAGGGTCCAGGTTTGTGTGCTCGCGCTCTCAGCCACTTCCGGCCCTAATTCATCGTCTTGAGCATCTCGGTGCGGTCCGCGATCTGCAGTTTTTCGACGAACTCGTCGATATTGCCCTGCAGAACGGCATCCAGCTGATAAAGGGTCAGCCCGATGCGATGATCGGTGACCCGGTTCTGCGGATAATTGTAGGTGCGGATCTTGGC
>DAOOPF010000002.1:0-69156 GCA_035388125.1 bacterium | reverse complement strand
AGATTGGGAATGCCCTTGCCGCGCATCCTGAGGATCTTGCCGCTCTGGGTGCCGGGAGCGATGGTGATGCGCGCCTTGCCCTCCAGGGTGGGCACCTCGACGTCATCCCCGAGGATCAGCTGGGGGAAGCTGATGTTGAGATCATAGAGAATGTCATTGCCGTGGCGCTGAAAATGGGGGTGCGGCTTCTCTTCGATGATCACCAGCACATCCCCGCTGGGTCCGCCGCGCAGGCCGATATTGCCCTCATTGCGGATGGTCAGATACTGTCCTTCTGCGACACCGGCGGGGATCTCGACATCCAGGGTGCTCTCTCCCCGCACGCGTCCCTCGCCGTCGCAGCTCGAACAGGGGTGTTCGACAATCTTGCCTTCGCCCATGCAGCGGCCGCAGGTACGGCTGATGGAGAAAAAGCCCTGACGATAGGCTACCTCGCCCCGGCCCTGGCATTGAGGGCAGGTCGTCATCGAAGTGCCGCTTTTGGCTCCGCTGCCGCCGCATTTTTCGCAGCGAACCAGTTTTTTGATCTTGATTTTTTTCGAAGCGCCGCGCCCGATCTCTTCCATGTCCAGTTTCAGGCGGACCTGCAGATCGGTACCCCGCTGCGCCGCCGCGCGGCGGCCGCCGCCCCCGCCCATGCCAAAGATGTCACCAAAGCCGCCGCCAAACACCTCGCGGAAAATATCAAATGGGTCGCCGAAGCCGCGGGGATCAAAACCCCCTCCGCCTCCGCCGCGCATCCCCTCGCTGCCAAATTGATCATACTGCCGCCGTTTCTGCGCATCGGACAGGATCGAGTAGGCTTCGGCGATCTCCTTGAACTTTTCTTCGGCCGCCTTGTCGCCCGGATTCTTGTCGGGATGATACTCCATGGCCAGTTTGCGATAGGCCTTTTTGATAGTATCCGCATCCGCATTGCGGCTCACACCCAAAACTGCGTAATAGTCCTTGCTTGCCATATGCTATATTGCTTCCATCCAGCAGATGAATTTACTTGCTCACAACAACCTGGGCATGGCGCAAGACCCTGCCCTTGAAATAGTAGCCTTTCTTGTGCTCCTCGACGACCTTGTTCGGCCCGCTTTCGGGGACCTCAACATGCAGGAGGGCGTCGTGCAAGAGGGGATCGAACTCTTCACCGATGGTCTGCATCGGCTCCAGTCCTCCCTCCTGAAACGCCTTGAGGATGTTTTTATGCAGCAGGTTGATGCCCTCGACGAGGGCAGCCGGTTCAGCGCCGTCCTCGCCCGCCGCCACGATACGATTCAGATCATCGAGAGCGGGCAGCAGTCTGGCCATCAGATCGAAATTGGCATTGCTGATACAGCTGGTCAGCTCCCGGTCACTGCGCTTGCGATAATTGTCAAACTCCGCCGCCAGCCGCAGCAGCTGGTCCCTCAATTTCTGGTTTTCGGCGGTCAGAGCGGCGATGGCCGCGGCGTTGTCGTCAGCCGCCTTCTCCGTCTCTTCTGCCTCCCTCTCCGTAAAGTTCTCCTCCCGGCCGGTTTCCTGATTTTCCGCTTCGGGAAGAGTCTCCCTGCTGTCCACTACCGCCTGATCTTTGTCACTCTGTTCCTGTTCTTCCTTCATTACCTTAAAACCCGCTGCCTTTCTTGTTTTGCTTGTTTAAAACATAACCCAGGGTTTCAGCCATAAACTGAACCAGTCCGATGATCTTGGCATATTGCATCCGTGTCGGACCGATCACGCCGATAGTTCCAATGGCCCCGTCGATGGAATAGGTGGTGGTGATGACGCTGCAGTGCTTCAGCACCTCCTGCTTGTTCTCATCGCCGATGACGATGGAAACCCCGCTGCAGTCCGATTCCTCGAGCACACGCAGCAGGAGGTCGCGGCGGTCGATCAAATCGAGAATGATGCCCACCTTCTCCTGGGAAGCAAATTCGGGCTGCTGGATGATCTTGCCGGCCCCGGTCACGTGAAAAGAGGCCGCCGGATCATACCCGACCAGCTTTTCAGCCCTGGTCCTGATCTTGTTGAGAACCTGTCTGCTTTTCTCATCCAGGTCCGAAAAACGTTCTTCAAAGGAGGACTGAAACTCCTGAATGGTCAACCCGTGCAGGCGTTCGTTGAGAATCTGCCTGGCCGCCTCAAGGAGATGACCGGGCACCTTTTCATCCATCTCGACAATGATAGTCTTAACCAGACCCGATTTTATGGTCATGATGACCAGGATCTTTTCTTCCGATACTGAAACCAGCTCGATCTTTTCCAGCCGGCCCTGGTTGAAGCGCGGGGCCAGCACCACGCCCAGCTGGCTGGTGATGTTACTGAGCACATGCGACGCCTGGTCGACGATGAGGTCGACATCCTCAGCGAATCTATTGAGCTGCTCGACGATAGAACGCCGCTCGGAGGCATTGAGCTTGACACCACCGATCATGCCATCTACAAAGGCGCGATACCCCCCGTCCGTAGGCACCCGTCCTGCGGAGGCGTGCGGCTGACGGATCAGCCCTTTCTCCTCCAGATCGGCCATCACATTGCGGATGGTAGCCGGACTCAGGTTCAATTTGGGGAATTTGGACAAATAGCGCGAACCGACCGGTTCAGCCGTGTCGATGAAACTTTGCACGATCGAAAGGAATACCTGCCGTTCGCGTTCTGTCAAGTCATCCAGTGTCATAATTATTTACGCAAAAATCAGACCAGTTTATAACGATCTTTAAATTAACAATTAATACCTGCTCAAGCAAGAAAAATTTATGCACTCGGCCGGCGGTCAACCCTTACAGATAGCGCTTGATCGCCAGCAGGCTGCCAAGAAATCCGAGAAAACAGCCGAGCACGAACAGGATGATCAGGCTCTCCGGCGGCAGCTGCAGCAGTCCCGGCACCAGCTGCGCCAGTATGGAATTGACAAAGTAGAGGCCCGCCCCGGCCAGAAGAGCGCCCGCCGCCCCCTGCAGCGTGCCCTCCAGAATCAGGGGCGTGCGTATAAAACCCGGTGTGGCCCCCACCAGCCGCATCGTGGAGATGATCTGTTTGCGCGCGGAGATGACCAGTCGGATGTTGTTTGAGACGACGAATAGCGAACCCAGCGTCACAAAAAGCAGCAGTATCCAGCTCGTCGTCGCCGCAACGCTGGCGTAACGCTGCAGCTTGAAAAGGGTCTGGAAATGATAGACTACCTCATCGACGCCCGCCTCCTCCTCAATGCGGGAGGCAATCTGCTTGATCCGTCCCTCACTCTCGCCCGCGATGCCGAGCCGGACGACGAAGGAGGAGGGCAGGGGATTCACCTCCAGGGCGGCGAACAGCTCGCGCCCAAACTCGCGCTGAAACTCCTCGGCGGCCATCTCCCGGGAGACAAAAGTTACCTTGGTCACTCCGGCAATCCGGCTGATGCGCTGTGAAAGCGCCCCGATCTCCTGATCGTCCAGCGTGCCGGAAATGAAAACCTGCAGCTGCAAACGGTCATTGAGCGTCTGCTTGAAATGATCGATATTAGCGGAGACCAGGGCGAGAAAACCCAGCAGCAACAGGAAAAAGGCGATCGTCAGGATGGAGAGCAGACAGGAACCCCAGGCGCGCCTGAAACCATCCGAAGTCTCTTTGAAAACACGACGTAAGCTCATTCCAATCCGCCAGTTACAGGATTAAGCCACCAGACGGCCGTTGTTGATTTTGATGATCCTGCCGCGATAACGTTGCACCATATCATAATTGTGTGTGGCCATCAGGATCGAGGTGCCCCGGGTGTTGATGCGCAAAAGCACCTCCATGATCCCTGAAGCCGTGTCGGGATCGAGATTGCCGGTCGGCTCATCCGCGAGCAGGAGAAGCGGTTCGTTGACAATGGCCCGCGCGATTGCAACCCGCTGCTGTTCGCCCCCCGAAAGCTCATCCGGCATCTTGCGCGCCTTGTGACTCAATCCCACATCGGCGAGGGCGCGCAGCACAAGCCGCTTGATCTCTTTCTGCCGGGCGCCGATCACCTCAAGGGTGAATGCGACATTTTCAAAAATATCCCGGTCGGCGAAAAGACGAAAGTCCTGAAAGACGATGCCCAGCTTGCGCCGCAAAAAGGGGATCTCTCCCTTCCTGATGAAAAGAGAGTTGTAGCTGCCGACGACGACATGCCCCTCATCCGGCAGCTTGTCCATGTAGATGGTCTTCAGCACCGTGGATTTGCCGGCGCCACTCGGCCCCACCAGAAAGACCAGTTCGCCTGGCGCCACTGAAAAGGTGATCTGATCTATGCCCTCTCCATTGGCATAGGTGACGCGGACACTTTGCAGTTCAACCATGCTCGCAGCTCCCGCTACACTCACGTTTCACGCCCTTTCCTCAGGACGAAATGAACCCGCTCCGCCTTTTCACTGCCGGGCCGCAGGGTGAAATTGGCATAACTGCCCAGGAGGATGAACGGGCTTTTTGCGATAAAGTCTTCGACCTCCGCGAGGGCGCGAATGGATTGAGAATGCACCTCTTTATATAAACAGCCGGGTGCGCCGGATAATTCTATCTCGAAATAATTATACTGGATATTCGCCCCGGCATCGAAGTGGCACGTCCTCCGGTAGGAGCCCTCCGGAAATTTTTCCCGGTGAACATAGTCGGCGAATATCTCCTGCGAGTTGCGCAGTGTGCTGATATCGAAAATGAAGAGTCCTCCCGGCTCGAGCAGACTGTGGATCTGCCGGAAAACGGCATGCCATTGGCCCGGCTCGTGAAGATAGTTCATGCTGTCATAGGAGGAGAGGACAAGCCCGACCGGTGTGCGCAATGCGACCCGATCCATTGCGGCGCACCAGTAAGGGATGGCGGAGCTGCTGCCGCTGCCAGCCGCCGCCCTTTTCACCATCGGGAGCGAGGCATCACAGCCCAGAACCCTGAATCCGCGCGCCTGAAACTCGCGGCAAAGCGTTCCGGTTCCGCACGAGACATCGAGTACCGTCTGCGGCGCCCCTCCGTGCAGCCGGGTGAGCCGGATCAGATGCCGGGCCCAGCGATCATACTCCACGTGATTCATCACCTGGTCGTAGATCTGGGCCAGCGCAGAATAGGGTTCCGCCGCAATGATGCGTTCAGGGACTGGTCTGCGTTTTAACATCACCCCTCATCTGAATTGGTAAACCCGGCGGCCGATGATAACTCCGCAGCTTGCGGGGGAGAGGTCAGGTCTTGAGCTCTTTCTTGCGCGCAGCCGGAAAAAGAATGTTGTTCAGGATCAACCGGTATCCGGGCGAATTTTTATGGAGCGCCAGCTGCGTGGGTGGATCGTTGACAAAATGCTGAAAATCCTCCGGATCGTGGCCGGCGAGGTAACTGAAGGTGCCGCGCCCGAAATTGCCGCGCAGATATTTGACCTGGTCGGTACCTTCGGCTTCTCCCATAATGGTGACACTCTTTTTTACCAGCCGTTTCTGAAATCCCGTCGTCTGCCCCATGAATCCCTTGATGGCGGCGACATGGTTCTGCGTCAGCATCGTCGGTACGGGATCGTACTTGGCGGAGAATTCGAAAAGCGTAAAATAGTCCCCTTCGGCACCACGCGAGACCGGAGCGTAGGAGGGAGGCACATCGATATCGGAATATTCGTAGACCATGGGATTGGTCTCGATCTTGAAATTCTCAAAGGCGAAGGTTTGCGTGTAATCAAGTTTGAGCTGTGCGCCCGCTTCGATGGGATCGCCGTCAAAGAGGGCGTCGACGATATCCACCTTGCTGGCGGCCAGGGCGATCTCGTATGAATCCGTCGCCGAGCACATGGCAAAGAGGAACCCGCCGGCAGCGACAAAATCGCGAATGCTGTGAGCCACCGCCCGCTTCAGCTCCGAGACCTTGGCAAATCCCAGTTTGCGCGCCATCGTCTCGTTCTTTCGCACCTCATCCCTGTACCAGTCGGCATTCCGGTAACTCGCATAGAACTTGCCATACTGGCCCGTGAAATCCTCGTGATGAAGATGCAGCCAGTCATATTTCTGCAGCTCGCCGCGGACCACCTCTTCATCCCAGAGCACGGTATAGGGAATCTCGGCGTAATCGAGCGCCATGAGCACAGCGTCATCCCAGGCCTGCTTGTTGGGCGGGGCATAGACCGCCACGGCCGGAGCTTTTTCGAGCTTGACGACCTCCATGTTTTCGCGATCGATCTCGGCGTAAATGGCGCTCACCTCCGCGCCCGAAAGGGTGGCATAGGAGACCCCTCGCACCCGCAGTTCTCTTTCGGTCGCCGCCGA
The DNA here is from genome assembly GCA_035388125.1 of bacterium. GTDB lineage: Bacteria > Zhuqueibacterota > Zhuqueibacteria > Residuimicrobiales > Residuimicrobiaceae > JAKPUX01. Next base: position 62,950 of record DAOOPF010000002.1, on the reverse strand, counting down.
GTAGGCCATCATAAAAGAGCCGCCGCGGTAGTTGAGCAGCCATTCCACCTCAACGCCGTGATCCAGTACCCAATAGGCAAGACCATAAGCCTTGAGGTGGTTCTCCTGCCTGAGGTCCATATAGACCAGCAGCTGCTGGCCGAAGGCCGCAGAGGAGAAGAACCACAATATCAGGAATAACAGTTTGCGCATTTTTGCCCCGCTCCCGAGAGGTTTCACCGGCTGCGCGCTTCAAGGCGGCGGATGTGACCTCTCACCTGTTCAATATAGATACTTTCCGGATATTTTTCCAGAAAACTTTCATAAAATTGCCGGGCCTTTTCCGGTTCATTCGACTCCTCATGAAGAGCGGCCATCGTCATCAGGGCGAGATCCGGAGCCAGTCCGGTGCTGTCCGCCGCCAAAGCAGCGCTGATCGCGAGGGCTTCGGGGAGACGTTCCATTTTGCGTAAAAGATCAACCTGCATAAAACGCGCCCGTTCGGCCAGCGCGCCCTTGCCGGAGCCGCCCAGAAGAGCCGCCAGGGTGTCGAAAGCCGCGGCATGGCTGCGCTGGCGCTGCAGCCACAAAGCCTTGCCGAAGCGGATCAGCCCCAGAGAATCCTGCCGGCTGCCGCGCAGCAGAAGATAGAGATCGAGCAGATTGTTCTGCACCGTATCGGCTTTCGTCTCGCCCCCTCCTCCAGCCTCTCCGATCAGCTTCTCCAGCTTTTGCAGCGCGCGGCCGGGCCTTCCTTCAAACAGATCGATCTGTACGAGCATGAGGTCGGCCTGCCGCTGACGGCCATACCCGGCCGGGGTCTCCCTGTGGACCATGGAGAGAAACCTCTCCGCGGCGCGCACATCTCCCGCCGCGATGGCACACTCGGCCCGCTTTTGCAGGGCGAGGAGGCGATAGGAGACCGGCAGATGCGGGCGCTGTAAAAGACGCTGGTATACCGAATCAGCGGCCGCCGGATTGAAAAAGCGGTCAAGATGGAGCGACCCCACCCGCAGATAGAGGTCAGGGGTTTCCGGCCAGTCGGGATAGCTCCGGATGAAGGACTCGTAAGCGGCCAGGGCCTGGGAATAGGACGCCTCCCTTTCCAGAAGCTGGGCGAGCGCAAAGGCGGCATGAACCCGGTGCGGACTCTTCGGCCCCGCCTGCTTGACCAGGGCCTCCAGCGCCGCTCTCGCTTCGGGCAGCGCGCCATCGCTCATGGCGGCCAGGGCAAAGGTGTAGTAGAACTGCCCGACCTCCGCAGGGTTTCTGCTCCGCGCCGCCTCCTCGAGCTCTTCATAGCAGCGCAGGGCTTTATTATAATCGCGGGACTGCGTAAAGAGCGCACCGAGCAGCTGGCAGCCCAGGGGACGCAAATCTGCAGACGATTTCATGGCGCGTTCGATGCTCCCGGCGATCAGGCGGACCGCTTCGGGCTCATCCCCGGCGGCAAGCAGCTGCGTCTGCACGTAGCCGAGCTGACCGTTGTTTTTCTGGAGATAGACCAGGTACTCGTCCGTCATGCGGGCGAAATCGCCCTGCTCCTGATAGAGATGTACCAGCTCGAAGAAAAAGTGCTGCGGATCCTTGAAAGCCTTGCGCCCGCGCAGATAGACATTCTCGGCCTCATCATACAGGTAGTACTTTTGCAGCGCCGCACCGGTCAGCTTGTAGGCCTGCTCCTCCTGGGGATTGTCATCGATGATTTCTTTCCACTTCCGGAGAGCCCCCTCCCGGTCGCCGCGCAGGTGGGCGATCTCGGCGAGATCGGCCTGAAAGGGCAGGGTGCGCTGTCTGGTCTGGAGGTCGTGGATCAGCGTCTCCCAGCTGTCCAAATCCTTGCTGCGCTCATAGCAGCGCCGCGCACCGGCATAGGCGTTGAGATTTTGCGGCGGCGGCAGCATTCTCGCCACCCGGCCGTAAAGTTCGCCCGCCTGATCGTGACGGCCCGCGACCTCCATCTGCTGCGCCCGCTGCTGGAGGATGCGAAGTTCCTGATCTCCCGGCCGCTTCTCCTGCGCGGCTGTATTTGAGAGAGCCACCAGGAGTCCGGCAGTCAACAGCAGATATTTAACGTTTTTCTTCACGTTGTCCGAGTGATTCAAAATAGTGCCTGATCAGTTCAAGATAATCCCTGGAATAGCCCTCCTCCTTGGCGCGGAGCAGATCCTGCTGTAACCGGTCCCGCCGCTGACCGAGCTCCCCGGGCAGTTCCGAAGGGCTGGAGGGATGATACTCCTTGCCGGTCTCCGCCTTGCGCTGCTGACTCTGTTCGCGTTCACGCATCGATCGCTGATAATCGAGCATGCGCGAGAGGATCCGGTTCTGACGCGCAATGGTGCTGCGATTCACCCGCTGGCCGGCCAACTCTTTCTCCACCTTTTCCATCTCGTCGCCGATGTGCTCGAGATCGCCGAGGAGATCGGAGAGGCCGGAGGCCTCGGAGGCCAGCTGCTGCATGGATTTGCGTATCCCCCCCTGCTGCTGTGCGAGCCGGGACATCGCCGCCTGCTGGGCGAGGGAGAGGGCTTCCCCCGCGCCACTCAGACTGAGCGTTTGGGCATTGACTCCTTCCTGACCGTCCGCCAACTGCTGCATCTGCTGCATGAATTCGCTCATGCTCATCCCGGCGCCCTGACCCTGGGCCATCGATTGCATGGCGGCATCCATCTGCAGCACCGCCTCGTTGAGTCCGGCCATGGCTTGACCCTGCTGCTGACCAGCCTGGCCAAGGTCGCGGTTTTCCAGCCCCTGCAGGGCCTGCTGCATCGACTGCTGTGCCTGGCCAAGCGCCCTGCCGATGCGCGGCGAAATGCCAAAACTCTCCTTGGAGGCCGCATAAAGATCGTTGATGACCCGCTCCAGACTGGAGGAGAGCTGCTGCTGCCGCTCGGCGGTCTCAGGCACGCGAGCGCTGGTCTGGGGCATCCCGGAGGAGTTGCGCAGCAGCTCCTCCTGCATCTGCGACAGGGTCAGCAGGCTTTGGGTCCCCCGCTGCAGGGCGCGCATGGCCCGCTCCATCATGGCGCCGGTGAGGGCATCCTTGGCCTGCTGCAGCTGCTGGCGGCTCTTTTCCAGACCCGCCTGAATCCGTTCCGAACTCTCCTGCATGCGACCGGTATTCCCCTGCGCGATCGCCCCCTGCATGGCCTCCATCTGCTCGCGCATTCCGGCTTTGGCCAGTTCGTCGCGGGCGGCGGCCACCTGCTCCTCAGGCATGCCAGGCTGGCTGCCCATCTCCTTTTGCAGGGCGTCCATGGCCTCTTCCATCTTTTGCAAATCCTGCTGCAGCCCCTCCTGTTCTTGCCCGAGTTTTTCCCTCCCGCTCTCCTGGTTCTGCATCGCCTTCTCCGCCAGCTCCTGCTCGCGCTTTTGCAGATCCTCAGTCATGCGGATGGCCTGATCGAGCTGCTGCTCCATCCGGAGCCGCTTCAGGAGAGAGAGGGTGCGGTCCAGGCTTTTGTTGAGGGCCTCCTCGGTGAGTTTGAACTCCTCGAGGGCTTTCTGCAGCTGGCTGGGATCGATCTTTTGCATCGCCTCAGCAACCTTTTCCATGCTCTTCTGCAGCTCGGGGGTCATGATGTCGCGATAGAGTTCCTGCAGCTCCTGGTATTTGTTGAGGGTCTCGGGCGAGAGCAGCTGGTTCTCCTCCATCTTTTCGACCATCTCATCCAGATGCTCGGCAATCTCCTCGAGTTCCTGCTTCAACTCCTCCTTCTGCTTTAAAAGATCCCCCACCTCCTGCTTCTTCTGCCAGGAGAGTTCGTCAGCGCGCTTGAGCTGCAGGGCCAGTTCATCGAGCTTTTTCTTCAGCTCCAGTCCCTGCTCGTAATTTTCTTCCAGGCCGGAGATCGCCTCGTCCTGCGCCTGGTTCACTTCCTCATACAGCTCATAGAGCGATGGAAAGCGTGCGCGGAAGAGATCGGTCCGCGCCGCTTTCGGGCCACTGACCGTATCGTTATCGCGGACCTCGACGTAGTAGACGAGCGCCTGGTCCGGCAGCAGGGGCGAGGCGGAGAGGTCCCAGGTATAGGCCACGTTGATGATGGCCTGCCCCGGGCGGCCGAGGGGCAGTTCAATCCGGTTGAACCGGCTGGAATCGATCTCCGTCCGGTTCTCTTCGACCACCTGATAGCCGATGGTGAGACCCGAAAGGCCATAATCATCCTGCGCCTGGATCAGGAGGGCAAGACGCATATCCTCGCGCAGATCGACATCGCCCGACGGGGCGAGCAGGCGGACAAAGGGATACTGATCTGCGAGCAGACGCAGATGATAGATGATCGGATTCTCGCTCGCCAGACCTTTGCCGTCTTTCAGTTCAGCATAATAGCTCTCTTCGGCGCGCAGGATAAAGTTAGTGGAGAGATGGCGGCCGGTGATGTTCAGCGGGTGGCTCCGCCCAGAGCTGAAGCAGAGGCTCGCCTCCGCGACGGGTTTGTTGGCCTCGGCATTCCACTCAATACGCGTGCCCTTGAGGGCGCTGACATCCCCGATATTCTCCTCCAGCAGGATCGGCTCCCCGCCGCTGTAGGACGGCGGCTGCAAACGCAGACGCAGCGAGCGGATCATCGGCAGATCCACAACCCGCAGCAGGTACTTGTTGCTGGCCGACTTTTGATAGAGAATCTGATAATAGAGGGAATCCCTCAGCGCGGGGATGACATAGCTGAAGGTATCATTCCGGCCGCGGGTCATGGGCAAAAGCTCGCGCCGGCCGAAACGTTCGATGGCGATCTGCAGATCCTCGACGAGCAGGGTTTCAGTCCATGCCCGGATGGTGACCGGACCGCCGCGGACAATCGTGCCATCACCGGGCTGAACCCGGAATTCGAGCGCAAGCTGACGGGAGAGGTCCCGCCGTGGATAGATGGTGCGCTCCAGGCCGATCATAAGAGTTTTTGGAAAGAGCAGCCAGACGAGGATGAAGAGCGCGGCCGCAGCAGCCAGCCGCAGCAGCCAGCGGCGGGCGGGGACGCGGTCAAGATGACGCGACAGATCAATCCCGTCCAGGAGAGAGGGGATGCCCGCGCGGACAGCGTTGACCAGCTCGGGAGACGCGCTCTCCTCGCCCTCTTCCGCCCGCGCGGAGATCTGCAGGGCATTGGCGAGCCGGTCCTGCAGCTCCGGATAGTCGCGGCCGATGCGCAAGGCGATGCTGTTCAGGGAGGGATGGTTGGGGTGTAAAAAGCGGTCGGCCAGCGGCCGCTGCACATGTTTCAGCCAGGAGTAGAGGAGGAACAGCAGGGTGGGGGCCAGAAGAAAATAACGGCCGGCCGGCGGCAGAGCGATCAGCGAATGCAGCAGGATCAGAGCCAGCAGCAGGAGAAGCGCCTGGGTTGCCCATCTCGCCAGAGCAGCGCGGAGCCGCAGCTTCTTCTCCGCCTGTCTGAAAACGGAAAACTTTTTCAATTCCTCATACTGCATACCGCTCTCCACCACCTGCCGCTCAATGCGTCAATGCGTAAACGATGATATTCATCCCCATCCGCAGGGCCTGTTCACGGACATCGGGAGGATCGTGATGGACCTCCGGATCCGCCCAGCCGTCGGATATGTTGCAGTTGTAGGCGTAAAAGAGGACCATCCTTCCGTCGTGAAAGATGGCGAATGCCTGGGGCACACCGCCGTCGTGTTCATGGGTCTTGGGCAAACCTTCGGGGAAGGAGAAAGGTGAACGGAAAACCGGGTGGGAAAAGGGCACCTCGAGCAGCTCGTGGTCCGGCAGGACCTTGCCGATTTCACGGCGAAAGTGCTCGTCCATCCCATAGTCATCATCGGCAAAGAGGAAGCCACCACTGGTAAGATAGGTCCGCAGCCGCGCGGCCTCCTGCGAGGTGAAGGAAATCCTGCCATGGCCGGTCATGAAGAGGACGGGGTAGGCGAAAAGCTTGTCGTCCAGCAGGGAGACATGGACCTCCTCCTTCGCTGCAGCCAGCGCGGAGTGGGCGCGAATAAAAGAGAGCAGGTTGGGCACACTGGAGGGATCGTTGTACCAGTCCCCGCCCCCGCCATATTTGAGCCGGGCGATGGTGAATTCCGAAGCGTCCGGATAGCCCCGGTCGCAAGGCATCAGCAGCGCAGCGCCCAGGATCAGCAGCACCCATTTGCTGGTTTTGTTCATCCGCATCCCCTCCCTGTGACAGGAAAAAAAATCGGCCCGTTTCGAGCCGACTTGTGAAGAGAGATATCCGGTTGGTCACGCATCAGCTCGACAGAGCGTCCTTGATCTCGACGTGAACGTCCTGCTTGAGCTCCTCAATCCAGGCATCGAAGGCCTGCGCCATTTTGCGGTCGAGCGCGAGGCGTTGGATCCGGTCGTAATCCTTCTTGAAATCCAGTTCGCGCGCCTCTTCCCGGCGGTTGACGCGGAGGATGTGAAAGCCGTATTGGGTCCGCACCGGATCGGAGTATTCACCCTCCTTCAGCCCTGTCGTGGCGAAGACCAGTTCCTTGGCGCGCTCGCGCAGCTGGTCGATCTCAAAAAAGCCAAGATGACCCTTTTCGTTTTTAGAGTTTTCATCCTGCGAATAGCGCTGGACCAGTTGTTCGAAATCCGCTCCCTGCTTCAATTGGGCTGCGATGGCCTTGATGGTGTCCGCCGCGGCCACCTCATCCTCCCGCGAAGGCTTGGCGGTGATGAGAATATGGCGGGTGTTAATTTTTTCACCCCGCCGCTCGACCATCTGAATGATGTGATAACCGAATTGCGACGGAACCACCTCGCTGACAGCGCCCGGCTCAAGCTTGAAAGCCGCCTCCTCAAAGTCGCGCACAAACTCGCCCCGCGACATGAAACCAAGATCCCCGCCGCGGGCGGCTGAACCGGGATCCTCGGAGTTTTCACGCGCCAGCGCAGCGAAATCCTCGCCCGCCAGAATGCGCTGCCGCAGCGCCTCGGTTTTCTCCAGAGCCGATTTGCGCGCTGCATCCCCGGGCATCGACTTGATGAGGATGTGGCTCAGGTCGAAAGCTTCCTTGACCGGACCAATCGAATCCTTGTAGACCTTGTAAAACTCCTCCACCTCACGGCGACTGATCTTTATCCCCTGCATCTTGGTGGATTGGACTGTGCGGATGCGCAGGTTGCGTTCGATCTCCTCCCGGTAATTACGCCGGACCTTGGTGAGGGAGGCGCCGAAATATTCCTCAACCTGCTCCTCACCGCCCAGCTGCTGGATCACACTCTGCATCTGCTGCTGAAGATAGTGCTCAACCTGCTGCTCATCCGCCTTGACGGTATCCTTGTCCGCCTGCACCAGCAGGATCTTCTGGTTGATCAGGCTGGTCAGGGTCTCCTGCTTGAGCCGGGCGAATTCGCGCGGAGACTTGGCCGGATCGATCCCGTACTGCATGGCCGTGAGGTAGGCGCCCTGCGCGACCTCGGATTCCAGGATCACATCATCATCGACCACCGCAAGGATCCGGTCGAGCACCTGCTGCGCCTGCAGCTGGGTCAGCAGGAGCGCCAGCAGGAGAAAAACTCTTACTCCGGCACCGACCGTGAAACGCAACACCTTCTTGATATACTTCATCGTTATTCTTTCCCTGTTAGGCTGGATAGTTTGGACATGTCCGTGTAAAGCGCGGCTTCGCTGCTGAGGCGAGAAATGAGGTTCTGCAACGCCACCTCTTGCTTGCGCGCTGCGATACGCTGCTCGATGACCGGGCGCACCTCCTCAAGCGCGCGGGTGGTGCCTTTGCGCTGCACTTCAACGAGCCGGATGAGATTGTAGCCCAGCTCAGATTTCACCGGCGCCGAGAGGCTCCCCGGCTGCATCGAACTCACAGCGCGGGCGATCATGGGTGAAAGGGCGCTCAGTCGAACAAAACCCAGATCTCCGCCCTGGAAGCGGCTGCCGTCGAGCGAATGGCGGCTGGCGATCTCGCTGAAAGAGGCGCCCTCCATCAGCTCCCGGCGCAGCCGTAGAGCCTCGTTCTGGCTCTGCACCAGAATGACCAGAGCATGATAGAGATCCGCTTCCGCCTGGAACTCTTCTTTCTGCTCCTGGTAATAGCGCCCGATCTCTTCGTCGCTGACCGAAACCGACACGCCGGCCGCCCGCTCGGAGAAGGCGGTGATGATATAATTCCGGCTCATCTCTTTCAGCGCGCGCTGAACTTCCGCCTCTTTATCCACACCGCTCTTCAGGGCCTCCTGGTAGAGGAGTTCCGATTCGATCCAGTGCTGGATATAGCGTTCAGCCTGCGCTCTGGCCGCAGTGGTTCCGGCGCCGGGTGTTCGCTCCCGGACATCCTGCAGGGTGAGTACCGATTGACCGACGCGGGCGACGACGCTCTTCTCTTCTTTATTTGTGCACATCAGCGTCGCGAGGGCGAGCAAGAGAAAGCTCGCCGTCATGACGGTCGCTGTTTTCATAAGGCTGGCATCCGCCGCAATATTAGAGCTAAATTTAGATAAATATATTAATTATATAATACTTTCCAAGAACTTTTTAATCTGGACGAGAGGGGCCACGCCCGGCTCCGGATGGATCTCGAAATGGAGGCTGTTCTGGACCTGGCGAAGTTCGAAAGGATAGCAGGCTTTGCTGACAATTTTACCCAGCCACGGACGGAATTGTTCCCCCTTGGGCACGGCCGCGGGGAAGAATTTACCGTTGATTTTACCCTCCTTTAAGCCGATCTCCTCCACCCTGGATTGATGGGCGAGCATTTTGATCCGGACATAATCGAGCAGATTGCGCGCAGCCTCCGGCAGGGGGCCGAAGCGGTCGAGGATTTCGTGCTCCAGGTCCGCGATCGCCGGCATGGCCCTGGCCTCGATCAGGCGTTTGTAAATATCGACGCGGTCGGAGGCGGCCTCGACATAATCGGCGGGAAGAAACGCCTCCCCCCTGATCTCAACTCGCGATTCTATCGGAATTTGTGTCTCCTCTTCCACCCGGGGCTGCGGCGCCAGGTTCAACTCCTCGCGCAATTCCTGGATAGCCTCCTCGATGATCTTGGCATAGAGCTCGTAGCCGAGGGCCTCGACAAAACCGCTCTGTTCCGCGCCGAAGATATTGCCGGCGCCGCGTATCTCCAGGTCCCGCATGGCGATCTTGTAGCCGGAACCGAGGTGGGAGCACTCCTGAATGGTCTGCAGCCGCTTGATCGCCGTGCGCGTGAGCTTGCGCAGCGGTGGAATGAGAAAATAGGCGTAGGCCTGATGGTTTGAGCGGCCAACGCGCCCGCGCAGCTGGTAGAGCTGGGCGAGGCCGAAACGGTCGGCGCGGTTGACGATCAGAGTGTTGGCGTTGGGCACATCGATGCCGGATTCGATGATCATGGTGCAGACGAGACACTGGGTCCGGCCCTCCGCAAAAGCCGTCATCACCCGCTCCAGCTCAGGCCCCTCCATCTGGCCATGTGCCACCGCAAAAGTGACCTCCGGGACGAGTTCGCAGAGCAGCTGATAGATGCCCGAGATCGTAGCAACCCGGTTGTGGATGAAAAAAATCTGGCCCTTGCGCTCCACCTCCCGCAGGATCACTTCCCGCACATGGTCGCGCTCGAAACGGCAAACCTCGGTAATGATCGGCAACCGGTTGCCCGGGGGGGTGTTGATCAGGGACATGTCACGCGCGCCCATCAGGGCCATGTGCAGGGTGCGGGGGATCGGCGTCGCCGATAGGGTAAGGGTGTCGACGTTGGCCTTGAGCAGTTTGAGGCGCTCCTTGTGGAGCACGCCGAATTTTTGCTCCTCGTCGACGATCAGCAGGCCGAGATCCTTGAAATGAACATCTTTTGAAAGCAGCCGGTGCGTACCGATGATCAGATCGATCTCCCCGCGGCCCACTTGCTGAATGAGCTCGGCGAGCTGACGCGAATTTTTAAAACGGGAGAGGACGCCGATCCGCACAGGAAATTTCGCCAGCCGTTCGCTGAAGGTGGCAAAGTGCTGCTGCGCCAGCACAGTCGTGGGCACAAGGACCGCCACCTGTTTGCCATCGGTCAGGGCCTTGAAGGCCGCGCGTACGGCCACCTCGGTCTTGCCGAAACCGACGTCCCCGCAGACCAGCCGGTCCATCGGCACAGGCTTTTCCATGTCCGCCTTGATCTCGTTGACCGCAGTGAGCTGATCGATGGTCTCGTCATACATGAAGGAGGCCTCCAGCTCTTGCTGCCAAAGGGAATCCGGCGAGAAGGGATGACCGGCCTTGAGCTTGCGGACGGCATAGAGTTTGATGAGCTGCTCGGCGACCTGCTTGACCCTGGCTTTGGTCCTGGACTTGAGTTTGTCCCACTCCTTGCCGCCCAGCTTGTTGAGCACGGGCACATAGCCGTCCCGGGAGGAATATTTCTGGACCTGATCCATCTTTTCGAGGGGGACGTAGAGCTTGTCGCCATTGGCGTACTCGATCTGGATGCATTCACGGCTGCGTCCATAAGCATCGATCTGTTTGAGCCCCTGAAAAACACCCACCCCGTACTCGATATGGACGACATAGTCCCCTTCCTGCAGCTTGAGCAGGTCGGCGAAGGAGACCGTCCGCCGCGACGCCTTGTCCTGTTTGCGCAGGCGAATGCGGCCGTACAGCTCACGGTCGGTATAAAGAAAAAACTGCTCTGCGGGCCACTGAAAACCCTCGGAAAGATTGAGGGTTTCAACGGCGATCTCCTCCGTGCCCTCGCGAGCTAAAAGATCGCGGAGGCGCTGGCTCCGGTCCTCGGAATCGCACAGAACCGCAACTTTCGGCGTGATGCCCAGTTGCCGGGCCTTCTGGCGATGTGCTTCCACTTCCTGGATAAAGAGCTTGAGGTTGCCGGCAAAATGGTTGTTGCGGAATGTGGAAAACTCGATTTCCGGCAGAGTAGATTGTGTTCTAAATGTATTTAATTCAATAACTTGCCTCTTGTTAATAATCTCCTGGCAAGTGCGCTTGTCGCTGTAGAACGCGGAAAAGTGGCCGCCTTCGTTCGGGTGGTCCTGGATAAAAGTGTCGAAGCGGACTGAATACTCTTTTTCAAAGTTATCCAACTCATTACTAATTAATGTATTATCAAACAGTAACAGCTTGCCTTCCGGGGGCAGATAATCGGTGAGCATCGCTGTCAGCGGCAGCTGATCGAAGGGCGGGTCCAGAGCGGGTCCATATAGCCCGCCGGCGCTGAGGGGGAGCAGGACGATCGACTCCATGGGAGTGAGCGAGCGCTGGTTTTCGATATCGAAGTAACGCATCGACTCGATCTGGTCGCCCCAGAATTCGATGCGCATGGGGTGGCTCTCCTCGAAGAGGAAGAGATCGATGAGGCCGCCGCGGACCGCCATCTCGCCCGGCCTCTCCACCCGGATCTCGCGGGTATAGCCGGCGTGCACCAGCTCCTCGATCAGGCGGGGAAAGGCGTACTCCATGCCGCGTTCGAGTCTGATGGCCGAGCCGGTGACGCGGGCGGGATCGGCCACCTTCTCCAGCAGGGCGGGGACGGAGGTGACGATGAGAGCGGGCTCCTTGCGCAGGAGAGTAGCCAGGGCGCTGAGGCGCTGGCCCACGACCGGGCTCAGGGGACCGACCTCGTTCCACATCTGTTTGCCGTGCGGAGAGAAGAGGGCCAGCGCGTCGGGGGGGAGCAGCTCGGTCAGATCGTCGTAGAACTGCTTGGCTTCTTCCGCACCGGGAAAGAGGCAGAGGCAGGTGGCGTGAGTGCTCTGCAGCAGCCGCTGTGCAACAAAAGGACGCGCCGCGCCCTGGCAGCCGTGCAAAACGACGCTTTCGCCTCCGGCCAGCGATTTTTCGAGCCGGGCTACGGTCTCGTTGCGGGCGAAGATCTCAGCAATGGTTTCGAGAATGGACATAGTCAAGATTTCAACTGAATGGAGAGGCCTCCCCGCCGGCGCGGGAGTTGAGGGGCGGCGATGGAGGTGGCCTCAGCCAGCTCTGCCGGCTCAGCGATGCAGGGCGATGGCGCGGTGGACAAAGCCTTCCCCCTTTTTGAGCAGATCGTGCGCCTCTGCAGGCGTCACGCCGGTTTTGATCATCACCAGGGCGGTCTTGACATGGCCGTCCGCCTGTTTGAGCGCCTTTTCCGCGCTCTCGTAATCCACGCCGGTCGCCTGCATGACAATCTTCTTGGAGCGCTCGACGAGCTTTTGGGAGGTCATCTGCAAGTCCACCATCATATTCTCCCAGACCTTGCCCAGCTGGATCATCGCGGTGGTCGTGATCATGTTCAGAATCATTTTGGTCGCAGTACCCGCCTTCATGCGGGTGGAGCCCATGACCACCTCCGGCCCGACGACGGGGCAGATGGCGACGTCGACCTTGATTTTCATCTCCTTGCGGGGAGTGCAGGTGACGTAGAGGGTTTTACAGCCGACCTCGCGCGCCTTGTCGATGGCGCCTATGACATAGGGGGTGCGGCGGCTCGCCGCGATGCCGCAGACCACATCCTTGGGGGTGATGTGGAGGGCGAGGATCTCCTCCGCTCCTTTCGCATAGCGGTCTTCTGCCCCTTCCTGGGCGCTGACGAGGGCCTTGAAGCCGCCGGCGATGATGCCCTGGACCAGTTCGGGGCTCACCCCGAAAGTGGGCGGACATTCGGAGGCATCAAGAACACCCAGCCGGCCGCTTGTGCCCGCGCCGACGTAAATGAGCCGGCCGCCCTCCTTGAAAGCCTGGACGACAATTTTAACCGCTTTTTCGATATAGCTGATTTCAGTGCGCACGACCGCGGCAATCTTGAGATCCTCATCATTGATCAGATGGAGGATTTCGGAGACCGACTGCTTGTCTATCCGGAGGGTGGCCGGATTGCGCGCTTCGGTGGTGAGGTTCTTAATCTCTTCAAAAACCGCCTTGGACAAGGGTTCCTCCTGTTTCAGTTATCATACTGTCTGGACAATGACCATTTACCGGCCGGCTGCGGGATCATCCGGGAGCTCCGGCATCGGCACAAGCAGCCATCGCAACGCAGGATAGCGTTTACCGAACTGGTGCAGCTCCGCGCTCAGATCGCCCCCCTTGAGAGCGGCCAGGCGACCGCCCGGCCTGAGCAGGGGCGAGGCCCAACGCCAGAGATCGGGCAGCTTGGCGACTGCCCGGCAGACGACCAGATCGCAGGTCAGGCCGGGAAAGCGCTCCGGCAGATTCTCGGCGCGCTCGCACAGGGCCTGCGCATTCTGCCAGCCGAACTGGCTGATCACCTCGGCGAGAAAAAGGGCCTTCATCTGACGCGAATCGAGCAGGGTGAGCTGCAGGCGAGGCTCGCTGATTTTCATCGGTACCCCCGGAAAACCCGCCCCGCTGCCCAGATCCAGGACGCGCAGGGCGTCGCCCAGAACCTCCGGGCGGATGAACCAGAGCGACTCGCGCACATGGCGGGAGACGATGCGGCCGATATCCTGACGGGAGACCAGGTTGGTGCGCTGGTTCCAGTTTTCGATCAGCTCAACGTAGCGGCTGATCTCCTCCCATTGCGGTGCCCGCAAATTTACATCATTTGCGAGCGCCAACAAAGCATTTTTATTCGCCGGATCCACTTTCCTCCCTCTCCGCATGGGTTCCACGTGGAACAGCGCCGCGGCGGCGCTGGCGCGCCAGATAGATCATGATCACCGCCACATCCTCCGGTCCGACGCCGAGAATCCGTGAGGCCTGCCCCAGGGTACGCGGCTGTATGCGCGCCAGCTTTTCCCGGCTCTCCCTTGAGAGCGAGGGAACGGCGTTATAGTCGATCCCGGCGGGGATGAGGGCCTCCTCGAGCCCGGCCATGCGCCGGATGTGCTCCTGCTGGCGGTGGAGAAAACCGGCATATTTGATCTCGATTTCCACCTGCTCACCCACACGGCGCCAGAAGGGATCCATTTTCTCCGCGAAAAGGGGGTCATCGCTGGCGCCGCCCAGATCGGCCAGGTGCAGCTCGGGGCGTTTGAGCAGGCGGGCGGCGCTCTCCCGGTGCAAGAGCGGCGGCATGCCCGCACGCACGAGCACGGGATTAATCAGCTCCGGATCCGGACTAACTTTTTCGAGCCGTCCATGGGCTTCACCCACAGCGCTTCTGAGCCGCTCCAGAGCGGCAAAAGAGGCCTCATCGATGAGGCCGAGCTGGTGGCCGTAGGCCATCAGGCGCAGGTCGGCATTGTCCTGCCTGAGATGAAGCCGGTTCTCCGCCAGGGAGGTGAACATGCGATAGGGTTCGGTCAGCTCCTTGGTGACGAGATCGTCGATGAGGACGCCGATGTAGGATTCCTGGCGCGAAAGAATGAACGGCTCCTCGCCGCGCAGGGCGCGCACGGCGTTGATGCCGGCCATCAGCCCCTGGGCAGCCGCCTCTTCATAACCCGAGGTCCCGTTAATCTGTCCGGCAAAAAAGAGCCGCCCCAACGCGCGGGTTTCCAGATTGTGGCGGAGCTGGGTGGGGTGGAAATAGTCGTATTCGATGGCGTAGCCCAGCCGGGTCACATGGGCCCTCTCCAGACCCGGAATGGAGTGGACGGCGGCCATCTGGATATCTTCCGGCAGGCTGGTGGCGAAGCCGTTGAGATAGTATTCACAGCTCTCCCTGCCCTCGGGTTCAAGGAAGAGCTGATGGCTCTCCTTGTCGGCGAAGCGGTGAATCTTGTCTTCTATGGAGGGGCAGTAGCGCGGGCCAACCCCCTTGATCACCCCCTGATAGAGGGGGGAGCGATCGAGGCCGGAACGGAGGATATCATGGGTCCTCGCGCTGGAGCGGGTGAGATAGCAGGCGAGCTGCTCGATTTCTATATGCTGATGGCGGAAGGAGAAGGGGACGATCTCCGCATCTCCGGGCTGCTCCTCCATGCGCGTAAAGTCGACGGTGCGGCCGTCGATGCGCGGGGGCGTGCCGGTCTTGAGCCGCCCGCTGAGCAGGCCGTACTCTGCAAGCTGTTCGGCGATGCCGAAGGCCGCCGGTTCGCCGCTGCGCCCGCCGGCGTAGTGGCTCATGCCGACGTGAATGAGGCCGTTGAGAAAAGTGCCGGCGCAAAGCACCACCGCTCCGGCCCGGATGGCATGGCCGGCATCGGTCATCACGCCTCTGACCTGCCCGTTATCGATGAGCAGCGCCGTCACGGTCTGCTGGCGCAGGGAAAGATGCTCCTGCTCTTCGAGCATGCGGCGCATACGCCGGGCATATTGGCTGCGGTCATTCTGGGTGCGGGGAGACCAGACGGCGGGACCCTTGGAGCGGTTTAACATGCGGAACTGGAGGGCGGTCTCATCCGCCACCACCCCCATGGCGCCTCCGAGAGCGTCGATCTCCTTGACCAGATGGCCTTTGGCCAGCCCCCCGATGGCGGGATTGCAGGACATCTGCGCCAGACTGAAGATATTCTGGGTGATGAGCAGGGTGGAGGCGCCCATACGCGCGGCCGCCAGTGCGGCCTCACAGCCGGCGTGGCCGCCGCCCACAACCAGGAGGTCATACTCTGCGCTGGAGGAGGTCATCGCGCCCCTCCCCCGCAGCAGATGCTCTCGGGGTGTTCCACGTGAAACATTCTATTTGCCTATGCAAAAGGTGGAAAATATATCGTCGAGCAGGTCGGCGCTGCGGACCTGTCCGGTCAACTCGCCCGCGGCATCCAGCGCCATGCGCAGGTCCAGAGCGATGAATTCTCCGGAGCGCCCTTCCGCCAGACTCTGCCGCGCCTGCTGGAGATGGAACTCGGCGCGGCGCAGGGCGTCGTGATGGCGCAGACGCGTGATCGTCACCCCCTCGCCCTCCGGCTTTTCTCTTTCGACGCAGGCGATCATGCGACCCTTCAGCTCCTCTAGCCCCTCCCCGGTGCGTCCGGAAAGCGCGAGAAGAGCGCCGGCGGGAGCGAGCGGGGGCGGGTTGAAACGCGACGGCTGCGGGAGCAGATCGCTTTTGTTGAAGAGATAGAGCGTTGTGCCTTCAGCACGTCCCCGGCCGAGTTCGATGATCTCCCGGTCCTGCTCATCCAGGGGCGCGCTGGCATCGAAAAGCAGAAGCAGCAGATCGGCGGAGGCGATGGCAGCCATGGTTCTGGCCACCCCCTCGCGCTCGATCTCGTCGGCGGCAGCGCGAATGCCGGCGGTATCGGTGAGGCGGAAGAGGTATCCCGACAGCTTGAGTCCCTCTTCAAGGGTATCCCTGGTCGTGCCGGGCAGGCTGGAGACAATGGCGCGGTCGTGCTGGAGCAGGCGGTTCATCAGCGTGGATTTGCCGACGTTCACCTTGCCGGCAAGTACTACCCGCGCCCCTTCGCGCAGCAGCTGACCATAGTGATATCCGGCAAGAACGCTGCGGAGCAGCTCCGCAGCAGCATCCAGCCGCAGCTCCAGCTGAGTACGGTCGGCCAGTTGCACCTCTTCACTGAAATCGAGCTCCAGTTCGAGCAGGGCGCAGCTTTCACGCAAAAAATTACTTATTTCTTTTATTTTCAATGACATATCGCCATATAGATGGGCCAGGGAAAGCGCCAGGCCCCGCGAGCTGTGCGCGGTGATGATGTCCGCAATGGCTTCCGCCTGGACAAGATCCAGCTTGCCGTTGAGAAAGGCGCGCTTGCTGAACTCGCCGGGTGCGGCAAGTCTCGCCCCATGACGCAAAAGGAGGTCGAGGAGGCGCTCTACCACCAGCAGGCCGCCGTGGCAGTTGATCTCGACCATATTCTCGCCGGTGAAGGAGCGCGGTGCTACGTAGGTATGCAGGATCACCTCATCGATGGTCTTCCCGTCAGCGGCATCGCTGCCATCGGGATCCACCATGCGCCCATGATAACGGTCAGCCCGGGTGAGGCCGATCCTGCGCTTGCCGGAAAAGAGAGCGGCACAGAGGGTAAGCGCCTTCTCCCCGCTTACGCGAATGATCGCAAGGGCGCCGGGGCCGGGCGGAGTGGCCAGTGCGGCAATGGTGTCACTTTCAAAATCGGGACTCATCGGTATACCCTAAAAAACAATGCCCCACTTCGAAAAGTGAGGCATCCTAGCATAATTAGGCAGCAGAACACGCCTATTTTCTCTTGCTCTTGACGACGGCCGGGACCGGTTCCTCCAGGCCCATGAAGTATTTCTGGTGGACAATGGAGATAATATTGAAGAGTGTATAATAGAGGTTAAGTCCGCTCGGAAAGCTGTTGAAGAGCAGGGTCATGAAGATGGGCATGATATAGACCATTGCCTTCTGCTTCGGGTCGGTGATCGACATCTTTTGCTGCAAGATCATCGTGAGCCCCATCAGGATGGGGAGGACGTTGACGCTGTTGCCGTACATCGGCAGGCTGAAGGGGAGGGTGAAAATCGTATCGGGCCCGGAGAGATCCTTGATCCACCAGAAAAAACCCTCCTGACGCAGCGAGATGGTGCTGCGGAAGACGATATAGAGCGCCCAAAGGAGAGGCATTTGCACGAGGATGGGCAGGCAGCCGCCCATGGGATTGATGCCCTCTTCCTTGTAAATCTTCATGGTCTCTTCATTGAGCTTTTGCGGATCCTTGGCGTATTTTTCCTTGAGCTCGTTCATTCGCGGTGCCATGGCCTGCATCTTTTTCATCGACTTGGTGCTCTTCTGGGTGAGCGGCGCGGTGATGATTTTGATCAGCAGGGCGAAAATGATCAGTACGATACCGTAGTTGGGGATCAGGGTATGGAGCTTTTTGAAGGTCCAGAGGATGGCGACGCTGAAGGGTTGGATAATTTTCGCCCCCAGATCCATCAGTTTCTCGAGACCGACATCGTAGGATTTGAGCAGTTCATCTTTCATCGGGCCGATGAAGATGGTAAAGCGGTCGCGATGGTTTTCGCGGGTAAGAGGCATGCCGAGGGTGACGGCGAATTTTTTCCACTTTTCCTTGGCGTACCCGCTTATGGCGAACTCTTTGCCGAGGATGGTGGCGTATTCCGCCTTGGCCGTCTGCGGCATCACCGCATAAGTGAAATACTTGGTGCGCACGGCCACCCAGTCGATGCTGCCGCTCTCTTTTTCAAGCACGCCCTTGGTCTTGCCGATCTTGTTGACGCGGCCGGCCGCGGCGATAGCAGCCTTGGCGTAATACATATCTTCACCGAGGCGCTCCTCGGTGGATTCGAGGCCGTTGGGCAGGGCGATCTGGTAGGATTTGTCGGCCACCAGGGAGCCCATGTTTTCAAGCGCAACCTCGAGGTTGAAATCGTAGCGTCCGTTTTTGAAGGTGAAAATTTTGCTGATGCGGCGCTCCCCGTCGAATTGACGGGTGAAGCGGAGGGTGCCGTCGCCTTCGGCGAGATTGATGGTATCCCCGGCCTCAGAGGAGAAAGCATAGCCGGCGGTATTGAGGGTATCTTCATCGCGCGTATAAAACTCAAGGCCAAGGCTGCCCGCGCTCTGCGGCGGAAGCATGGAGACCAGCTCATCACCGCTCTTCTTGTACTGCTTGAGTGTCCAACTCACCAGGGTGCCGCCGCGTGTGGAAAAGCGCGCAGTATAGAGATCGGAGTCCACGGTGATAAACCGCTCCGGAATCTCGGACTCCACTCTTTCTTTCACCTGGAGTGAATCGGCAGGTACGGAGGCGATCTCCTCCTGCATGGGCGGAGATTGGCTCTGTCTTTCGTCCAGCGAGTCGGGCGTAACGCCCCTGATCTGGCGGGCTTCGATCTGCCTTTTGTAGCTCTCGGGAAAGAAAAGCTTCTGATAGACCGGGCTCTGCACGAAGAGGAAAACCAGGCCGATGAGCAAGAAGGCGATGATGGTCTTCTTATCCAGATTCATAATGTATTCCTATACAGGGTCATTTCCGCCGGGAAAAAACGGATTACATTTGAGTACACGAATAACCGCCTTGCCCCCTCCTTTGAAGAGTCCGTATTTTTCAATGGCTTGCTGGGCATAGGTGGAACAGGTCGGGTGGTAACGGCAGGAGGGCGGCAACAGCGGAGAAATCGCCTTCTTGTAGAACCTGATCAGCAGGAGCACAAGCTCTTTTGCAGGATTGGTTTTCACAATAGCGTACAATTTCCGTGCCGGCAACAGGACAATGAGTGCGGGGCCTTTCAGGGCCTGACCTGGATTTCGCGATGAGAGATCTGTTCGAGAAGGGTTCTAAAATCCCGTTCCAGGAGTTTGAATGGAGCGGACAGGGCCTGCTCGCGAGCGATGACGATCAAATTTCCCGTCAGATCGAAATCTCCTTTACAGACCCGCCACAATTCCCGTGTTCGACGTTTCAATCTGTTTCGATCGACAGATTTCATCCCTCTTTTTACGGAGAAGCCGATCCTGAGCTTGTCCTCGTTGGCGACGAATAGGGTGAAGTAACTGCCTTTGTAGGCGGAGCCACTTTTGATGACACTGGAGAACTCCGCGCTATTTTTGATCAGAGAAGATTTTTCCAATCGGAAATTATTCAATGAGCACCGGCTTACTCGTCGCTGACAGTGAGTTTTTTACGTCCCTTGGCTCTTCTTCTGGCGAGCACAGTGCGGCCGTTTTTGGTGGCCATTCTGGCGCGAAAGCCGTGTTTGTTGACCCGTTTCCTTTTACTGGGCTGGAAAGTCGGTTGCATTCTGGTATTCTCCTTTGATAAATAGATATTAGCTCATATAATTA
The DNA here is from genome assembly GCA_035388125.1 of bacterium. Taxonomy (GTDB): domain Bacteria; phylum Zhuqueibacterota; class Zhuqueibacteria; order Residuimicrobiales; family Residuimicrobiaceae; genus JAKPUX01. Next base: position 43,459 of record DAOOPF010000002.1, on the reverse strand, counting down.
CGAATAATTTCCTAAAAAATCAAGCATTAATTTTCCCGCACGCACTCTTCACCTCCATGTTGCTCTCGCATTTCGGCAGCAGCTCTTAAGAGAACGGCGCAGGATATTGGCTCCGCTCTTCGCCAAAAAAAGGAAATTTTGTTATTGCATATCAGCGCGCTTTTACGGACATTTAATGGCGGAACGATGTGGATAACAAAATGTGGATAACTTTTGCGTGCATCAATCCGATTGGCAGCATGAAACCTGTTTTCCCGCCGGTTGTTCACAAACTGTCGTCCGCAATTAATCCAAATCATTATATTTATTATTGATATTGGCAATAATAGTCCACTCGCGGATGTGGATAACCGTGCCTTTGTTGTGGATAACTTTCATTTATCCTATTGATTGGTTGTGACGGAGAGGTATGGGCAATATCTTGACATCTTTCCCCTCTATTTCGACAGGAGCAGTAATGTATCAGAATCATCATGATGTTTGGGACAAGGTATTGGATATTCTAAAAACCGAGGTTCATCCCAATACCCTGCTCACCTGGTTCAAGCCGATTCAGCCCATTAAACTGGATGACAAGGCCTTGACCATTCAGGTCCCCAATCAATTCTCCTATGAGTGGATTGAGCAGCAGTACGGAGCGATGATGAATCGCGCCCTCGGGCAGGTTATGGGCAACGGCTTCAAGCTGGCCTATTCGATCAGGATGGATGTACCCCTGCCCGCCGATTTAATACCACCTGCCCCGGTCAAACCTCCCCCACCGGCAGCCAGTCGCCTGGCGGACAATCTGAATATCCGATACTGCTTTGACAGCTATGTCGAGGGTGAGTGCAACAAGTTCGCCAAAGCGGCTGCGCTGGCGGTAGCCAAATCGCCGGGTTCCACCACCTTCAACCCGCTCGTCGTCTATGGAGGTGTGGGTCTGGGTAAAACTCATCTCATTCAGGCAATCGGCAATTATGCCAAGGAACAGAATAAATCCATTCGCGTCCTCTATGTTGACAGCGAGCGCTTCACCGCTGATTTCATCAATTCCATCCAGAAAAACAAGACCACGGAGTTCAGCGGTCTGTACCGGAATGTGGATATCCTGATGATTGACGATATCCAGTTCTTCGGCAACAAGGAGCGCACCCAGGACGAGTTTTTTCACACTTTTAATGCTCTGCATCAAAAAGGCAAACAGATCATCCTCTCTTCCGATCGTCCTCCGAAAGAGCTGCAGGGCATGGAGGAGCGCCTTAAATCCCGTTTTCAGTGGGGACTGGTGGTCGACATTCAGGCCCCCGATCTGGAGACCCGCCAGGCGATCCTTCAAAAAAAAGCTGAAGAGAGTTCCATCGACCTGCCTCCGGAAATTTTTCATTTCATCGCCACCCATATCACCTCCAATATCAGGGAACTGGAGGGGGCGATGATCCGTCTGCTTGCGTTTGCCTCTCTGAACGGTATTGATATCACCCTGGAGGTTGCCAAAAAGGTTTTGCGTGATGTCTGCATCAGCAAGACCAAAGCGATCAGCATTGAATATATTCAAAAAGTGACAGCCGAGCATTTTTCCTTTCCCGATGATCTCCTGCGCTCCAAAACCCGCAAGAAAGAGATCGCCCAGGCCCGGCAGATCTGCATGTATCTTTGCAAGTCGCTGACGGACAGCTCTCTCAAGACCATCGGTCTTCATTTCGGCGGCCGTGACCATTCCACTGTCATCCATTCGATCAACTGCACCGAGGAGTTAATGGAATCAGACGGCAAGTACAGGGAAAATGTCGAGGCGATCAAGAACCGTATCGAAATATCGCAGCTGTGAGGTCTGTGGATAAATTGTTGAACCCCTGTGGACAAGCCGCTGAGGAATGTTGACAACCAGTTCCTTTTCCACAGACCCTTTTTCCATCCATCTGAAAAGTGGAAAAATTGGCGCTTTTCATCTTTCTGTCCACACCGCCATGTTCATAACCTGAGTTCCGGGCTGTCAGCGCTTACTTCATATTTACAAGCTGGAAAAGGATAACCCCGGCTCGTTCAAAAACACTCTTATCCACTTATCCACGCTACCTACTACTACAATTATCTTGATATATATTTTTTTATTATATAACTTTAGTGATAAAACGCGCCAACTTTTTTTGAGGAGGAACCCATGAATTTTACTGTTTCCAAAAAAGAGTTTTTTGATGCATTGCAAAAAGTGATTGGTGTTGTGCCTCCCAAAACCACCATATCTATTTTAACCTGTATTTTGCTGGATCTGCGTGAGGGCAAGCTCTCTCTGACTGGAACCGATCTGGAAATTTCAATTACGACCACCCTGGATGTGAACGGCACCGAAGAGGGTTCCGTCGCCATCCCGGCCAAAATTCTGGTCGAGATCGTGCGCGAGCTGCCGGATGTACCCCTCAACCTCTTTTCAGATGCGGATAACAAGGTCACCATCAGGACGGAAAAGGGCGAATACAAACTCTCCACCCAGCCGAAGGAAGATTTTCCCCAGATCAGTGTTGAAGAAGGCGAACTCGCTTTTCAGATGGACTCCGGTCGCCTGGGACGCATGGCGGAGCAGACCATTTTCGCAGTATCGGCCGATGAACTGCGCCCGGCATTGACTGGCATCAATATGGAGTTGCTCCCCGGCGAGATTCGTTTTGTTGCCACCGACGGTCATCGCCTCGCCAAAATAACAGTCACCAACGGCATGATCGCCGACGATGTACGCCGCAACCTGATCATCCCGACCAAAACCCTCCACCTTCTGCTGCGCAATTTTGAGGATGATGCCAATGTCGGCCTTCAGATCGGCGAGGATCATATTGTTTTCACGCTCGAACGGGCGGTGGTCTATTCCAAACTGATCAGCGGAACCTACCCCAACTATGAACGCGTCCTCCCAAAGGATAATGAGTTAAAGCTGCAGATCAATCGCGAGCTTTTGATCTCCAGCCTGCGCCGCGTCTCCATCTTTTCCAGCTCTTTGACCCATCAGGTTCGTCTGATGGTTGCGCCCGATGAGGTGACAGTCCGTTCCGAGGATATTGAATTCGGTGCTGAAGCCAAAGAGGCCATTCCCGCCTCTTTCAATGGTGAATGGCTGCAGATTGGGTACAATAGCAACTACCTGATGGATGTTCTGCGTCATCTCGATGGTGAAGAGATCGTTTTTGAACTCAAGGATGCCACCAGTGCGGCAATTCTCAAACCGGTCGAAAAGCGCGAGGGTGAGGAGGTTGTGATGCTGCTGATGCCTATTCGCATCAACGAAGCGGGCCCGGCAACCACCACCGATACATCCTACAGCGCCGAGTAACAGCCGGTCCGGCCATGTTTCTGCGCAGCCTGGCGATTGAATCTTTTCGTAACCTGGATGCACAGCATCTCGAATTTTATGCCAGGAAAAACTATCTCTTTGGCGAAAATGCACAGGGTAAAACCAATCTGCTCGAGGCCATCTACCTGCTCTGCCTGTGCAAATCGTTCCGTACCAGCAACGATGCAGAACTGATTCCCCTGGGGAAAGATCACTTTAACCTCACCGGAAGGTTTGCGGATAAGATCGGCATTGATCACGAGATTGTTTTACGCTATCATGTTGCATCAGGGAAGCAGGTCATCCTTGATGGCAAACCGGTACACCATTTGTCGAGTCTGGTGGGACAATTTCCGGTTGTGGTTCTTTCGGCTGCCGACTATGATATCACCCACGGCTCACCGCAGCAGCGCCGGCGCTTTTTTAATATTCTGGCGTCCCAGTGCTCCAGCCGCTTTCTGAATGACCTCAAAGAGTATGAAAAGGTAATCAAGCAGCGCAATCGGATCCTGTGGCTCACACAGAACGGCCGGATCAACAGCGGTGATGAACTGGAGGCGTGGAATGAGCAGCTGATCCTCAAGGGGTGTGCGCTGATGGAGTTCCGGAGCAAACTGGTTTCTGAAATGGCCGCGGTTCTGCTGCACCATTACCGGAGCATCTCCGGAGACGCCACCGAGCCTTTCACCATCACCTATGAGCCGAATGTGGAGGCTGCCCCAGGGACCGATCCCCGTGATCGTTTTGTCGAGAAGCTGAGAAAAATGAAAGGCCTCGAAATTGCCCGGGGAGTGTCGATGGTCGGTCCCCACCGCGATGAGTTCAAATTGTGCGTCGGGGAACGCACGCTGCGTCAATTTGGTTCGCGTGGCGAGCACAAAAGCGCGCTCATCAGCATCAAGGCTGCCGAACTCTTCCTGCTGAAAAGTTATCTCAACACCACGCCGATGCTCCTTCTGGACGACCTCTACGCGGAACTCGACCAGGAGCGTGGTGAAAAGGTGATTGAGCTCTTTTCAGACGGCGGCCAGTGTATTATCTCCGGCACCTCAGCCGATTTTTCATCCCTGCAGCACAGCCTTCACCGGCAGAAAGAGGAATATCTCTTTTTTGTGCGTGAAGGTCGGATAGAAAGAGGGGAAAATGGTTCGTGACGACAATCAGCATATTTCCAAAGGATTGGCGCAGCTGATTCACCAGCTTGGACTTGAACAGCGGTTGAAACAGCAGCGAGTGATAGAGGAGTGGCCTCAACTGGTTGGTGAAAAAATCGGCAAGATATCCAGGCCCGATCATCTTCAGGAGGGTGTCCTTTATGTCCGGGTGGCCTCGATGACCTGGCGTACCGAATTGCTCTTTCAGAAACAGGCTATTCTCGCCAAAATCGGCAGTGCCCTGGGTGAGGGGCTGGTCAAAGACATCCGGTTTATTTAACAGGTGGTGTTTTAAAAAATATGAACAACGCTAAAAATCAGTCCGCCTACGATGCCAGCCAGATTCAGGTTCTCAAGGGTCTGGAGGCGGTGCGGTTGCGCCCTGCGATGTATATCGGCGATATCTCGGTGCGGGGTTTGCATCACCTCGTCAATGAAGTGGTGGATAACAGCATCGATGAAGCCCTGGCCGGCTCCTGCGATGAAATTGAAGTGAGCATCAACGAAGACGAAAGCGTTTCGGTCATTGATAACGGCCGCGGCATTCCCGTTGATATCCATCCGGAGCAGAACCGCTCTGCTCTGGAAGTGGTCATGACCGTTTTGCATGCGGGCGGCAAATTCGATAAAAAGGCCTACAAGGTTTCCGGCGGTCTGCACGGAGTGGGTGTTTCCGTGGTGAATGCCCTGTCGGAGTGGATGGTGGTCGAGGTCGCCCGGGATGGGGGGCTCTATCGCCAGCGCTATCAGCGCGGGGTGCCGGATGCCCCGGTTAAAAAGGTCGGCAGCCGCAAGAGCACTGGCACCAAGGTGACTTTTATGCCCGACGGCGAGATTTTTAAAAAGCGCAAATTCAGCTTTGAAATCCTTTCGGAGCGGCTCAGGGAACTCGCCTTTCTCAATCCCAACCTCAAAATATCCATTCTCGATGCGAAGACCGGAAAGAGCAACAAATTCAAATACAAGGGGGGTCTCAGCGCTTTCATTGAGTACCTCGACCAGGGTCACAATACACTCACCAAGCGGCCCATTTTTCTCACCGGAGAACGTGAGAACATACCTGTCGATATCGCCTTTTCCTATAATGATTCCTACAACGAGAATATCTATTCCTACGTCAACAACATCCACACCATCGAGGGTGGCACGCATCTGGTCGGCTTCAAGGCAGCGCTGACCCGTACCCTGAATAACTTTGCGGCCAAGAACAAGCTGCTTAAAAATGGCGACAACACACTGAGCGGTGATGACGTACGCGAGGGGTTGACGGCGGTGATCAGTGTCAAGGTTAATGATCCCCAATTCGAGGGCCAGACCAAAACCCGTCTGGGCAACAGCGAGGTCAAGGGGATCGTCGAGGGGCTGGTCAACGAGCAATTGGGGAAATATCTCGAGCAGAACAGCTCCGTCGGCAAGCGCATCATCGAGAAATGTCAGGTGGCAGCGCGTTCGCGCGAGGCGGCGCGCAAGGCACGCGAGCTGACCCGGCGCAAATCGGCGCTTGAAAATGACACTCTCCCCGGCAAACTGGCCGACTGCTCCTGGTCGGAGTCGGCACGGACGGAGCTCTTCATCGTTGAAGGCAATTCGGCCGGAGGCAGCGCCAAACAGGGGAGAGACCGCCGCTTTCAGGCTATTCTGCCGCTGCGCGGCAAGATCCTCAATGTCGAAAAGGCCCGTCTCGACAAGATGCTCTCCAACGAAGAGATCCGCACCATCGTCTCCGCTCTGGGCACCGGCATCGGGCGGGATGATTTTCAGGTGGAGCGCATCCGCTACAGCAAGATCATCATCATGACTGATGCGGATGTCGACGGCGCCCATATCCGCACGCTGCTGCTCACTTTTTTCTTCCGCCATATGCGTCCTGTGATCGATCACGGTCACCTCTATATCGCCCAGCCGCCGCTTTACCGGCTCGCTCGCGGCAATGAGGAGCTCTATGTCTACGACGATGAAGAGCTCCGCAAAGTGCAGGAGAAGAACAGGGAGCAGACCAGAAACTACTCTCTCCAGCGCTACAAGGGTTTGGGAGAAATGAATCCGGCCCAGCTCTGGAAGACGACCATGGACCCGCAGTTCCGTACACTTTTGCAGGTGACCATCGAAGAGGCTTTCGAGGCCGACCATATTTTTTCCATGCTGATGGGCGATGACGTCGAGCTGCGCAGAAAATTTATTGAAGAGAACGCCCAGTATGTTCGCAATCTGGATGTTTAACCAGAAGCAGTCTAAACAGAAATCGAAGAGATGACGGAAAATAGCGAAAAACTCGTACCGGTTTTTATTGAAGAGGAGATGAAGCACTCCTACATCGATTATTCGATGTCGGTGATCGTTGCGCGCGCCCTGCCGGATGTCCGCGACGGTCTCAAACCGGTACACCGCCGCGTTCTCTACGGCATGCTCGAACTGGGGCTCAGGCCCGGCTCGGGCTATAAAAAAAGCGCACGTATCGTCGGTGAGGTGCTTGGCAAGTATCATCCCCACGGTGATACCGCTGTCTATGATGCCATGGTGCGCATGGTGCAGGATTTCTCCCTGCGCTATCCCCTCGTCGACGGTCAGGGCAACTTTGGTTCCATCGACGGCGATGCCGCCGCGGCGATGCGTTACACCGAGGCGCGTCTGGCGCCGATCGCCGAAGAGGTGATCCGGGACCTTGACAAGGACACCGTCGATTTCATCCCCAATTTTGATGATTCTCTCAAAGAACCCCTGGTCATGCCCGCCCTGCTGCCTACTTTGCTCGTCAACGGCGCCTCCGGCATCGCCGTCGGCATGGCGACCAATGTACCCCCGCACAATCTCCGCGAGGTGGTCGATGCTCTGGTGGCGGTGATCGAAAAACCGGAGATCAAACCCGAGGAAATCCGCAAATATATCAAGGGACCGGATTTTCCGACCGGAGCCATCATTGTCGGGGACGAAGATATCGCGGCCTATTTCAAGCACGGTCGCGGCAAGCTGACGGTGCGCGCCAGGGTGCACGTCGAAGAGGTCAGCGGCGGGCGCAAGCGCATCGTAGTGACGGAGATTCCCTACCAGGTCAACAAAACCTCACTGATCGAGCGCGTCGCCGAGATGGTGCGCAACAAGAAGATCGAGGGCATCTATGACATCCGCGACGAGTCTGATCGCGACGGCATGCGCATCGTTTTCGAGTTGCGCAAGGAAGCGGACGCCGAGGCGGTGCTCAAGGATCTCTTCCGCTACACCCAGATGCAGACCACCTTTGGCGCCATCATGCTGGCCCTGGTGGACGGGCAGCCCAGGATCCTGAACATCAGGCAAATTCTCACCGAGTTTCTCAAATTCCGCCATGAAGTCGTCCTGCGCCGGTGCAAATTCGAGCTGCAAAAGGCCGAGGCGCGCGCCCATATCCTTGAGGGACTCAAGATCGCGCTCGACAACATCGACGCGGTGATCGCCCTGATCAAAAAATCCCGGGATGTGGATACCGCCCGCAAAGGGCTGATGAAGAATTTCAAGCTGTCCGAGATTCAGGCACAGGCCATCCTGGACATGCGTCTGCAGCGGCTGACCGGCCTCGAACGCAAAAAAATCGAGGATGAATATAAAGAGCTGATCAAGCTCATCCAGAGGCTCAAATCCCTGATCGGCAGCAAATCCCTGCGCATGCAGCTGATCAAGCAGGAACTGCTCGATCTCAGGGAGAGGTACGGCGATAACCGGCGGACGCTGATTGTGACGCGCAGCGGAGATGGCGAACAGTCCCTGCAGGAGATGGTCTCCGATGAGGAGTTCATCCTGGCCCTGACCAGCAAGGGGCGCATCGGCCGCTTCAGCCCTCAGGACTATAACAGCGAGGCCGTCTCTTCGCTCCTGGGCGAAAAGGATTATCTTCGCTTCGCATTCCGGTCGGTTAGCAGCCAGCTGCTGGTTTTCGTCTGCCGCTCCGGACGTGCCTACCTGTCGCGGACCAGTTTTATCCCCTTCGCCACAGATGAGGTCAAGGGGGGCGAGATCAGCCGGCTTCTTCATTTCAGGAGTGAAGAAGAGATCATCGCCTGCTTCGATATGCCCAGGGAGAGCAGCGAGCGGTATCTCTTTCTGGCGACCCGCCAGGGGCTGGTCAAGAAGGTCAGTTTCTCCGAGCTGCAGCGCATCAAGGAGGGCGGCATGATGGTGATCGGCATGCGCGACGATGATGCCCTGGCCGGAGCGGAGATGACGGATGGCAAGATGGAACTGCTCCTGGCCTCTCGGCAGGGCAAGAGCATCCGTTTCTCGGAAGAGGATGTCCGTGAAATGGGATCGGCTGCAGGCGGCATCAAAGGCATCGAGCTGGAGTCGGACGATCATGTCGTCAGCGTGGTGCTGCTGGTGCGGGATGCGGCTGCGGTTTTGAGCCTTACCCATTTGGGCTTTGGCAAGCGCAGTGATGCCGCTGAATATGGCACCATCAAGCGCGGTGGCAAGGGGATCGTAAACTACAAATGCTCCGAAAAGTCCGGGTGGGTCGCGGCGGTAGTGGAAGCCGCGGCCACGGATCAGTTTATTGTGGTGACCAAAAAGGGCAAACTGAAGCGGCTCAAAGCCAAAGAGATCAAGACAGGCGGCCGCGCGACCCAGGGAACGGCTGTCGTCAATATTGTCAAGGGTGATGAGATCGCCTCTCTCTTTCCGTTGCCTGATCCTCAGGGCAAGAAGCGCTCCTGACCGGGATCAGAAGGGCTCTGATCCCCTCAATGCGGGAGGGTGCACGATGTGGAGCAAGAGCAAGCGCACAGGTGGAGCAGTGGTTTTAGGTCTGGCCGCTGCGGTCGTGTTCTTTGCGGCCGGAATGGCCCCGGAGCCTGAAGAGGCAGACCAAAAGGGGATCGTGACCTTTGTGGAGGGGTCGGCCAGGAAACAGAAGGTTACGGAGGAGGAGTGGCACCGTGTGCTGGTGGATTCTACGGTGATCTCCGGCGAAAGGGTAAGGACTTTTTCCGAATCCCGCGCAGAGCTGGAAATTGCGCGTCTGGATCGTGTGCGCATGGCGCCACGCACGACCATCGACATCCTCAAGCTCTATGAAGAGACGGTGGAGCAGGAACGCGAATCGGCGATCGTGCTGCAGTCCGGTGAGCTGTGGGCTCATGTCGGCAAAAAGAGCGGCGCGAAAAGGTTTTCGATCACTACTCCGGTCGCCGCGGCTGCCATCACCGGGACGACCCTGCGCCTGAGCGTCGGCGCCGACTCGAGCACTGAACTCAGGGTCTATGCGGGGGAAGTGGTGCTCAGCAGAGTTGTCGGGCAGGATTCCATCCGCAGTGCCCACCCGGGAGCGCCGCATCAGGTGCCGGGGCCGGCCGAGGTTGCGGCGCCGCGTGAGGTTACGCTGGAAGAATGGCGCCTGATCGTGAGGAGCATGCAGCGGGTACGTGTTGACGGCAGGGGCGAGGTCGTCCAGAGCGGCTCATTCAGCCCGGAGGACCCCGACGAGCAGAGTGACTGGGTGAACTGGAACAGGGCGCGCGATCAAAAGTTGTAGCCGGCGGAAAAGTAGAAACGGTCATGGCCGTTGCTGGCCCGGCCGTAGGCGGCCGAAAAAGGCCCCAAAGGCGTTTTGAGGCTCAGGGCGGCTCCCCTGCCGGAGATGAAATCCTTTCCGTTCACCTCGACCGAGTTTTCCCAGACTGCGCCAAAATCGAAACGCGTTGAAAAATAGAAGGTCAGGTAACTTTTCCAGGGCAGGCAGTAGCGGTATTCGAGGCTGCCCAGTATGATATTCCTTCCGCTCCACTCTTCTTCTCGCAATCCATAAAAAGAGTCTTCCCCGCCGATCCTGTACTGTTCCGAAAATGGTGTTGTCAAATCTGATGTGCCCCAGATGAGCCGGGGGGAGAGGGTACTGCGGTTCCTGAAGGTCCAGAAGGTAGTGAGCTGGTTTTGCACCTTGAAAAAGGAGATATCCGCGCCGAGAAATTTTCCGGAGGAGACCTCATAGGTGAAGGTGTGGTATTTCCCGCGCGTCGGAAAGAGGATCTGGTCGCGGGTATCGACGACGCTGTTGACGCCGATGGTATTCAGGTTCAGTTCACCGGCATCGACGATGCTGCCGGAGAGGCGGTGGATGTTCATCTTCTCCAGCCGCATGAATCCGGAGAGCATGCCGAGACGGGCGATCTGCATGCCCAGACTGATGTGCGCACCGTTGGCGCGGCGTTCATACTCTCCCATCCCGGTGAAATTTTTATAATAAAAACGTTTGGCGTACTCCTGCCGGGCAGTGACCTGCAAGCTCAGGAAAGAGTTGGCAAGGCGGTCGGCGTTGAACTGGAGAGAAAACTTATGGTCGCGGTCTCCGTACTGTCCGTGCAGGATGAGATCGTTGCCGCTGCCAAAGGTGTTTTCGTGAGCCACCTCCAGAAAGGCGCGGCCGTTCAGCTCCAGATCATAGTGCGTGCCCAGGCGGAGTACAGTGTATTTTTTTTCGCGCAGGCGGACGATCAATTCCCAACCCTCGGGGCTGGTTTGGGGGAGGAGGGTGACGGAGTTGAAAAGGCCGGTGCCGTAGAGGTTGTTGATGGCCTGCTGGGCTTGTTTGCGCTGGAAGAGGTCTCCGCTCCGGAGTGCAAAATCGCGGTTGAGGACCGATGTTTTGGTCACCTCCTGGCCATCAAAACGGACGCGGGCGATCCTGCCCTCGTCGATGTTTATACGCGCAATTCCGCTCTTGCGATCGAACTCGACGCTGCGGAGAAAGGCGAGTGAATAGCCCTCCGTGCGGTAGAGCTGAATGAGCTTTTGCAGGGCGGCCCGCGCCTGATGCCGGTTGAGAGGGTGACCCAGAAGCGGCACAAAAGGGGTGAGCAATTCAATGTCCGAGAGCATGGTATTTCCCTGCAGATCGATCTGTTTCAGCTCCGGATAAGGGGTGCAGGCATAAATCAGGGTGGTGTCGCTTCCGTCGGCCTCGATGTGCGCTGCAACCTCCGAGAAAAAGCCGGTCTCGAAGAGTGTGGCTAAATTGGCCTGGATATCAGCCGGAGTATAGATAATGCTGGAGCGCGCGTCGATGAGATCGGTGAAGCCGAGGCGGGTAGAGCCCGAGAAGGAGACCCGGCTGAAGCGGAAGGAGGGGCTGTTGAGGGAGAGGGTCTGTTCCGCTCTCTTTTTTTCCAGCAGGTTTTTAAGCTGCGGAATGATCGCGGCCGTCTGCGCGCGCGCTGTTTCATAGAGCGTTTTTATCACTTCTTTTTGGGTCGTAGCGGCCGGAAAGCTTTTGAAACTGAGGATTAAATCGGCCTTTTCGAGCTGTTCGAGATTGTGCCCCTGCTGCATGATGGTTGTCACCTGGTCCATCAGTTCCCAGGGGAGGTTCATATCTTCGCGTGGACGCAGATTGGCGGTGCAGTCGATGGCAATGACAATATCCGCTCCCATGGCCCTGGTCTCCTCGACGGGGAGGTTGTCGAGCAGGCCGCCATCGACGAGCAGGGAGTTATTGTACTCCACGGGCATGAGCAGAAGCGGCACCGCGATGGAGGCGCGCATCGCTTCGATCAGGTTGCCCTGCTCCAGCACGATCTTGCTGCCGGTGAGCAGATCGGTGGTCTGGATTTTGATGGGTACCCGCAGGCGGCTGAAATCAGATTCGTGCAGGGGGGCGTTGAGATAGAGATCGGTCAGGGTGTTGGTCAACTTCTGACCCGGGGTGACGGCCTCCGGCAGGTAGAATTTCCAGTTTGCCAGCCGCAGCTGAAGAATGGCCCGGCTCTGCATTTGTTTTTCCGCCAGGAACTGGCTGGCCCGGCTGGGGGAATCATTGAGCAGATCGCCGAGGTCGAGCTTTTCGACGATCGCCCAGAGTTCTTCCGGTGAATACCCCGAGGCGTAGAGCCCGCCGATGATGGATCCGATGCTGGTTGCGCCGATAAAGTCGATGGGGATATTGTGATCGGTCAGGGTCTGGAGAACACCGATGTGGGCGATTCCGCGCAGACCACCGCCGCTGAGGGCCAGACCCACCTTGGGGCCGTCGCTCTTTTGCTCCGGGACCAGAGCGAAGGGGGCCTCAACGGGTTCACGCGGCAGCGAGACGGTGAGCAGGCGCTGAGGCCAGGCGGCCGTTGCGGCGGAGAGGGAGAAGGCGACAAGGAGCCATCGTCTTGCGAGGGCTCCTGCTGCAAGAAATCGCCTGGTCGCTCTGTGCGTTGATCGCTTGTACATGGGCATGGCGGTTGGTGAGAGCTTCTCCATCGGGGAGCTGATAATTCTGAAGAGGCGGCCAATTAATAAACAAGGTGCAAGCCAGTCCAAAAATCTGCAGGGAACAGGCGCCGCACCTTGATCGTAAAAAGTACTCCAATAGCTAATATATCAAAGCAGCGGGGCAAAAGCAACAGCAAAATGGGAGAACAGGGCTTGGAAAAAGTACGGCTAATGTCCTTTTTCTGGGAGCAGTCGGCCGCTGCCCGGGCGGCCCGCCGGTGTGGCCGGCGCATTCATCCGGGAGCAGGCCTTTGAACGGGTTGACGACGCGGAGGCTGAGCGCCATGGCCCTGATGACCGCGCTCACCGCTTTCGGATCGCTGCTGCGGATCCCTTTTTATCCGGTGCCGCTCTCGCTGCAGAGTCTCTTCCCCCTGCTGGCCGGAGCGTTCTTTCCGCCCAGGGCGGCGGCCGGCACACAGGCGGCCTATCTGGTACTGGGATTGCTGGGGCTGCCGCTCTTCAGCCAGGGCGGCGGCATGGCCTACCTTTTCCAGCCCACCTTTGGTTATCTTCTCGCCATGCCCCTGACTGCGGCCCTTGTCGCGCGCGGCCTGGCGACTGTGGCCCGTCCGCCGTCGATGCGCGCGCTTGCGCTGGTGATGGCCCTGGGGGCGCTTTTTTTGCTTGTCTTTGGGACTTTATGGTTGTATTTTTCTTTTACATGGATCACCGGCAAACCCATGCCGTTTATGCAGGCGGTGGTGGCCGGACTGCTTTTGTTCGTTCCGGGAGAGAGCATCAAGGTTGCGATAGCCCTCCTGGTGATAAAGAAATTTAAATTTCTGCTGCGATCATAGAGGAGAAAAGAGCATGGCAAAGCGGATTATCGGACTGGATGGCGGGGGCACCAAAACTCTGGGTGTCATGATCGACGAGACCGGCCAGCTTCTGGCGCGCGCCAGCGGCGACTCGTCCAATATTCAGGCCATCGGAGCGGAGCGCCTGGGCGAGAGCCTGTCCGCGCTGGTCGCCGAGTTGACCGCCAACGCCGGCTGTACGCCGGGTGAGGTTGATCATCTCTATGCCGGTCTGGCGGGTGCCGGAAGGCCGGCGGACCGCGAGGCGATCTCAGCCCAGGTCACAAGCCGCGGTCTGGCGCGGAATCATACGATCGATACCGACGCTTCGGCCGCCCTCGCGGGCGCCTTCGGCGGTGGACCGGGCATCATCGTCATCTCTGGAACGGGTTCGATTTGTTTCGGCAAGGATGACAAGGGCACGCTCTACCGCTGCGGCGGGTGGGGTTTCAAACTGGGGGACGAGGGAAGCGGTTATTACATCGGACAGCAGGCGCTGATCGCGGCCCTGAAAGATCTGGATGGACGCGGTCCAAAAACCGTGCTCAGGAGCCACTATGAAAAACGCTACGATCTGGCCAGCATCGATCTGATCATCTCCCAGATCTACTCCGACAAGATCGACCGGACTGAGGTCGCCAGCAATGCGCCGGCGGTCTTTGCGGCTGCAGAGGAGGGGGACGATGCGGCACGACAGATCATCGAAAACGCCGGCAGGGAGATCGGAAAATTGGTCGCCGGGGCGGCCAGGCGCATGGGCCGTGAGGGGGGTGAAGTTTCCGTCGCCCTGATCGGCAGTATTTTCAATCAGCGCGATGTGCTCATGCCCTTCATGCGCGAAGAGGCTTTGCGCGTGGTGCGGAAAGCGGCTTTTATCGAGCCCCGTTTCGAGCCCGCCATCGGCTCCTGCATTATGGGGCTGCAGAAAGAGGGCGTCGAGATCAGCCCCGGACTGCTCGCTCGTCTTGAAAAAGCCCTCGCTTGAGGGCTTTTTTTTCAGGGATGTGCCAGTTTCATCGCTTCGATGATGGCCACGCCCGAGCTGGTGCCGATGCGGTTGGCCCCGGCAACGATCATCGCCAGCGCCGCCGGCAGATCGCGAACTCCGCCGGAAGCCTTGACACCGAGGGCCTCTCCAACGCAGCGACGCATGAGGACGATGTCAGCCTCCGTGGCTCCGGACTTGCCGAATCCCGTCGATGTCTTGACAAAATGAGCCCCGGCCGACCGGGCGAGATCGCACGCGGCGATCTTTTCTTCTTCAGTGAGCAGGCAGGTCTCAAGGATCACCTTGACCATGGCGGGTGCAGCCGCCTCAACGACTCCGGCGATATCCTGCAGGACCAGCGCCGAAAAGCCCGATTTTAGCCAGCCGGCGTTGAGCACCATGTCGATCTCGGTGGCGCCGTTGCCGACCGCTCTGCGGGCCTCCTCCGCCTTGTCTTCCGGCATGATGCTGCCCAGCGGAAAACCGACGACCGAGCAGAGACCGACCCCCGCTCCCTGCAGATGTTCAGCGCAAAAGCGCACCCATGCGGGATTTACACAGACGGTGGCGAAACGGTAGATCACCGCTTCGGAACAGAGCTGTTCGAACTGGGTGGCAACCGCCTCGGGTTTGAGGAGTGTGTGATCGATCAGGCCGGCCAGTGCCGCGGGGGTCAGGCTGGCGGGATCGGGAGGAATAGCAGCGCTTCGGTTCATGTTTACCTCTC
Organism: bacterium; assembly: GCA_035388125.1. Lineage (GTDB taxonomy): Bacteria > Zhuqueibacterota > Zhuqueibacteria > Residuimicrobiales > Residuimicrobiaceae > JAKPUX01. Next base: position 28,263 of record DAOOPF010000002.1, on the reverse strand, counting down.
TAGTGTGCCGGGGCCAGTTTGCCTGCATGGGCGAGCAGGAGGGGGAGAAGCTCCGCGGTGCGGAGCGTGCCGAGGGCACCGGCATTACAGGCGATTTCATCGAAAGTTTGGACCATGTCATAGCGCGCTGTAGACGCCTGGATCAGCAGGGGAACCGGATGCCAGCTGATCGCGCCCAGAGCGCTGGGGCAGGAATGGTCGCCGCAGACGGACACGACGGCCGGAGCGGGTTCCAGAAGCCGCGGGATCAGACGGTCGAACTCCTCGACCGCCTTGATCTTTTCATAGTAACCGCCTGCCAGTCCCTCTTTTTCGGGTGCGGTATAATGGATGATGATAAAATCATGTGTGGGGAGCTCGGCGCACGCCCGGTCGGTCAGCTCCGACGGCGCATCGGAGGAAGCGATGGCGGCGATGCCCGCTTCCGCGAAGATACGGAGATAATCCGGGGAGGAGGAGAGGGCGCAGCTCTTGAGGCCGAGCCCGCCCTTCCAGTCGGGAGCCTGCTCCAGCTGCCATCCGAGCAGCCTTTTCAGGGCTGCGTTCTCCGCCGGGGTTACCCCCGGAGCGGCCGGCATGAGCAGGCCGCACACCGATTTACGCGCCAGGGCGTTGAGATGGGGGTGATGCGCCTGCTGCAGTTCCGTGAGCAGGTTGGGGCCGGACTGGATGCCGCCGACGCCGCCGAGCAGGATAAGGACGATTTTTTCGTCGTTTTTCCGGACAAGAGGCAGAATATCTTGGAAGGTCATGAGAATAATCCCGGCTTGAAGTAGATGAAATTTGTCGCACCAAGATAAACTATTTTGGCAATTTTATCAATTATTTTGTTGCAGATGCCGCCCTTGGCGCGAAGAAGGACTTTTTATTTACCCGGCTTTTTGCTATTTTAATCTCTCTTGTGAATCAAGGCAACGGACAATATTCTGAAAGGTTGATCATATGGATCTGCAATTAAAAAAACTGGCCCATTTTTCGGGCAGGCCCGGCCCTCTGCTGCTCGTCATCATGGATGGCGTCGGCCTGGGCCGGGAAGACGATACCAATGCAGTCTATTTGGCCAGGACGCCGGTTCTGGACGGACTGCTGCGCAGCCGGTTTTTCGCCCATCTCAAGGCGCACGGCACCGCCGTCGGGCTGCCCACTGATGAGGATATGGGCAACAGCGAAGTGGGCCACAATGCCATCGGCGCCGGGCGGGTCTTTGCGCAGGGGGCCAAGCTTGTGGATGGCTCGATCGCCGCGGGCAAGATTTTCTCCACCGGGATCTGGCAGGAGCTGATCGGCCGCGGGAAGGCAGGAAAGGCCCTGCATTTCATCGGCCTGCTCTCGGACGGCAACGTCCACTCCCACATCCGGCAGCTCTTTGCTCTGGTGGAAAACTGCGCGGAGCAGGGCGTCAAACGGGTGCGGCTGCATATTCTCCTCGACGGACGCGATGTCGGGGCCCGGACTGCGCTGACCTATATCCATCAGACTGAAGAGCTGCTCGCCCGCCTCAATCAGCTTCATGGCTGTGATTTCCGCATCGCGTCGGGCGGCGGGCGCATGGTGACGACCATGGACCGCTATAACGCCGACTGGAGCGTGGTAAAGCGCGGCTGGGATGCCCACGTCCTGGGTAAGGCCCGGGGCTTCTCCTCGGCTGCGGAGGCGGTCGAGACCATGTATGCGGAGGATCCGCAGTCAACAGATCAGTACCTGCCCGCATTTGTCATCGTCGATGCCGCCGGATCTCCGGTCGGGACCATCCTGGATGGCGACGGTGTGGTGAATTTCAATTTCCGGGGTGATCGTGCCATCGAGATTTCGCGCGCTTTTGAGGAGCGGGAGTTTGATGCCTTTGACCGCGGGCGCTTGCCCGAGGTGCTTTATGCGGGTATGATGGAGTATGACGGCGATCTCCATATTCCCGCCAAATACCTGGTTTCTCCGCCCGAGATCGACCGGGTCCTCTCCGAGTATCTCAGCGCCGGCGGAGTCACCTCTTTCGCTCTCTCGGAGACCCAAAAGTACGGGCATGTGACCTATTTCTGGAACGGCAACCGCTCCGGTTATATCGATGACAAGCTGGAAAAATTTGTCGAGATCCCGTCTGACAAGATCCGGTTCGATGAGGCCCCTAAAATGAAGGCCCTTGAGATTACGGAGCAGGCCGCGCAGCTGCTGCGCAGCGGGCGATTTCGTTTCGGCCGGGTCAACTTTGCCAACGGCGACATGGTCGGCCATACCGGGGTGATGGCGGCGGCGATCGAAGCAGTAGAGACTGTTGACGAGTGCGTTGGAGCGCTACTTCAGGTGGTCAAGGAGCTCAGGGGGGTGGCGGTCATCACCGCCGACCATGGCAATGCCGACGAGATGTTCACAGTCAAGAACGGCGTCAAGTCGGTCAAAACGGCGCACACGCTCAATCCGGTGCCTTTTGTCATCGTCGATCCGGAGTACGCCGGGGAGTACGAACTGGCCGGACTGGCGAATCCGGGCTTAAGCAACATCGCCGCCACGCTGCTCAATCTCCTGGGGTATGAAGCGCCAGAGGAGTATGACCGTTCGCTGATCAAGATGAAAGAGTGAGCCGCCTCCACGTATCCGGTTATTCCTGTATAGCAAAAAGCCTCTCCGGTCCATGGACCAGAGAGGCTTTTTTAATGCAGACAGCGGGTCTACCGGTTGAGGGCGGCCTTGACCGTGCGGGCCAGGTTTTCGGGATCAAGCCCCTGGCTGCGGTAGAGTTCGTCGGGGAGGCCCGAGCTGCCGTAGCGCGTGACGCCCAGTTTGATCAATCTGGTGGAGAGTCCGGCATCAGCCAGGGCGTTGGCCACTGCGCTGCCCAGGCCGGTGCGGATATGGTGGTCTTCATAGGTCACGATCAGTCCGGTTTGTGCCGCCAGGGCGAGGGCCTTTATATCAGGGTCCGATGGACAGGCCAGCGAGAGCACCATGACCTCGATGCCTTCGGCCTTGAGCAGTTCCCAGGCCTTGACCGCACGGCCGACCATCCCGCCCATGGCGATGATGGCTCCCCTGGCGCCGGTACGGATCAGATCGGCCTTGCCGTAGACGAAGGAGTAGCCGCTGCCATAAAAGGGCTCGCCCGCTTCGTTGAGCACCATACCCATCTTGGAGCGTCCCATGGCGAGGAGAAAATTGCCGGGAGTGGCGGAGATGTAGCGGGTCGCCCGGTCGGTCTGGTTGGGATCGGCCGGAACGATGACCTTGAAGCCGAAGAGATTCTGAAAGACGCCGACGTAATCGATGCACTGATGGGTCTTGCCGTCCTCGCCGACATCGAGGCCGACGTGGGTGCAGACCACCTTGTAGTTGGTGCCGTTGATATCGTTGAGGCGATGCTGGTTGAAGGTTTCGGCGACGCCGAAGACGCCAAAGTCGGCCCAGTAGGTGAGAACCCCTTCGGCCGAGCAAGCACCCGCAACGGCGGCGGTATTGTGCTCCTGGATGCCGCTCTGGAAAAAGAGCTCAGGGTAATTTTTGGCGATATTGGTGGTCTTGACTGAGGGAGCGAGGTCGCAGTCGAAAACCGCAATGGGGAGGCGTCCCTGGTTGGCGGCGACGATATCGTCGAGGGCGTTTCCCCAGCCGCTGCGGTTATCGTTCTTTTCGGCAGCCCCATAGGTGCGCGGGATGCCGGGGTCGGCCACGGCTGCGAGGGGGGCTCTTTCGGCGAGCGCAACGGCCGGATTGTGCGTTTTGCGGCGTTCCGCGAGGGCATCGAGATCATCCGGCAGGCCCAGGAGGTTCAGGGCTTTGCGGCACTCCTCGAGAGGCAGGGCCTGTCCATGCCATTTGTGGTCGTTTTCCATAAAGGGCACACCCTTGCTCATCACAGTATGGGCGAGGATCATCACCGGCGCCGGCAGGCTGTGGGCCTTACGGATCGCCTGGTAGATGGCCTGATAATCGTGGCCGTCGATTTCGATGACCTGCCAGCCATCGGCCTCCCAGCCTGCGCGGATCTGCTGCGGCATCACCTTCTCGATGGCGCCGCTGATCTGGAGACGGTTATAGTCGACAAAAACGGTGGCATTGGTAAAACCGTACTTGACAGCGAAGCGGCGGGCCTCTCCGATCTGACCTTTTTGCTGCTCCCCGTCGCCCATAAAGCCGTAGAGCTGGACCTTGTGGCCCTGCAGTCTGGCGCCGAGGCCGAGGCCAAGCAGCGCGCTGAGCCCCTGACCGAGATTGCCGGTGCCCCATTCGATCCCGGGGACCTCGCGCTCGACGTGCCCTTCGAACGGCGAGTTGGTCTGACGGAAATGGGCCACGGCGTCTTCGATCCTGAAAAAGCCGAGGCGTCCGAGCGCGGAAAAGACCCCCGGGGAGGTGTGACCATGGCTGGTGACGATCCGGTCGCGTCCGGGAGCGAAGGGATCCCCGGGATCGACGTTGGCCATTGCGAAGACAGTCAGATAGAAATCGATGGAGGACATGCTGCCGCCGGGATGACCACTGGCCGCCAGGGTGGTCATTTTGAGAATATCGCCACGGCACTGGCGGGCGAGCGTCTGCAACTCCTGAAGGGTCGCTTGCGAAAGTTGTTCCTGGGTGAAGGTTCTCTCTATCATGTGATTTTCTCCTGGTCTGTATTCAGGGGGAAGATATTAAAATAATGCATCTTATGCAAGGCAAAACATGCAGAGGCGCCGGCCCGTTCAGGGGGATTTTCAATTGCGAATCAGGGCCCTTTTTGCTAACTTGAAAGGATGGAAGCCAAAAACAGTACTTCAGGCAGTGAGGGAGATCAGTCATGTCCGATGAGAAAGAGGCCATTGCAGGGGAGATGGGCGAGCCGCCACTGCGCGACGCTCTGTTTCAGGCGGAAAAGATGCACGCCATGAGCACGCTCGCGCCCGGTTTCATCCATGATGCAGGTACGCCCCTGATGGCCATCTCTTCGCTCTCGCAATTTCTCGGGGAGAAGAGCGGTGATCCCCAGGTCAAGGAAAACCTGCGGCAGATTGGGCGGTCTGTGGACCAGTTGACGCAAATTCTCCGCACAATCGCCGATTTTTCCCGGCCGATCCGCACCGGTCAGGAGACGGTCTATCTCAACAGCCTGATCATGGAAGCGGTGCGCATCGTCAAACATGACCGCCGGCTCAAGTATCGTGAGGTGGGCACCGAACTGGAGGCGGCGATCCCCCAGGTGTCGGCCAACCCCGACCAGCTCTTGCAGGTGATCATCTCGCTCTGCCTGAACGCAGCCGATGCCCTCGAGACCGTGCCGGCCGGCACCCTGACGCTCAAATCATGGCAGGATGGCGACAAGGTCCATCTGGCCGTAAAGGACAGCGGGACCGGGATCCCCCTTGCGGATCAGTCCGCTCTTTTCGCCCCCTGGTTCACGACCAAAGGGAGCAGGGGGAGCGGCCTGGGTCTTTTTCTCAGCCGCTCCATTATCACCGCCCATGGCGGGACGATAGGAATCGTGAGCGATCCGGGTAAAGGAACCTGTGTTGAGATCGTTCTGCCGGCCCTCGCCGCAGAGAGAGGAGCGTGAGGCGATGGCACAGCGCGTACTCATCGTGGAAGATGACGACATCACCCGCGAGATTCTGGTATCCATGCTGGTTAATCGCGGCTTCACCTGCGATCAGGCGGCCAACGGCCGGCAGGCCCTGGAGATGCTCGGTGCAGGGGAGTACGACGTCGTGGTCACCGATATCGCCATGCCGCTGATGACGGGGATCGAGCTGATGGAAAAGAGTGCCGAGCTGAATCTGCGCGCTTCCTTCATTATCATCACGGCCTATGCCTCACTCGAGACCGCCCTGGAGGCCCTGCGCAAGGGAGCCTATGACTATCTGCTCAAGCCCCTCAATTTTGAGGATGTGGCGATCAAGGTCAAAAAGCTGCTCGAGCACAAGGAGCTGGTGCAGGAAAACCAGGCCCTGCGTCAGGAGATCAATGCCCAGTACGATTTCAGCAATATCATCGGCAAGAGTCCGGCGATCAGAAAGCTCTTCGCCACCATCCGCAAGGTTTCCGACAGCGACAGTCATGTTCTCGTGACCGGCAAAAGCGGCACGGGCAAGGAGCTGGTGGCCAAGGCGATCCATTACAACAGCCCCCGGCGCAAGGGTCGATTTGTGGCGATCAACTGCGGCGCCATCACCGAGACCCTGATGGAGAGCGAACTTTTCGGACACAAGCGGGGCAGCTTCACCGGGGCGGTTGCGGACAAGGATGGTCTGTTCAAGGTCGCCCACAACGGCACCCTTTTTCTGGATGAAATCGGTGACATGTCGCTCACCGGGCAGGCCAAACTGCTGCGGGCCCTTGAAAACCGGGAGATCCTTCCGGTCGGGGCGACCGCTCTTATTCCCGTCAATGTCCGCATCATCGCCGCCACCAACCGCATCCTCTTGCAGGAAGTCCAGGCCGGCCGGTTCCGGGAAGATCTCTATTACCGTCTCAATGTCATCGAAATCCATCTCCCCTCACTGCGGGAGAGGCCCAGTGACATCCCCTTGCTGGTGGACCATTTCATCCAGAAATACAACCGGCAGATGAATCGTCATGTCAAGGGGGCTGATCCCGGGGTCATGGAAATGATTGTCAAGCGGGAGTGGAAGGGAGAGGTGCGAGAGCTGGAGAACTTTATCGAAAGGTTGATGATTTTTACCCCGGGGGAGGTTATCCGCATCGAGGATCTGCCGGTGGAGATGCAGCCGGCTGAGGCTTCACCCTGGAGACCTCGGGACGCGGACAGTCTCAGGAGCGCGGTGGAGCAATTTGAGCGGGAATTCATCCGCGAACAGCTGGTCCGCAATAACCATCACCGCGGCAGGACCGCCGCCGCCCTCAAGATCGGTGAGGCCACCCTCTATCGCAAAATGAACGACTATGGATTGAGTGATCTCGAATGAACCGGGTTGATCACGGCATTTTTTGGATACCAGTCCCTCCTGTTGCTCTTTTCCGGTCCGGCCGCCGCTTTCTCGCCCTCCGCCGGGTTTTCATGTACAAAGACTATTGATCGCCGAGGATGAGGCACTCGCGTTCAAAGAGAGCCTGATTCAGATTATCGATCGAATCGGAGATGTGCAGAAAATGGTCTTCGATTGTACTCTTTTCAATCGGTCCGGTCTGAAAGGCAGCGAGTTCAAGCTGGATGTCCGCAAGTTCGTCGAGCATGGATTTTTCGAGCGAGTAAATGCTGGCCAACCTCTTTTCGGCAAGATGGTCCCGGGTGAAAAAATCCTGTCCGGCATAGGTTGGATCGCTCAGGCTTTCACTGATGGTGGCGAGTTTGCGCCGGGTACTTCTTACGACCTCGATGAGGACGCGCTGATCCTCCTCAATGGTGGCCGAGGGGATCGCCTCTAGGCCTTTCAGGCTGGCATCGATTCCGGCGATGAGAAAGCTGCGGAGGTTGATGTCCGACGGCTCCCTGGTGGCGGAGCTCTCATAGCCGATAAATCCGCCGATCTTGTCCGACAGGGACTGCAGGGGGCTCGCTGTTGAAGATGGTAAGGCCATGCTCATGACTCCTTGTGCAGCATGCAAGGTACTGTCACCGAATTCCTCTTCACTTCGCGATGCGAACGCGCCGGCGGGGCGCAGGGGAGAGGAATGGAAAATTTTTCAATATGGATTGTACCGACTGGTCAAATGGAAGTTTGAGGAATTCAGGCTTACCCAAGATCTTTTACTGTGCCTGACATTAGTGAGAAGATAATATATGGAATCGGCCGCAAGCCGGAACTGCAACAACACAAGCGCCACGGCGATACTTACGAGGTGTATTAAAATATATAACGCTGTGATTTAAAAGTCAACACCTATTTCGGCCCCGCCCCCGGACTTAACCTTTGATCACGCCCAGGGGCTTCAGCCGGGCCACTTTGCGAGCCAGACCGGCGCCGGCGACAGCGTCGACCACCTGGGTGACATTCTTGTAGGCCTCCGGCATCTCTTCGGCGATCGTTTCGCTGTTCTCGGCGCGGACCAGGATACCGCGTTCAGCCAGCTCGCGCAGCACCGAGCGGCCCCGCGCTGATTTGATCGCCTGCGTTCTGCTCATCACCCGGCCGGCGCCGTGGCACGCGGAGCCGAAGCTGTCGCTCATGGCCTTGGCCGTCCCGGTCAGAAGATAGGAGCAGCGCCCCATATCCCCTGGGATGAGCACGGGCTGGCCGATCTCCCGATAGGCCGCAGGGATTTCGGGGTGATGCGGTCCGAAGGCCCGGGTTGCCCCTTTGCGGTGGACACAGAGCGAGCGCTCGATGCCGTCGACGTTGTGTTTTTCGATCTTGGCGATGTTGTGCGCCACCTCGTAAACCACCTGCATATTCAGGTCGCGCGGAGTGATATTCCAGGCCTGCAGGAGGGCTTGACGCGCCCAATGGGTGATCATCTGACGGTTGGCGAAGGCGAAATTTACTGCCGCGGACATGGCCCCCAGATAGTGTTGGCCCTCCGGGGATGAGATCGGCGCACAGCACAGCTGCCGGTCCGGCAGCTCGATGCCGTATTTACGCGACGCATGCAGCATCTCCTTGATGGCCTCGTCGCAGACCTGATGGCCAAGGCCGCGTGATCCGGTATGGATGAAGAGGGTGATCTGTTCGAGCCTCAGGCCCATGGCTGAGGCGGCTGCGGTGTCATAGATCTCATCAACCACGCCCAGCTCGATGAAGTGGTTGCCCGACCCCAGGGTCCCGAGCTGGCTGCGCCCTCTTTCGCGTGCGCGCGCGCTGACCTGATCCGGATCGGCCTGCGGCATCATCCCGTTTTCCTCTATCTTGTCCAGATCCTCCTCTTCGCCGTAGCCGTTCTGTACGGCCCACAGTGCGCCGTTCTGCAGAACCCGTTTTTCCTCCTTTTCAGTAAGTTTCAGCCTGCCAGTGGATCCCACCCCGCTCGGAATAGCGCGGAAGAGGCCATCCACCGCCGCCGGCATCCTCGATTCGATGTCGCTGAGCTGGAGGCCGGTTCGCAGCAGCCGGACGCCGCAGTTGATGTCATAGCCCACCCCGCCGGGGGAGATGACGCCCTCTTCCAGGTCAAAGGCGGCAACGCCGCCGATGGGGAAGCCATAGCCCCAATGGATGTCAGGCATGGCATAGGAATAGCCCACGATGCCCGGCAGCCAGGCGACGTGGGCAGCCTGTTCGACGGCGCGGTCTTGCAGGATATCGGGGAGCAAATCTTCAGTGGCGTAGATGCGGGCGGGCACCCGCATTTTGCCGGTTTTGGGGATTTCGAAGAGATAGTCGGTTATACGATGCATGGGGGTTGTCATGATTCCGCTCCTGGTGCAGCTGATCGCCGGGCGGTCTTTTCTCTCAGAGGTCCATGTAGATCCTGCCTCGCCACTTGTCAGCAGCCTCCTGGTGAACCTCTATCCGGTGATAGGTAACGGCTTTAATCTCGCTCCGCATGGCGTGGCGCAGGGGGTCCCTGGTTTCACCCGTCACTTCGGCCTGCAGAAAACGCTCATGGATTTCCGTGATCTTGACCCTGGCGGTGAGAAAGCGCTGCACCTGACACAGGTAGTTCAATTCGGAGAGCCAGTTGACCAGAAGTTCTTCGAGGTTTTCCCCGCAGACCTGCAGGGGATGGCTCTGCGCCGGCTTGATCTGGCAATGCGGGCAGATGATATGCATCAGGCCCTCCGCTGCAGCCACAAAGAGCCCGGTCAGGGTCGAGGCCTCCAGTTCGAGACCGACGTCGGAGGTATGGTCGATGATTCGATAGGCCGTTTCCGGGATATTGTTTCCATTCTGCATGGTTTTTCCTTCCTTGAGAGGGTGCCGCCAGTCCATTGCCGAAGATCATCACCTGTGGCCCGACCGGCGGTCTTGCAACCTTTCCTCTAGAGGTAAGAGGGCTCCCTGTTGCCGTCGCTCGTCTGCCAATAGGGCAGCCAGAGCAGAGCGGTGAGGCGAACGGTGATATCGCCCTTTTTCGGACGCATGGCGACCACTTCCAGGGTCTGCTGCATGGGATCGGTCTGTTCCTCGATGCGGGCGATCTCCTGATTGAGCTCCTGTTCCAGATCCGCCAACCGCTCTTTCAGGACATCGAGGCTCTCTTCGGCGTCATGGATATCGCCACGTTCCTTGGTCGTGCGCATCCCCTTACGGATGACCGTGCCCGCCTTGTTCAGGGTAGTGGCGGAGAGCGCCTTGCGGCCGAAGAAGGCGCCGAGGATGGTCGCTCCAACCGAAACCGCGGTCGACATGGTTTGGGAGTGGTAATCGCTCTTCTCTTTCGCCACTTTTTGTTCTGCGCGCATAATGCGGTCCTGCAGCGTTGCCATTTTGCTGGCATAGCGCTTGCGCAGCTGGTCAACAGTGTCGTCGCGTTTTTCCCGGGCGAGCTGACTGATGCGGATGCGAAAATCGCGCTCCGGCTCACCGGGCCGGGAGGTCAGCTTGAGCGAGGTGCTGGTGTAGAGTTCCTGTGTAGCGGTGCGATAGATGGTATCGGCGAAACTCTTAGCCCAGGCGGTGTAGCTTTCAGGCCGGGAGGCCGGGGATGCCAGCCTGGCAAAGGCGCTGTTTTCCGCCGGTTTTTTTTCCAGATCATTTTCTGCGAAGGGGGCTTCGACGGCCCGTTCCCAGTCGACCGGCATGGGGCCATCTTCCAGCCAGGCGATGCGCCCCAACCGTTGGGATTCACCCGGCACAAAGGCGACGTCCGCCAGTCCGAGCACTCCCGGGCGGTAGAGCAGTTTGGCCTCCGGTTTGAAGGCGCCGCGCAGGGGGGCGAAATATTCGGGGATCTGCGGCGGGAGCGCAGGCCGTCCCTCCGCATCGGTACCGAACCCGGCCGCTTTCGGGCTGGCGATCGACCGCGCCTGGGCGGTGCTCGCCGGCGCCGGCAGCTTTTTGATCTGAGCGAGGGTCAGGGGACCGCGCAGGTAGGAGAGGGCCCAGCGGGTCTGAAAGATGACCGGATCGCTCTCATGGATGTTTTTCATCAGAAAAACCCGCTTGCCCAGGGCGGAGAGGGCTTTGCTGATGCGGGTGTCAATATCGCCGGCGGCCGAGCGCAGTCCCTCCACCACCTTTTCGATGTCCTGCTGGGTCTGCAGCCGGCCGATGAACCAGGTGCCGGTATTGGAGAGGGCCTTGTAATCGAGGTCGACCGGGTTTTGCGTGGCCAGGAGTACCCCGACGCCGAAGGCCCGGGCCTGCTTGAGCATGATCATCAGCGGTTTTTTGGAGGGGGGCGCTGCCACCGGCGGCAGATAGCCGGCCACTTCGTCCATGTAGAGGAGGGCGCGCAGGCTGGTGGTGCCGGGCTGGCTGCGCATCCACGAGACCACCTGGTTGAAGAGCAGGGTGACGAAAAACATGCGCTCGGAATCGCTGAGATGGGCGATATAAAATACCGAGTGGCGCGGCTTGCCGTTTTCGCTGTAGAGCAGGCGTCCGATGTCCAGGGGTTCCCCGCTCAGCCAGGTGGAAAAGCCCGGAGCGGCGAGGAGATTATTGAGGCTGATGGCGAGCTCGAAGCGTTCCTTGGCCGGATAAAAGGCATCCACCGCGAATGCGCCAACTCGCTCGAAGGGGGGATTCTGGATGGCGGTGATCAGACCGGCCAGGTCCATCTCCTTGCCTTGCTGCCAGGTGTGATCGATGATGTTGGAGAGCAGGATGTGCTCCCGGCTCTTGATCGGGTCCGCCGCGATGCCGATAAGGCCGAGCAGGCTGGTCACAGTGGAGGAGATGAGATCGCCAACCGCTTCGCGGTCGAGCATGGTCTCTTCCGATGGACAGGCGAAGCTGCTCAGAATGGAGATCGGGACGCCGGCGGTGCTGCCGGGGGTGAAGATAGTGAAATTGGCAGCGTCGCGGAGGCGCTGGATGCGGGCGCCATCCTGGCCCCACTGATCCAGCCCTTTTTTCCAGAGTTCCGCCTGGGCGGCGGCATATTCCTCGGGGGTCTTGTTCTCCCGGCGGGCATCATCTTCATTGATCCAGGGTCTGAATTCGGCCGCGGAGAGTCCGGGAAAGGTGAGCAGCAGGTTGGTCATGTCCCCCTTGGGATCGACGATCAAAGCGGGGATATTATCGATGGCGGCCTCTTCCAGAAGAGAGATGCAGAGGCCGGTTTTGCCGCTGCCGGTCATGCCGATGCACACGCCGTGCGTGACCAGGTCCTTGGAGTCATACAGGATGTGGTTATCGAGAAGCTGTTTTTTCTCTGTATCGTATTCCTTGCCGAGATAAAACATCCCCAGCTTTTCAAAGTCGGCCATAGCAATCCTCACGTTATCTGGTATTACGATAAATTTGCGAATTCCTGTTTAAGGTCGGAGACGCGCTGCCGGGCCTCGGACTCGCTCCGGGCCTCGGCGATCACGCGGATGATCGGTTCGGTATTGGAGGCCCGGATATGGACCCAGGCGTGGTCGTAGATAAATTTGAGTCCGTCGGTCAAATCGACCTTCTCGCCGGCGTGCTTGCGGATCAGTCCGGCCACCATGGCCTTCGCGTCGGCATCGAAGGGAAGAGCGATTTTATCCTTGACCATGACATACTGAGGCAGGCCGGCGTGGAGCTCGGCGAGCGGTTTTCCCTTTTCCGCCATGGACTGCAGGATCAGGGCGATGCCGGCGATGGCGTCGCGGCCGAGGTGGAGGGCCGGATAAATCACGCCGCCGTTGCCCTCACCGGCGATGACCGCGCCGGTCGTCCGGGCTTTGGTGGCGACATGGATCTCGCCGACAGGGGTGCGGTGGACCAGGCAGCCGTGGCGGGCGGAAATATCATCGATCATCAGCGACGTGGAGGCGTTGACGACCACCTCGCCCGGGGTGTGGGAGAGGATAAAGTCGGTGACCAGCCCGAGGGTATACTCCTCGCCGAGCGGGATCCCCTGATTGGAGACCAGGGCGAGGCGGTCCACATCCGGATCGACAGCGATGCCGAGATCGGCATTGTGGGCGACCACGGCGGCGCAGAGTTCGCCGAGATTGGCGGCGAGCGGTTCCGGGCTGCGCGGGAAACGCCCATGGGGCTCAAGATTGAGGAAAAAGGCCTCACAGCCGAGCCGCTCCAGCAGCTGCGGCAGGATCGTGCCGCCGGCCCCATTGCAGGGATCGGCGACGACCCTGAAACGGCGTTTGCGGATCGCTGCCACATCCACCAGGGCCAGCCCTTCGACTGCATTGAGATGCTCATCGGCTGCAGCGGGATAGGGGATCACCCGTCCCACCTGATCCCAGGCGGCAAACCGGAACTCCTGCTGCCTGACCCGGTCGAGGATATCTCCACCCGCCTCCGGACTCAGGAAGAGTCCGTCATGGGCCAGCAGTTTGAGGGCGTTCCATTCGCGCGGATTATGGCTGGCGGTGATGATGATGCCGCCCGCATTTTCCGCTTTTTCCGTGATCATGGCGGTGGTTGGCGTCGTGGTCATGCCGATATCGACCACATCACAACCGGAGGAGAGCAGTCCCGCCCAGACCGCATATTTAATCAGTTCCCCGGTCACCCGTGAGTCGCGGCCGACAACGATACGGCCGGGACCAAACCGGGAGCCATAGGCCTGGGCGAAGTGCAGGGCCACCTCAGGCGTCAGTCCGTCGCCGATGATGCCGCGGACGCCGGAGACCGATATCATCAGATTCTTGAGCTCGGGCATGGGTCTCCCCCCTCGATTACACAGTCGGCTCGATGCCGTTTATTTTCTGCCGGCGCCGCAGGGCGACCAGGCGCATGTGATCCTTGGCGTTTTCATTCACGTCAATGGTGACCTGGTCGATCATATGGTCAGTCCCCCCGGCGTGGCGGACCACCTTGTAGATGGGATCCCAGACGCGGCCGATACGATAGCGCTCGGCGCACTTGTTCACCAGCTCGTAATCCTCCCCGTAATTCCGGGAGTAGGGAGAATCGTTCATCCCGAACCAGCCCAATTCTTTCAGAACCTTGATCTTGATCGAACGGGGGGCGCCGGCGCCGCCGATGCGCAGCAGATTATTGCGCCCATTCTCCTCAGTCCACTCATCATGCGTGACGATGAAGGGCTTGCCCTCCCCGGTCAGGACCGGCTCCACCCGGCCATCCGCTTTCTTTTCATAAACCTGATAGGAGCCGATCACCATGCCGATGCGGTCGTCCTCGTCATAGACCTTGAGTATCTTCTCCACAGCATCGGGAAAGAGCAGATCGTCCGAATCGAGCTGTACGTAATATTTGGCCCGCGAGGATTGCAGGGCGTCGTTGAAACAGAGTCCGAGTATGTTCATGTCGTGGATGATCAGGCGCACGGGCGGTTTGTGCGCAGCATGTTTATCGCCACCGGGTAGGTAGCGCCGGACCTCCGGGATGGTCGGATCGTCATCACCACCGTTGCAGACGACGACGATCTCGATATTCTGCACGCTCTGCGCCTGCACCGATTCGATCGCCGGGCCGATGAACTCGGGCCGGTTGAAGACCGGGATCACCACCGAGGCGATGCAGGCCTTGAAGGAGGCCTCCTCCTCGGGCGTATAGGTCACCTGGTGATAGTTCTGGCCGGGGGCGAGATAGGCCTTGATGCGCTTGAGATGCCCGGTGACAATCTCCTCGTTTTCGATCTGCACCTCTTTGCCCGCCTTGAGATAGGCGAAGACATCCAGTCCCTGTGCCGCGGCGTAGGCGAGATAGGGGACGCCGTTGAAGCGGTTGGAGATGTGCATAATCCGCCCGGTTTCCATCGCCTTGAAGCGGAGATCGTTGAGGGGATTGAACCGGCAGCGTTCATCGCAAAAGCCGACCATCTCGAGAAAGGCCCGGCTGAAGAGCAGGCAGTAGCCGGTATCCCAGGCCTCGGTCAGGCGGCCGTTGTGCCATTCCAGCAGTTTGCGTTCCTTGCGGACGCCCTTGTCGATCAGGTCATAGTCCGTATAGAGCAGGCTGGTGTCCGGATGGCGGTCCATCGCCATCGCGTAGAACCTGGTCGCGGAGCGCTTGAACTCCAGGGCATTGGCCGCGTTATTGCAGATGAGCACATACTCTCCGCTGGTCCGGCGCAGGGCGCTGTTCAGGGCCTTGCCTTTGTTGTCGAGGTCGGCGGGAATGAAGGTATAGCCGGCTTTATCGGCGAGCTGGCGGGTCTGATCATTGTCGCCAAAAAAGAGCACCTCAAAATTCTGGTCATATTGGTTCTGTAGTGAGGCGACCATGTTATTCAAGGCGGCAGATTCATAAGGGATCTCTGGATAGGCATAGAGGAGGATGGAGAGTTTGGGTGTCATAGAAAACTCCTTTTTTGGAGGCGATGGCCGTTGGCCGGCTTGACATTACCATGTCTAATATAACGAGTCATTGCCATTCATTCAACCTTTTTTTGCTCGCTGCGGCTGTGCTTCGCCGGAGGGCGGCGGACACGTGATTGCGTCACCGCTGCGCGGCCTTGTCAACTAGATATTGACATTGTGATGGCAAATGTGTAAGTTACAGAAAATTTCGTCTGTAACTCGCCATGTAAACGGCCGGAGGGCCACTCATGCAAAGAGTTCTGGCCATCATCCTCGGCGGTGGACGAGGGACCCGTCTCTACCCTCTGACCAAGATGCGCGCCAAGCCCGCTGTTCCCCTCGCCGGGAAGTATCGCCTCATCGACATCCCCGTCAGCAACTGCATCAACTCCGGTATCAATTCCATCTATGTACTGACACAGTTCAACTCCGCCTCGCTCAATCGCCATATTACTCAAACCTACCATTTTTCGCACTTGAGCGACGGCTTTGTCGAAATCCTTGCCGCGCAGCAAACCCCCGAACATTCCCACTGGTTTCAGGGGACAGCGGATGCAGTACGCCAGTATCTCTCCACGATCCGCGACCACAAGGTGGATGAGTATCTCATCCTTTCCGGCGACCATCTTTACAGCATGGATTATCGCCCTTTTCTGGAATCGCATCTGCAGAGCGGCGCCGATATCACCATCTCAGTCGTTCCGGTCGCGCAGAAGCAGGCCTCCGACTTTGGCATCGTGCGCATCGATGATGACGGCAAAGTGGTAGAATTCCGCGAAAAGCCCAAAGGGGAGGAGGGGCTGAACGGCATGGCCATGGCACCCCGGGCCTCCGGGCCCTGGCGTGAGATCCCTGCGGACAAGCCCTTTCTGGCATCGATGGGGGTTTATCTTTTTCGCAAGGAGGTCCTGATCAGCCTGCTGCGCCAAAAGAGCAATTATGCCGACTTTAGCAAGGAGATCATCCCTTCTTCGGTCAGCGAGCTGAAGATCAATGCCTGTCTCTTCAACGGCTACTGGGAGGATATCGGTACCATAGAATCCTTTTACCATGCCAATATGCAGCTGCTGACGCAGCCACGCCCCAGTTTTGATTTTTTCAACGCCGATTTTCCGGTCTATGCCAGGCCGCGTTTCCTGCCGCCCTGCTCGGTGTCGAAGAGCACGATCGTCCAGTCACTGATCTGCGAAGGGGGCCATATCGAGGATGCACAGATCAGCCACTCGATCATCGGCATCCGCAGCCGGATTGCGTCCGGCTCCTGTATCGAGGATTGCCTGGTCATGGGGGCCGATCATTATCAAATGGAGAGGGAGCGCCGGGAAGATCTGGCCAGCGGGATTCCACCGATCGGGATTGGCGCCGGTTGCGTGCTCAAGCGCGCGATCATCGACAAGAATGCCAGGATTGGCGCCAATGTGCGCATCCTCAACCGCGCCGGTGTCAGCGAGGCCGAGCGGGAGGCTGAGGGTATCTGGATCAGCAAGGGCATCACCATCGTCATGAAAAACGCTGTAATTCACGATGGAACGGAGATATAGAAGATCGACAACCCTCAAGCGGTCTTGCCTGACGTGTTGAGTGCTTAAGGGGTATGTTGTATTTTAGCCTGCGTTGAACCGGGGTTAACCGAGAGGAGCTGCCTCCCCATATGGCTGATACTCAACTACCTGCCGACCTGCTGAACTTTCGCCGGCTGCTGCAGAAAAATCTTGGGGGTCTCTTTGCCCCCGGGCGCCCTGTATTCATCGCGCGTGCGCCCGGCCGGTTGGATCTGTTGGGAGGAGCGACCGCACTGGCGGCCATGCCCGTTCTGCACTTTCCACTCTCGCAGGCAGTCATCGTCGCAGTGCAGCCTCGGCTGGACCGCCGCATACTCATCCGCAATCTCAATCTCAACCGGGAACGGGTGCTGACGGTGGAATACCGACTTGACGATCTGCTCGAAGCGGCGGCGCAGCCGGACTGGAAAATGCTGCGCGGCCTCTCGGCTGCTGCTGAAAAAAGCTGGACCGGCAGCGTGCTCGCGGCTTTAGCCCTGCTCAATCCTCTGCTGCAGGAGAAGAGCCGCGGGTTGGGTGTGAACATCGCCATCGAGAGCGCTCTTCCGGCCGGCGCCGGGCTGGGCTACTCCGGCGCGCTGCTGACCGCCCTGCTGCTGGCGCTGCAGGAGGCTTATGCCTTGCCCTCCGGGAAAGCCGATTTGGCGGAATGGGCATTCCGCATCGAGCAGGAGATCATGCGGCGGAAATGCGGCCCACCGGATTTTCAGACCTTTCTTTTCGGCAAAGAGGGACAGTTCGCTCTCCTGCAAGGGGAGCCGGCGGAGATCAAATCCTTCCTTCCCCTGCCGCCGAATCTGCAGCTGTTGGCCATTGACACCGGAGTGCGCAGGACAGCGGAGTGGCAGAAGCTGAACGAGACGTGTGTGAGCCTCCTGATCGGCCGCACCCTGCTGCGGGAGGCGCTGGCCGGCCAGGACTCCCTGCGCCCGGCGGCGGAGGATCCCGCCTCGGTGCCGGAGGAGCTCTGGCAGAAGGTACTGAAAAAAATGGTCCCCTATCGCTGTTCAGGTGCGGAATTTCTGCGAAACCACCCCGGCTCATGGGAAGGGGAAGAGGAGGTCGATCCCGAAAAGCGTTATATGCCCCGTACCATGCTGGAGTTTGCCATTGAGGAGGCCGGGCGGGTGCATGCCTTCATGCGCTTGATGCAGGAGGGCGGATCGAACCCGGACGAAGTGCACTGCCGGGAGGCAGGGGCTCTGCTTGCGGCCTCTCATGACCACTTCAGCCGGATCTCAGGTATGGTCAGCGAAGATGCCAACTGGCTGGTGGAAGCATCGGAGCGGATGATCGGCGAGGCAGGAATTTACGGTGCGAGGGCCATGCCCTGGGGGGCGGCCGGCGCTGTGGTTGTGCTGTGTAAATCCGGGAAAACGGACCATGTGCAAAATCTGATCTCGCGGTTAAAGAGCCAATTCGGCAAATCACCGCTCCTTTTGACGGACAGTTCGAGTGGAGCGAAGACGTTCGGTGCTGTGACTGCCCAGTTCACCAATTGACCGGTGGCGGCAAATCCTGCGCCGTTTTGACGGGTAGGGGTCATGAAAATAAAAATCAGATATATTGATGGTGCGCGCCTGAAAAGAGCCATCATCGCTTCTGCCGGCCGCATCAGCGAGATGCAGGAAGCGCTCAACAACATAAATGTCTTTCCGGTACCGGATGCTGATACCGGCACCAACATGGCGCTCACCATGAAGAGTATTGTTGAGAGTGCACAGGAGTGTCCCTTCTCCTCGCTGACGGATGTGTGCCGCTGCATCTCCGAGGGGGCACTGTCGGGAGCGCGCGGCAATTCCGGCGCCATCCTGGCGCAGTTTTTTCAAGGCCTGGCGGAAGGCGCCGGAGGGCGGGCCAGACTCTCGCCGGAAGAGTTCGCCCATGTGGTCTCTGTGGCCGCGGTCCGGGCGCGGGAAGCCCTCTCCAATCCCCGCGAAGGCACCATCCTCACCGTCATCCAGGATTGGTCCAGCTTTCTCAGGGAGCAGGCGATGGGCGAAGAGGATTTTGTCCGCCTTTTCCAGGATGGATTGGCGCGGGCGCGGGAATCCCTCGCTGATACTCCGAACAAGCTTCAGGCCCTGCGCAAGGCCGGGGTCGTCGATGCGGGAGCCCAGGGTTTTGTGCATCTGCTCGAGGGGCTAGCCGATTTTATCGATTCCGGCAAGATCGCCGCTTATCGGGCGAGCAGTCATGTGGTGGAAAAGCTGCGCCATTTTCATTTTCACAAGATGGACGACGAAATCAGGTTCCGCTATTGCACCGAGTGCCTCGTCCAGGGGGAGGGGCTCGACCGCCGCCGGATGCAGGAGGCGCTGCTGCCGCTCGGAGATTCCCTCATCGT
Source organism: bacterium (assembly GCA_035388125.1). GTDB lineage: Bacteria > Zhuqueibacterota > Zhuqueibacteria > Residuimicrobiales > Residuimicrobiaceae > JAKPUX01. The sequence goes on along the minus strand of DAOOPF010000002.1, from coordinate 9,131 downwards.
TGTGGGCGGTAATCACAAAGTGCGTATTCACATCCACACTAACGACCCGGAAGCTGTGTTTTCGCTCGCGGCCGAGCACGGCACCTTGCTGCAGACCAAGGCCGAAGACATGCAAAAACAGTATGACGATGCGGCCAGTCTGGCGCCGAAACGAGGTATCGCCCTGGTGACGGACTCCACCTGCGACCTGCCCGCCGAGTTGATCACCAAATATGATATCCACATCGTCCCGGTCATGATCAATGTCGGGGCGCGCAGCTATCGTGACCGGGAAGAGATCAGCGCCTACGATTTCTACAAGATCCTGGAGAGAGGCGGCGAGCGTTTGACCACCTCTCAACCGCCGGCCGCGTTCTACACAACTCTATATGAAAAACTGGCCGAGCGCTACGAGTCTATTCTGTCGATTCACATCTCCGAGGCTCTCAGCGGCACCATCCAGGGGGCCTACAATGGCGCGCGGCAGCTGGCCGGCCGGCTGCCGATTGAAGTGATCAACAGCCGCACCACCTCCGCCGCGCTCGGGCTGATTGTGCATGAGGCGGCCAGGATGATCGAAGCGGGATTGCCGCTGGCGGAGATCAAGGAAAAGATCACCGGGGTGATCGACCGGTGCCGCATCTTTGTGGCGATACCGACTCTGAAGTACCTGGTCCGCAGCGGACGCGTCGGCAAATCGCAGGGCTTTTTCGGCACCATGCTGCAAATCAAGCCGCTGATCTCCATTGACAAAGAAGGACGGATCGTTGAGGCCGGAAAGGTGATCGGCCGCAAACGGCTTGCAGAAAAATCGGTAGAGTTGGCCCGCGCTCATGCGCGCCGATTGGTCAATCCCCGTTTCATTATCGTCCACATGCTGGCCCCGGAGCTGGCTGGAAACCTCTGCCGCGCGATTCAGCAGGAATTCGCGGATGCCGACATCCCCGTCCTGGATGCCTCACCGGCCCTGGGTTTGCACACCGGCATAGGATCGACCGCCATCGCGGTTGCGGGCGATCCCATGCCCGAATAGACGGACCATTATTGGAGAGAGCCCATTTATGTTCGCTGCCCTGATCGTCCTGTCACTGGCCTATCTGATCGGTTCCATTCCCACCAGCATCATCGTCGGAAAAGTGCTGCGCGGCATTGACATTCGTGAGCATGGCTCCGGCAATGCCGGGGGCACCAATGTCTTCCGGGTGTTGGGCTGGAAACCAGGGCTTTTCGTCACCCTGGTGGACGTTTTCAAGGGTTTTGTCGCCGCCTTCTGGCTGCCGCAGTGGATCGCGCCCAACCTGGCCGATCCGCACCTGCTGCAGCTGGGTGCCGGCATTGCTGCAGTTTTCGGCCACATCTGGACCATTTTTGCCGGATTTCGCGGCGGCAAGGGGGTGGGCACTGCCGCCGGCATGCTGCTGGCCCTTTTCCCTGAAGCCGTACTCTACTGCTTTTTAATCTTTGGGGCGGTCCTGCTGGCAACTCGCATCGTCTCCCTCTCCTCCATCAGCGCGGCGATCGCTTTCCCCCTCATTCTGACCATTTTCCGTTACGGGATCGGCCGCGAGGTGCCGCTGCCCTTTTATCTTTTCAGTTTCTTCGCGGCCGCACTGATCGTCTATACCCACCGCGCCAATATCAAGCGCCTGCTCAACGGCACCGAGAACCGCTTCGGCCGGCCAAAGCCGTAGGGGGAGCGCACACCCATGGCGGACTCCATCCGGCTCTTCTTTCTGGGTACCGGTGCTGCAGTGCCCACCCTGCGCCGGGCTTTGCCCACCCTGGCCATCGCCTTTCCGGCCGAAACCGTCCTTTGCGATTGCAGCGAAGGAACTCAGCAGCGATTGATGGCCGCCGGACTCTCTCCCGCCCGCATCCGCCACATCCTTATCTCCCATCTGCACGGTGACCATATTTTCGGACTGCCGGGTCTGTTGACCACCCAGCATCTTCTGGATCGCAGGGAGCCGATGCATATCTGGGGACCAGCAGGCCTGCGCCAATTTCTGGAGAACATCGCCGCCGTCACCGGCCACCGCACACGGTTTGAGCAGCATATCCATGAATGGGATGAAGAGCAAGTCGGCGAGATACGGCTCGAGCGTTTTTCCTTTTCGGCCATGCGGCTGCAGCACAGCAAGCCCTGTTACGGATTCCGGATCTGCGCCAATTCGCGCCCGGGCCGATTCGACATCGCTGCGGCCGGGAAACTGGGCATCCCAGAGGGGCCGCTGCGGCGGCGCCTGCAGGAAGGAGAGGCTGTCGTGCTGCAGGACGGCCGTCAGATCATACCCGGCCAGGTGATGGGGCCGCCGCGCCAGGGATCCAGCATCGCTTACTGCACAGACACCCGTCCCTGCCCGGCCGGAATTGAACTCGCCCGGGGGGTTGATGTGCTTCTGCATGACAGCACTTTCAGCGCAGAACTTTTACCCCTGGCCGAGGAGACCGGGCACAGCACCGCCGCCGAAGCGGCCATGTTGGCGCGTGCGGCTGGAGCCAGGCGGCTCTATCTCTGGCATCTCAGCGGGAGGATGGGTGAAGCGGACGACCATCTCCTGCTTGAGCAGGCCCGGCCGCTGTTCCCCGAAACCTATCTCCCCGAGGATCTCACCTGCTGGTCGCTGCCTCCGGTGAAAGAGGAGTAAGGCATGGCCGGAAACGTTGCTCGATGGCAGGCGCCGGTCATCCTCGGCGCGGGCCTCATCTCCATCTCGCTCTCCTCCGTGTTGATCAAGCTCTGTCCGGCGCCGCCGTTCGTCATCAGCAGCTATCGTCTGCTTATCGCCGCCCTGGTCTATCTGGCCGTCGCCCGCTTCCAGCGCAAGCCGGTCTGGCGGGCCTATACATCGCGCTCCCGCCGTTGGGCCCTGCTTTCCGGTCTGTTTCTCGGCATCCATTTTCTCGCCTGGATCTCCTCGCTGCGCTACACCTCGGTTGCGATTTCTGTGGTTCTGGTTCAGACCTTTCCTGTTTTTGTCGTCCTGGGCAGCTGGCTGTTTCTGCATGAGCGGCCTACCCGTCTGACGGTGACCGGCATGGTGCTGGCGCTGGGCGGCAGTGTGGCCATCAGCCTTGGCGCCGGCAGCGGCGGGGAGAACCGGATGATCGGCAACGTCCTGGCGCTGATCGGTGCGCTGGGCGCCGCAGGCTATTATCTGATCGGCCGCAGACTGCGCACAGAGATCGATACGGTGCGCTATGTCGGTCTTGTCTACAGTGTCGCAGCGTTCGTTGCCCTGACGGTCACCCTCTCTTCCGGTCAGCCAATGACCGGTTTTGACCCGCGCACCTGGCTCCTGCTTTTTGCCATCGCCCTGCTGCCCCAGGTGATCGGTCACACCAGCCTTAACTGGGCACTGAAGCACTACTCGGCCACTACGGTGTCGATCTTCACCCTCGCCGAGCCCATTGGTGCCACCCTGCTCGCCTTCATCATCCTCCAGGAGCATATCAGCAGACTGACGATTTGGGGCGGATTGATCATCCTGGCCGGAGTTGCCCTGACCCTGGCCAACGAACGCGGGGGCTCCTCCAACACCGGGTTGCAGGAGCGGTAAGCGGCGGCCGATTTTTCTCTTGTGATTGAGCCTAAATAGCTTTAAATTTTATTCTTAATTTAATCCTGGGCTCAAAATGAAACCACTTGTTCATACACTGCTTGTTCTCTTGCTGATCGGATTGGGCGGCTGTGCAGGCAGCCGTGACACGACCGTCATCCAACCCGCCCGGCGGCATTACAATCGCGAAGCCATGCGCCATATCATCAACGGCACGATCGAGGATCTCCTCGGGGAGCCCAAAAATGCCCTGGTGGAGTATCATCAGGCGGCTGAGATTGATTCTTCTTCCGCGGGGATCTACCTGGCGCTCGCAGAGAATTACTATCTGCTCGAGGAATACAACTCCAGCATCCGGATGGCCAAAAAAGCGCTGCAGCAGGATGGGAAAAGCATCGATGCCCTGGAGCTTATGGCCGCCAATCTGGAGAAGCAGCGCAAATTCAGCGAAGCGGCGGATGTCTACGAGCGCATCACCACCCTGACTCCTGATGATATGGAGAGTTTGTACAGTCTCACCACCCTGCAGATCATCTCGAAATCCTACGACAAAGCCCTCGTCTCCTACCGCCGCCTGGTTGAAGCCGGACTGGTGGACCCCGAGTACCGCCTTCGCATCGGGCATCTCTTCTTTCAGCACCGCGCTCTGGAGCAAGCCCGGACGATCTATCTGGATGTGCAAAAGAGCGATCCGGATTTCGAGGCCTCCTACCTTGCGCAGGCAGCGCTGAGCAAGGCAGGCAAGGACACGACCGGGGCGATCCGGATCTATCGCGAAGCCCTGAACCGGCAGAGCGGTTTTGAGGAGGTCAAGTCGGAATTGCGCCTGCTCTATGAGCGCAGCAACCGGCTCAATGAGGCCATCGAGCTCTTCCGGGAGCTGGTCGGCCGTGATTCCACGCATCTCGGTGACAAGGTGCAGCTTGGGCAATATCTCTTTCAGAAAAAGGACACCCTGGCAGCGGCGCAATGGTTCGAAAAGATCATCCAGGACCATCCGCAGAGCGAGCGCGGCTACCTGGCCCTCGGCGCGCTGCGCCGGGCCCAGCGCGATACCCTCGCTGCCATGCAGGTCTATGAAACCGCTGTGAAGACCAATCCCCTCTTTCTTGATTCCCGCCGCCGGCTGCGTGACCTCTATGCCGCCCGGAACCGGTGGGATGATGCGGTCGCCCTTTATGAGTCCCTGACCAACAGCGATTCGACCTATGTCGGGGCGCGCATCGAAATCGCCAATCTGCTGGCGCAGAAGGGCGATACTCTCAAGGCCATCTCACTCTGCGAAGAGCTCGAAAAATCGCACGGAGAAGATTGGCGCGTCCCGCTCACGCTCGGCCGTCTGCTCATGGTCCGTAATGAACACCTGCAGGCCCGGCAGCGTTTTGACAAGGCCCTCTCCATGCGCAAGGATCTCTCCCTGCTCTGGATCCTTTCCGGGGTCAATCTGGCGCAAATGGACAGCCTGGCGGCTGCGGAAGAGCAGCTCCAGACCGCGGTCGAGCTCTTTCCCGATGATCCGGAGATCAACTATTATCTGGGCTTCGTCTGCAATCGTCAGGGGAAAAAGGCGTGCGCACGGCTTCATCTGGAAAAATCCCTTGCGCTGGATGGCAACAATGTCCAGACCATGCTCGCGCTGGCGGCGCTGTATGACGAAGACGATGAGCATGAACGCGCGGTCAAGATTTATGAGGCCCTGTTAAAGTCCGAATCCGAGAGCGCCATTGTGCTCAACAACTATGCCTATCATCTTGCGGAACGCAATCTGCGGCTGGATGAGGCGCGCAGCATGGCCGAGAAGGCCCTCGCGCTGGAGGCCGAAAACGGCGCCTATTGGGATACGCTGGGGTGGATCCTCTTCCGCCAGGGGGATGCGAGCGGCGCGCGGGAAAAGATCGAAAAATCTATCGATCTGTCGCCGAATTCGGCCGAGGTGTGGGAGCATTTTGGTGATGTGCTGGTTGCCCTCGGTGAAAAGGAACCCGCGCGACGAGCCTACGAGCGGGCTCTTGAGCTTGAGCCGGAACGCCAGCAGGTGCAGGCCAAGCTGAATAAATTGACTCCGCAAGAAGAGAAAATGTGATTGATGGCCATGGTCCACAACCGGGTGTTTCGTTCCATCCTTGTGCGGGGAGCCGGCACGCTTCTTTTCACGGTCATCATGATGGCTGGCGGGTGTGCGACCTTTCGCCGGCCAGCCCTCCTCCCCGCTGACATGGAATCTCCGGGGCGGGTAATCGCCGCTCTTGATAACAATTATGCGAGGATAGATAAGTTTAAGGGACGGGGGCGCCTCCTCCTTTCGACCCCGAGCCGTTCAATCTCTCTTGATATGGATGTTCTCATCGACCGGCCCGACACCCTCTTTCTCCGCCTCGAAGCTCTCTTCGGTCTCGATGTCGGCTGGCTTTTCTCCGACCGGCATGAATACCGTCTCTATCTTCCAACCCAAAATCTCTTCAGCCAGGGGGCGATGGATTCGCTGCGTTGGGAACGCTATGTCAGGATCGCACCGGGATATGATCTGCTGCTGGGCACTCTTGTCGGCCTCGAGCAGGCCGGAGCGCTGGCAGAGCCGGCACTCGCCCACGAGGAGAAGCGCCTCGTACTCACGGGCACCAGCCCGATGGGGGTGCACACCTTCTGGATCGATCCCGGACGCGGGGTGGTGACGCAGAGCGAGGTCTGTGATTCCACTGGTCTGCTCCTGGTTCGGCAGCGGTTTGAACGTTTCAGCCGCATCAAGGGTGTTCAGGTTCCGCATACGATACGGATCGAGCGTCCGGCCGAAAAACAGCGCCTGATCCTGCAGTACGAAAAAATCAGCATCAACAAAAAGTTCTCCTCCCGAGAGATCAAGACCACTATTCCCGCCAGTGCGCGCAGGATCAACTTGTGATCTCCCCTTGCGCGGCGCCGGATCCATCCCTTTGAGGAGCGCCATGAATGCAATCATGAAATCTTCGCCCGATTTCTCCCTGGTCATTCCGAGCTATAATGAGGCGGAGTCGCTGCCGGAACTCTATGAAAAAATCACGGCGGTGATGGCAGGAATGAAAAAGAGCTATGAGATCATCTTTGTGGATGATGGCTCGACCGATGGATCGGGCCGGCTGATTGAAGAGCTGCATCGCAAGGATGAGCGGGTCAAGTTGATCCAGTTCATGCACAACTATGGCAAATCCGCCGCCCTGGCCGCCGGATTCAAGGTCGCCAGCGGGGGCCTGGTGGTCACCATGGATTCGGATCTGCAGGATGATCCTGATGAAATCCCCCACCTCTTCGCCAGGCTTGAGACGGGGTATGATCTGGTTTCGGGCTGGAAAAAGGTGCGCCACGATCCGTTCATCAAACGGTGGACGTCCAAGGTCTATAACTATTTCACCTCTCTTTTCAGCGGAATCCGGCTGCACGACTTTAACTGCGGCCTGAAGATCTATCGCCGCGAGGTGGTCAAGACCATGCGGGTCTACGGGGAGCTCCATCGCTACCTGCCGGTGATCGCCCATCGCAACGGGTTTCGCGTCACCGAGATGCCGGTCAAGCACCATGCCCGAAAATACGGCAGTACCAAGTTCGGCCTCGCCCGCTTTACGCGCGGAGCGTTCGATCTGCTGACCATCTCCTTTCTCACCCGCTACAGGATGCGGCCGCTTCATCTTTTCGGCGTGCTCGGATTTATCTTCTTCATGGGGGGTAGTGTGATCACCCTGCTGCTGACGTGGCAGCGGATTTTTGAGAACCGGTTCCTCAGCAACCGCCCTCTGCTATTTCTCGGCGTGTTGCTGATCATCGTCGGCATCCAGTTTTTTTCCCTCGGCCTGCTGGGAGAGATGATCACCTCAATGCGCAAGGAGAGCGACAATTTTCTCGTCCGCCGCTGTCTGGGCTGCCAGGAGAACTTTCCGCAGGCCAATGAGGATGATGTGCACTTTTCCGCCTGATCCCCGCACGAGCGGATGAATGTGGAGGTTTCAATGGAGAGAGTCAAAATTGGCATTGCCGGTGTCGGCAAGCTGGGCACGTTCCACTGCAACACCCTGAGCCAGATGGCGGAGGCTGAACTGACCGGCCTTTACGATATCGATGCCGGCCGTGCGCGGGAGAGCGCTGAGCGGTTTCACTGCACCGCTTATTCCACCTACGCGGAGATGCTCGGGCACGTCGACGCCGTCGGGATCGCAGTGCCCACCACCCTGCATCATGAATACACCCTGCCCGCGTTGAAAGCCGGCAAGGCCGTCTTTGTCGAAAAACCGATCGCTGCGACCATCGGTGAGGCGGAGGAGATGGCGGCGCTGGCCGCGGAGAAAAAGGCGATTCTGCAGGTGGGTCATATCGAGCGCTTCAATCCCGCCATCCGCGCCCTCGAACATCTTCTCCCCGACCCCATGTTCATCGAATCCCACCGCATGGCCCCCTTTGACCCGCGCGGCACGGACGTCGCGGTCGTGCTCGATCTGATGATCCACGATATCGATATCATCCTCAGCCTGGTGAAGAGCGGAGTCAGCCGCATCGATGCCAGCGGAGTGGCGGTGGTTTCAGATGAGGTCGATATCGCCAACGCGCGGCTGCAGTTTGCCAACGGCTGTGTCGCCAATGTGACAGCCAGCCGGATCTCGCAGCGCAAGATGCGCAAGATGCGCATTTTTCAGCGCGACGCCTATATCTCCATCGATTTCCTGCAGCGCCTCTCGGAAGTCTTTCGCATTGTTGCAGCCGACGGGGGAGAACCGACAACGGTTGTGCTCGGGCAGATCGACAAGGGCAAGCGCAAACGGCACATCATCTATGAGCAGCCCAAAGCGCCGGAGGGGGATGCCATGCAGGCGGAATGGCAGGCCTTTCTGACCGCTGTCCGCAACCGGACCCGGCCCATAGTCAGCGGCGATGACGGGCTGCGGGCGCTGCAGGTGGCCGAGGAGATCACCGGCATCATCGCCCGGAATACCCGCTGAACCAGCGGGCCGGGCTCAGCAACACCTAATCAGGGAAAACCGCCATGTCTTTTCGCGATTTCTTCTTCAAGTTCCGCAGCTACACCCCAATTCCGCTGATCATCGCCGCGCTGGTTCTGGCTAGAACCAGCCTCGCCTCTTTTGCCGGGGGATTGATCATCGCCCTGATCGGGGAGTCGATCCGTCTCTGGTCGGTCCGTTTTGCCGGCAGCGCTACGCGCACGACCGGAGAGGTCGGTGCGGATGTTCTGGTCACCGACGGGCCCTATGGCCATTTGCGCAATCCCCTCTACCTGGGCAACTTTTTGCTCAGCTTCGGGATTCTTATTATGGCCTGGCCCTGGATGCCCTGGCTCATGCTGATCTTTCTGCTGCTTTTTTTCATCCAGTATAAAGCCATCATCAGCCTGGAAGAGGATTTTCTGCGCAAAAAGTTCGGCGGGCAGTATCAGGAGTACGAACAGAATGTACCCTCCATGCTTCCCCGTCTCACCTCCTGGGGCAAGGGCGAGCGCGCACCGACCTCGCTGAAAAAAGCCCTGCGCACCGAACGCAATTCCCTGCAAAGCTTTACGGTCAGTAGTGTCCCAATATTAGTCGAATAAATTCAATTGGTTAATTTTTTGGTCCA
>DAOOPF010000001.1:0-97134 GCA_035388125.1 bacterium | reverse complement strand
AACGCCTGGACCACTTCATGACAACCCAGCTGGCCCAGGTGCAGAGCCTGATTGAGAAGAGTGAACTGGCTGAATTCTCGCTCCCGGCCCATTATGCCGTTTTGAGTGACTACGCCCGGGCTGCAGGATTCCGCCTCACCCTGATCGACTCCTCCGGCGCTGTACGTTTCGACTCCAATGTCGCCGCCGATTCACTCGAACTCCTGGAAAACCATCGCGACCGGCCGGAGATCCGCCATGCCATGCGCGACGGGATCGGGCGCCAAAGACGCCTCAGCGCTACTCTGAACCAGCCCTTCTACTATGGCGCCCTCCGCCTTAAACTCGACTATTTGCCCCAAACAGCGGGAGAAAACGCCCGCTATATCCGCATTGCCTACCCTCTTGCCGAAATTGAGCGGCAGTTCAGCGATCTGCGGGCTAAAATCATCCTGGCCAATCTCATGGCCCTGCTTCTGATCGGATTGCTCAGCTATTGGCTGGCCGGCCGGCTCTCCTATCCCATCCAGAAACTCGCCGCTGTCGCCGAAAAGGTCAAACGTGGTGATCTGGAAGCTAACTTTCAGCATAAAAGCAACGATGAAATCGGCGAGCTGGCCGAACTGCTCAATCAGATGCTCGGCAAGCTGCGCGTCGATCTGGTGCAGCTGCGTAAACTCGAACAGGTACGCAGCCAATTCCTCGGTAACGTCTCGCATGAACTGCGCACACCGATATTCACCCTGCAGGGCTATCTCGAAACCCTGCTCAACTCCAAATTTGACACCCCTGAACAGCAAAAAGAGTTTATAAACCGGGCCTATCAGCAGGCAGGACGGCTCAATAATCTGCTCACTGATCTGATCGACATCAGCCGGATCGAGTCGGGTGAGATGAAACTGATTTTCCGCCCCTTTGATGTCAAGGCCCTGCTCGCCAGAGTCGTCGAGGAGATGCAGAGCAAAGCCAATTACTACGGCGTTACACTCTCGCTTGCATGCGCCGCCGCGGACGAGAAACTGACCGCCAACGGCGACCCCGATCGCCTGACACAGGCGATCACCAACCTGGCGGAAAACGCCATCAAATATAACCTCCAGGGGGGCAAAGTGGAGATCGGCTGCCGCCGTGCAGGCGAACAGATCGAAATTTATGTGGCCGATACCGGCCGCGGCATCCCTCAGGAACATCTCTCCCGCATTTTCGAGCGCTTCTACCGGGTGGACAAGGAACGCTCACGCGCCGTCGGCGGCACCGGCCTGGGACTGGCCATCGTCAAACACATCGTCGAGGCCCATGGCAGCCGAATTGAGGCACAGAGTGAAATCGACAAAGGCTCGCGGTTCAGCTTCCTGCTGAAATAGACCCCTGCCCTGACACGCTGCGTTGCTCTACATAAATCGTGAGATCTTGAGGCCCTATGAAACCGCTGCATGTACTTATATGGCTTGGGCTTGCCAGCCATTCCGCCTGGTGCCAGCCGGTAATTATCAAAGGCCGCGTGCTCGATGTCAATACCCGCAACGAGATCCCCTTCGCCAACATCTTCGTCAAGGGAACGCAGATCGGGACCACCAGCGATTTTGCCGGACGCTTCACGCTCTCCATCCCCGAGCCTGCAGACGAAACCCTCCTCGTTTTCCAGCACGTCGCCTATCTTCCCACCGAGTTGAAGCTGCACGAAACCCGGAGTGGCACCATCCTCCTCCAGCCCCGGGTGATCCCCATAGCCGACGTCGAAATTCAGGCCAGCGGCGGCGGACTGCAGCTCTCGAGAGACCTGCCCCAAGCCGTATCCATCTTTAACGCTGCCGCTCTCCAGCTGCGCGGTTATATGGACGCCGGCGATTTCCTGCGCACAGACCACAGCGTTCAGGTCGAGGAACAGCTCGATGGCAAAAAAACCGTGGCCATCCGCGGCGGCAATGCTGACGAGGTGGTGGTCCTCTACAACGGCATCCGGCTCAACAGCGCCGTCGATAACATTTTTGACCTCTCCCTCATCGATCTCGAGGATGTGGACCGCATGGAGGTCGTCAAGGGAAGCCATACCTCCCTCTTCGGCTCGGACGCGCTCGCCGGCGCTATCAACATCGTCAGCAAGGTGAAGCAGGACTACCACCTGCGCCTCCAGCAGCGTTTCGGCACCTACAACTCGGGACAGTGGGGCGTTCAGGCCTACCTCCCGGCCGGGCGGCTGCACACAGCCTACCGCTTCAAACAGGGAGCCCTGCGGCGTCAGTATGAAGAAGCCGGCGCCCGCGCGGAGATGGAAAATCGTTCCACCCACCATACCGCCGACCTGCTCTACGAGCTGCCGTCCCGCGGCGGTGTGCCAAACCTTCTCACCGGCACCCTGATCAGTTCCGATTCCCGCTTCGAAAACCCCGGGGAGATGGAAAAGCTCGCCGATCTTAACCAGGTTGCGGCGTTGCGGTTTGAAGGAGGGATCTCCGTTCTGCGCCATCTGCAGACCATGGTCGCCTGGCACCACCTCAAACAGGAGCAGGAATACATTGTACGGGCCGCTCCGGCCCGGCGCCTCTACCACGACCATAGTCTGACCGCCAGCCTCGGCAATTCCATCACCTTCGGTGCCAGCGAGCTGCTTTTCAACTACCAGTTCGAAAAAACCGATGTGGAGCTGGGAGAATACCGCGGCTACCAGCAGAACGCCCTTATGGATTATCTCTCAGCCGGGTTCGACCGCCGGCACCATGGCGCTGTGCTCATCGCCAAGAGCCGGCTGGCGAGCGGTTCCCCCGCCTTCCCGGCCGCCCACATCGATTTCAGCCTGCGCCATGACCTGCTCAAGGAGGGTACACCCCGGAATCTCAACGCCTCCGCAAGCACCGGCGCCCTCGCCTACACCCCAAAAACCTGGCAGGAGACCACCGCCAAGATATCAGCCAATCTGGCTGGCAAAGGCCCGGACTGGCTTTTCAATGGCTATCTCAACTACGGCAGCAACGTCAAATTCCCCACCATCCTGCAGCAAATCAGTGCCCCCTACTTCACTGCCGCCGCCAAAAGCCTCGAACCGGAGAGAAACCGCACTTCCGAAATCGGCTTTGAATTCACCCGGGATCTCCGCGACATCCCCTCCCTTTACGGCTGGCGGGTCGAAGCCAATATCTTCCGGACCTATTACGACACCAAACTCAGGCCCTATTACAGCCGCGGCTACACCTTCGCCTTTTACGAGACCCTTGCGGATGCCCAAATCACCGGCTACGAAGGCAAAATGACCACCTTTCTCGCCAGGAAAAAGATCACGGCGGCTCTCGGACTCGCCCGCTATGCCATCCCGGAAAAAGCGGCCTTTCCCTTCAAGTCGGAGAGCAAGGTTACCCTGGAGCTGCGCATCGATCATGCCGGCTTCGCTTTCGACACCTTCCTCTTCCGGGAGAGCGAGCAGGTGGGCTGGAGCCGGCTGGATGTCAATGACTTTGCTGAAATCACCCTGCCCGGCCGCACCGATCTGGACCTCCACCTCAGCAAGAGCATTCCGCTCTCCCGCTTTGAACTCCTCACCAGCGTGAGCGCCCGCAACCTTCTGGCCGGCGATGACGAAGAACTCTCGGGACTGGCTCTGCGCGACCGCCGCTTCTATCTGACCCTGGGTCTGCAATATTGAGGGCATCCCAACATGTCTGCCAATAACCTGAAACCGCTACTTTTCATCCTCGCCGCTGCGCTGGCCGCCGGTTGCGCCTGCACCGAAAATCCCTTCTCGGACGACGACAAAATCACGCCGGTCAACCGGATGCTGAGCGGTCAGGTGCGTCTCAACGACGGCAGTTCACCCGCCGGAACCTTCATCTGGCTGGAGGCCCTCAACCTCACCACTCGCTGTGAACCGACCGGCACCTTCAAACTTGTGCTGCCCTCCGCGTCCGCCCAGCCGGGTGGCGGTCTGACCGGCGAGTATGCGCTCTATTTCTATATGGCCAATTACCGCCTGGCCTCCCGCAAAATCTTTCTCCGCGCCGGCATGATCCAGCCCGGCACCGGCGGTATCGACAGCAAGGGCAAGATAATCGAGGAAATTCTGCTGACCAAACTGGTTACCATCGGCACCCGCATCGTGCCCGCCTTCATCACCCGCGCTGCCGACACCCTGGTCGTTGTACATCTGGATCTCCAGGGTCTCGAAAGCTCCGTTTCCTGCGGCCTCCCCACCATCGTCCTGAAACAGCAGGTACTGCTCAACGGCTTTCTCCTGCAAAGCCAGACCAGTCCCGAATCTGTCTACCCGGTCGTACCCTACCCGGATCATGCCCGGCCCCTCAATTTTCTTCCCGCCCCGCTGGACCCGCTCTCCTACAGATGCGACTGCATCCTCCCGGCCGGCATGCTGGCCGCGGGCCGCTATACGGTGATTCCCTACATCATCATCCGCCAGAGCGGCCTCCCGGAACCGCTGCTCACAGCTCTTGGACCATCCCCGGAATCCTTCGATGCGCGTTATCTGGCCATGCCCTTCATCCGCAGCTGCGCCACACTCGTCGTCGAATAGCCGCACCATACCCTCCGCAAATTGAAGGGCACGCACCTATACTATTAGAAACCTGGCACCACCCGGGCCCGATTGCAGCAGGCCGACTCACAAGGAATGTGCATGTCCATAAAACAAAAGGCTATCCACGGTGTTCTCTGGACGGGCATCGCCAAGGCAAGCATGCAGATCGTCCTTTTCCTTCTCATGCTGGTCCTGGCGCGCCTGCTCTCTCCGGAGGACTTTGGCATCGTCGGTATGGCCGCCATCGTCACCGTGGCCATCTCCATGGTCAACGACCGCGGCCTCGGTACAGCAATCATTCAAAAAAGCTCCCTCAGCCAGGAACACCTCTCCTCGGTCTTCTGGGGCGGAATCGCCTTCAGTTTTCTCCTTTTTAGCGCGACCATTCTCGCCTCTTACCCCATGGCCCTCTTTTTCAGGAATCCCCTCGTCCAGCCGGTGGTGGCAGTGCAGGCGGCGGGGTTTGTCATCGGCTCTTTGGGTATTGTCCAGAAATCGATTCTGAACAAGGATCTCGAATTCAAAAAACTCGCCGTGATGGAGGTCGTCTCCTCAGTGGCCAGCGGCATCGTCTCCATCACTCTCGCCTTGATGCGTTTCGGGGTCTGGAGTCTGGTCATTGGCGCTCTGGTGCGCGACGGCGTCAACGTCTTCCTGGTCTGGATCTACTGCCGCTGGCGCCCCCGCTTTTTCTTCTCGTGGCGTCAGTTCAAAGAGCTCTTCTCTTTCAGCGCCAATGTTCTCGGCAATGATGTCGTCTCCTACGCCGTCACCAATATGGACGTCGTCATCATCGGCCGCATGCTGGGCACTGAAGCCCTCGGGTACTACACCCTCGCCCTCAACCTGGTCAAGATGCCGGTGCAGCGGCTCTCGGGCGTTGTCTCCAAGGTCGCCTTTCCCGCCTTCTCGGCCATCCAGGATGACATGAAAAAACTGCGCAAGGGCTTTCTCAAAGCCTCGGCCGTACTCTCCCTGATTATTTTCCCCCTGCTCCTCGGACTGGCCCTCTTTGCGCGGGAATTCATCACCCTCTTCATGGGGGCCAAATGGATGCCGATGGCCACGCCCCTGATCATCCTGGTACCGATGGGGCTCGCCAAATCAGTGGGAGTCATCCGCTGGCCGGCCCTGATGGCGCTTGGCCGGCCGGACGTCGAGCTGAAATGGAACCTCGCCTATATTTTGCCCCTCGCGGCCTGCATCTATTTCGGCGCGCGGCTGAGCCTTGCAGGAGCGGCCGCGGGCATCTCCCTGCTTCTGGTGCTCACCTTTCCGCTGGTGCAGACCATCTCGGACCGCATCATCCGTCTGGGGGACCGCGAGTTTTATCTCTCCATCGCTCCGGCCGCAGTGGCCGGCGGGACCATGGTCCTGCTGACCCTTCTGGCCAAAACGTATCTGCTGCCGCTGATTTCCGCCAACACCCTCTTTCTTTTTGTCGCCGGACTCTTCTTCGCCGCCGTTGTCTATCTGGCAGTGCTCTTCGCTGCGGCGCGCCCCCTCCTGCGGGATCTCGCGGGCTTTCTCCGTTCGGGAAACGACAAGGGGAGCGGGCGCCGGAATGACGCGGACGCAGAAACCAAGCCCTAATCAGTAACACGGGATCACTCCCGTTCACCCACCCGGAGCCTGATCATGTTTTTCAGCTGTTATTTGGGGAAAAAAGGGAATAACGCGCAGTGGCAAGCCGCCTTGACTGACCATGCCCGGTGGCTCGGCCTGTTCGTGCATGTGGAATCCCGCCCTTGCAGTGAGGAAGATATTTTCTCCGCGGCCTGGCTCACGCCATCCGCGGAGCCCGGCTTTTGGCCGATCAGGAAAACGCCGGAAGAGTGGAGTTGTTCAACCGATACCGGCCTGGCGGACGAGGCAGCCCTGACTGCAGAGATCGGACGGGCGCAAAAATCCGGGCCCTTCACCTATCCGGACAGCCCCCTCATCAGCTTTAATTTTTCAACCGGCGCCCTGCGCATCGCGGTGCCACCAACCGCGCCGGAGCAATGCTATATCGCCGTAGACCATTGCGGCCTGGTGATGGCCAATGATCTCCGTCTGCTGCGGCGCTGGAAACCGTGTCCGCTGAACCCCGCCGCGGTCTTTGCGCTTTTGCAATTTCGCGCCATTCCCCCGGCCCTGTCACTCTACTCGGGCATCGAACGCATCCCCAATGGCCATCAGCTCATCGGGCGCGCCGGCGAAACCAAAACCGCTTTTAGCCCCTTCTTTTTCCCGGCCCGCGCTGATGGCCGGGCTGAGATGGGTCATATCAGCGAAGAGGAGGCCCTGCGCAGATTCCAGGAACGGCTGGATGAAAACCTGCAGAATCTGCCCACACCCGCGCTCCTCTTCTTCAGCGGCGGTGTCGACTCGACCCTCCTCGCCGCCCGCTTCGCAGCACTCGGGCACAGAGAGGTCCAGCTGATCAATTTCTCTTTCGGGCCTGACGACACCGAAGCCCAACTGGCGCTTGACATGGCTGCGCTTCTCGGCCTGCCCATCGAACAGTTCACCTATCATGAGGAGGAGTTCCCCGGGATGCTGGCCCGCATCGGCCGGGAGTTCTCCTTCCCCTTCGGAGACTCCTCCGCCATCCCTGTCAATCTGATGATCCACGCCATCCTGCCCCGATTTGGCTCGGTGTCCACGGTCATCGAAGGGGTGGGCCCCGATCAGACCTTCGGCGCCAAGCTGCAGGATAAAAAGTGGGGATGGGCGGAGAATATGCCCGCGATCGTGAGAGGGGCTGCTTCAGCGGCCTACAAAGGGATGGGGCTGTGGAAAAAAGAGAGCCCGGCGGGCACCATGACCAATATACTGCGCAAACGTTGGCAAATGCCGCGGCACCAGGCCCAGATCATGGCCATCAACGCCCTCGATGCCATCGCCTACACCATTCCGGCACCGGCTCGGAGCGAACTTGACCGGGCGATACAGCTCCATTACCAGGCCCTCGGGGAGGGACTCGATGCCAACGACCAATCCTGCCTGGTCAATCTGCTCCATTTTTCCATCGGCACTGTCTGCGCCAAGTCCACCGATCTCTACCGCATGCACGGCCTGCGACCGGTCAATCCCTTTATGGCCAGGGAGGTGCTCGAACTGAGCTTCTCCCTGCCCCACCACGTGCGCTGCGCCAACGGAGAGAGTAAATCCCTTCTTAAGAAGATGGTAACACGCAGCGTGCCGCCCGACCTGATCTACCGTCCCAAACAGGGATTCGATCCACCCCTCGCCCGCATGGTCAGACAGCCGGTCATGCGGGACTATCTGCACAGAGTCGTCCTCAACGAAACCAATCCCCTGCTCGAATATTTGCATAAACCGGTGGTGAAAAAAATGGTGGGGATGATAGAAAAGGGCCAGCGCCTGAGCTACGACGCCTACCGGTTCATCTGGGTGGTGCTTTTTACCTCGATCTGGCTCGACCAGCAGGACTAGATCTTGAACCCCTTCATCAGGTCGTACTGCTTCAGCATATCAGAGAGATAGGTGATCGTGTCCCGTGGCAGCAGGGCGTTGCTCCGCCCGCTCTTCACCCACATCGCAGCCCGGCGCTCGCCGAGGCTGCGCGCCACCAGTGCTCCGTCCACATCATAGGCGTCGATCAAGGCGGAGAGATAGCGGGCGCCGATGCGGATATTGTAGACCGGATTAAGCAGCACCTCGTCCGGCGCGATCCAGTTCAGATGCTCCGAACGCGCAATGAACGATCCGACCGTAGGGGTCATCTGCATCAGCCCCATGGCACCATAATCCGAGATATACTCCGGATTCCATGTGCCATTGGTCTCTTTGGTGATCACGGCGCAGAGCAGATCGGGGTCCAGACTGGTGTAGTTGGTGCAGGCATCATAGATCTCCTGCGCGATCTCATACTTGAGATGGGTGGGCATGATCTGGTTGTACTGGCTGACGATGGCGATGATGCGCTGGATGTTGTACTGGCGCACGCTTTCAACGCTCATTGTGGAGTGCATACCCTTGATCACCTGCTCGAGCTCATCGATTTTGCGGATATATCGCCTGTTGTAGGCATACTTTATGCCCGCAACCATGATGATGATCAGGGCGAGAGCCGACAATATCCACAGTGCTTTCCTGAGATAATCCGACAGCTTGTCCCGTTTATTGGCCATCTCTGCTCCATCCCGATTGATGGTTCGATTTAGTGTAAAATAAGCAAATCTTGCTCATCAATCAACGCTTTTCATCATTTTCCGGTTGTGACCGGCGGCACACCGCCGGGAAAATCCCTTGCTTGTTTCCGCAATTATGGATAATTTGCCCCTAATGATCGCACTAGCCTCAATAGTCTTCGCAGCTTACGCGTTAATCCTTTTCTGGCTCGCAGCCGGCTTGATCCGGCTGCCCCGCCCGGCTGCAGCCCCCGCGTCCCACCCGGCAGTCAGCATCATCGTGGCGGCGCGCGACGAGGCTGAACACCTTGAGGTCTGCCTCGAGGCTCTGAGCGGTCAGGAATATGAGGGCGAGTGGGAACTTTTCATCATCGACGACCAGTCTGTTGACCGGACCCCCGCCATCGCGCGCGCGGCCGTTGAACAACACCCCGGCTGGCATGCGGCCGGCAACCGGTTCATCCGGCGATGGAAAAGCAGCAAAAAGGGGGCTCTGGAGACCGCCTTCCGCCAGGCCCGCGGGGAGTTGCTTCTCTTCACTGACGCCGACTGCACCCCGCCACCGCGCTGGCTGGCGGGAATGGCCGCCGCCATGACGCACGAAACCAGCCTCTGCGCCGGCTTTTCCCCGCTCGTGGCCCCGGCCTCGACGCCAATCTGGCGCGCTTTCCTCCAGGTGGACACCCTCGCCGCCGCCCTGGTCGCGGCAGGGGGGATCGGCCATCACCGCGGCATCACCTGCAGCGGCCGCAACCTCGCCTGCCGCAAACAGACCCTGCAGGAGATCGGCGGCTATGCCGCCCTGCCCGACACCCTCTCCGGGGACGACGATTTTCTCCTTCAGGCCATTGCCCGCTCTGTAAGTCATCGCCTTACCTATGCCCTCGCTCCCCACACCGCCGTTCCGGCACAGGGGCCCTCCGGATGGCGCGCCTTCATCAGACAAAAACGCCGCCACCTCTCCGCCGGCATCCATTATGACCTCACAGCCCGCTTCGGTTATGGCCTCTATCACGGCGCCAATATGCTCCTCTGGTCAGCCCCCCTGGCCGGCCTCATCCATCGGCCGCTCCTTCTGCTCCTGCCGGCGAAATTTCTCCTCGACGGTCTCCTCCTCCTCTTCTGGAGCGCCCGGCTGCGCCGCTCTTTCACTCTGTCCGGATTTCTCGTCTGGGAGCTGCTCTACCCCCTCTATCACCTCATCGCATTCCCCCGGCGGGGAGAGGAGATCTCCTGGAAAACCCCGTGAACAGCCATGAACGCCTCTGGGGCAACTATGACAGCTGGGCGCTCGACCGGGGCCGCCTGGTCGCCCGGCTGCTGGAAAAATGGCTGCCCCTGTCAGGAAGCCGTATCCTCGATGCCGGATGCGGCAGCGGCGGGGCCGCCAGAGCCCTGGCTGAGGCCGGCGCTATTGTCACTGCCGTCGACCTTCACCCCACCACCCCGGCAGGTCTGGCTGATAAAGATCTGCACATCCGCTATTTCTGCGCGGACCTGACCGCATGGTCATGCGATATCCCCAACGACGGCGTGATTCTCTGGGATGTGCTCGAACACCTCCCGGACCCGGCCGCTGCACTGAAAAAGATCCGCGCCGCCCTCAAACCTGGCGGCTTGGCCCTCATCGCTACGCCCAACCGCTGGTCACTCTTCAATGCCCTGTGCGATCCCCACTACGGATTGCCCGGCGTCTCCCTGCTCAACCGCAGGGCGGTCCGCCGCATCGTCTCGGGCTGGCTGCGCTGGCACCGGCCGGATAAAGCCGACTTTCCACAGCTTCTCTCCCTTAACGCAGTGGAGACCCTCCTCCGCGACAACGGCTTTTCCTGGCGCTTCATCCACCACACCCTCTTTGCCGCGGCGATGGCCAATCCCCGCGGCCTCTGGAACCGGCCCGGTCATTTGCGACTTTTCCAGGCGATCAAAGCCCGCGGCTGGGAGCGCGGCCTGGACAGAATGGTCAGCGATTCCAGGGGCGTGCGCAACCGCTGGCTGATGCCCACCTTTTTTATCCTGGCCAGGGTGGAAGATTGAAAGAGATCCCGCTCACATCCCTGCTGAGCGCCCTTACAGCGCGCCGCGCCCTCAACCTCCTGCTGGCCTTCGCCGGTGGAGCCGGCGGCCGTATCTCGCGCCGCCCCCTCGCCTTAGGAGCCCCCTTTGTGCTCAGTGTGGAACCGACCAACCTATGCGACCTGCAGTGCCCCCACTGTGAGACCGGAGCCGGCGCACTGACGCGGTCCTCCGGCTGTATCGATATGGGACTCTACCGCACCATTCTCGAACTCAACCGCGACCATCTCCTCTATCTGCTCCTCTACGACCAGGGCGAACCCCTCCTCCATCCGCACTTTCCGGAAATGGTGCGCCTGGCCAAAAAACAGGGACTCTGCGTGGTGAGCAGCACCAACGGCCAGCGCCTGGCCGACAAGGCCTATGCGCGCGAAATCGCCGCCTGCGGCCTCGACGCTCTCATCATCTCCGCGGACGGCCTCACCCAGTCCACTTATGAAGTCTATCGCCGCGGCGGCAGCCTGGAGAAGGTGCAAAGCGGCCTCGCTTGCCTCCGGGAAGCCCGGCGCGCTCTGGGCAAGCGAACTCCCCGCCTCTTTCTCCAGTTCGTCGTCATGCGCCACAACGAACACGAGCTTGCGCAGCTGCACGCCGCAGCCGCCCAATGGGGCGCTGACCACGTGCTGATCAAATCACTCTATCTCCGTTCCGTTGACCGGGCGGAGGAGATCCTCCCGTCAGCGGACCGCTATCGGCGGTACCGGCAGCTGGAAGGCCGCTGGCTCCGCAAGGAAAAATCCGCACGCCCCTGCCAGCGGCTGTGGTACTCCTCCGTGATCCATTGGGATGGAAATGTCGTCCCATGCTGTTTTGATAAAGACGGCTCTCATCTCCTCGGACATGCCTCGGAGCCGCTCAAAGAGCTCTTTCACGGCGAGCCCTACCGGCAGTTTCGCCGCCGGCAGTACTCCGCCAATGCCCCGCAAATTTGTCAGAACTGCACCGATGGCCTCAAAATATACCCGTCATAAGCGCGCCCTGCTTCTCTTCAAGGCGGTTATCGCCGTCATCGTCCTGACGATGCTGGTGCGGCATATCAGCTTCAAAGAGCTGAAAACCGCCCTGCTCGAAGCCCGCTTCGTCTGGATCATCCCGGCCGTGCTGCTGCTGGCGCTCAATCTCTTCTTTCAGTTCCGGCGCTGGGAGATGCTCGTCCGCCAGGTCCAGCCGCTGGCCCGGAAACGGCAGATCCTCTCCTCGCTGCTTTCGGGTATCACCCTGGGATTCATCACACCCGGCCGCGTGGGCGAATTCGGCCGCGCCTTTTTCATTGCCGGAACCGACTGGCCCAAGCTGCTCGGCCTCACGTTGCTGGACAAGAGCTACGCCTTTATGACGCTGCTTTTCCTTGGCCTTGTCGGCATGGTCCCCTTTCTGAAAAGGCAGGTTGAGCTTCTGGTCTGGATGCCCCTGCTGATCATCGCCCTCGCCTTTTTCGCGCTGCTCTTCCTCCTGCTGCTCCATCCGCCTTTTCTGGCCGGGATTCTGAAAAAATTCCGCAAACTCTGGGAACACCGACGCAAGCTCACCCAGATCGTCGCCAGCCTCGAGCAGGTCCCGCCCCGCCTCGCCGTCAGGATCTCCCTGCTGGCACTGGGTCAGGTATTCACCTATCTCCTCCAGTTCTATCTCCTCATCCGCGCCTTCGCTCCCCTGCCTTTCTTCAGAGGATTGCAGGCGCTGATGGCCACCCTCTGGGTGAAGACCATGCTCCCCATCTCCATCGGCGATCTCGGTGTGCGCGAGAGCGCCGCCATCTACTTCCTGGGCGAACTGGGAGTTCCCCGGGCCGCCGCCTTTGACGGCTCCCTTCTGCTCTTCTTTATTAATGTACTGCTGCCCGCGCTCGCCGGGCTGGTCCTGCTGCTGCGCCGGGACGCCGCCGCCCGCAAGGCTCACTCCGGAAGAATCTGAGGTCCGCCATGATCCCCGCCCTCATCTACCTGCTCCTCTCTATCGCCTACGGTCTGTTCATCTTCTGGATCCTGCGGGGCCTGCGCCGGATCCGGATGCCCTGGGCTGACGAAATCGTGAAAAAGGTCTCCGTGATCATTGCCGCGCGCGATGAGGAGCAGAACATCCCCTTTACTCTCGGAACGCTCCTGAAACAGAGCCATCCGCGCGGGAGTCTGGAAATCATCGTCGTGGATGACCACTCCCGGGACCAGACCAGGAGTGTTGCCGAGGGTGTCGCCGCCAAATTTCCCGCGATCAGGGTCATTGCCGCCCCCTCCTATGGCAGCGCCATTGCCCCCAAAAAAGCGGCCCTCGCCGCCGGCATCGCGGCGGCTTCGGGAGAGATCATCCTCACCCTCGATGCGGACTGCGCCGCTCCCTCCGGCTGGGTTGAAAAAATGAGCGCCCCCTTTGCCGGTGATGTCGCCGCTGCCGCTTCCTGGGTGCTGATCCCTGAAGAAAAAAGCCTTCCCGCCCAGATCGAATTCCTTGATGCCCTGGCCCTGCAGCTCATCGGCGCGGCCGCCATCGGCTGGGAAAAGCCCTTCCTCGCCAACGGGGCCAATTTGGCCTTCCGCCGCCGCACCTTTCAAAAGATCGGCGGCTACGAGGGCTTTGCTTACATGGGGTCGGGGGATGATGACCTCCTGCTGCAAAAACTGCACGCCCGCGGCGACGGCAGGATCCTCTTCAATACCGATCCCGAGAGTGCAGTCACCACCCTCCCCTGCAAGTCGTGGCCCGATTTTTTCCGGCAGCGCATCCGCTGGAGCTCCAAGTCCGCCTTTTATCCCGCATGGATCAAACTGATCGAGGGCTCAGCGTTTGTCTATTATCTCGCCCTCCTGGTCAGCCTGCCCCTGGCCCTGCTCCTCTCCTATCCCCTCTGGATACCTCTCCTCGCCATCCTCATCAAGATGGCCTGCGACTATCTCCTCCTGCGCAAAGGGGTACGCATGGTGCGCCGCAGCTGGAGCTGGCCCGGATTTATCCTCGCCTCCCTGCTCCATCTCACCTACATTCCGGTCATCGGCCTCATCAGCCAGTTCGGCCGCTTCGAATGGAAAGGCCGAACCTATCGCAAGGGCCGGCTCGAACAGGGCGCCGGATGAAAAGGGTTTGAATTCATCCGCAATATTGATATATTCTACAACAGACACTGGCAGAGCGGACAGCCCTCCGGCCCACAAGCTTCAAGAGAAAAAACCCGATGAAAATCAAGACCGCCCTACTTCTGACCGGACTCACCGCATTTGCGGCCATGGCCCAGAGCGTGCATCTGCCGCTCGATTACTGGGGCTATGGCTTCCTCGAGCGCATGGAAGCCAAACAGCTCTTCCACAGCCTTGCCCTCCTCGACCGGCCCCTCAACCGCATTCAGGTGGCGCGGATCATCAGCGAGATCGACAAAAACGTTGCTCAAAATCCCTCTGCCTTGAGCACCACCGACCTCAGGCTGCTCGATCAGCTCAAAGGCGATTTCGCCGACGAACTCGCTGCACTGGGGGAAGACGCCCTGCCCGCGCGCAGAGAACAGCATGCCACCCGCTGGTCGGAGGGCCCAAATCAGGCCTTCATCGATCTCTACAGCCGCCTCAGCGTCATCTCCAATCGCGGCGCGCGCTATGACTCGCCCGAGCTGCTCGCTGAAGGCACCCTCGGTGCTATCCTCCGCGGCCGGCTCGGAAACACCCTCGGATTCTACGCCGACGCCCGCAATGCGCTCACCCGCGGAGAAAAAATCGCCGGAGACCAGGACGAGAATTTTGACGTCTCCAAAGGCTCCCCGGTCGTCATCTCCGGACCCAATCTCTTCCGGGACCGCGCCCTCGCCTATTTCGTCTGGGAAAAACCCTGGCTGCGCGTCCAGATCGGCCGGGATGAGATCGACTGGGGACCCGGTTCCCACAGCGGCCTCGCCCTGACGCGCAACATGCCGCCGGCCGATATGATCCGCCTGGCCAGCCGCTTCCGCAAATTCGCCTTCAGCAGCGCCCATATCTGGTTGCGCACGCCGCTCGGTGCCAAATATCTGGCCGCACACCGGATCGATTTTCTCCCTCTGCCCGGACTCCAGATCGGCGCCGGCGAGAGCGTGATCTATGGCAACCGCGACATCGAAATGTCCTACCTCAATCCCCTCATGCTCTACCATGTGGCGGAACACCATCTCGGCGATCGCGACAATAACACCCTCTTCCTCAACGTCAGCTGCACCCTTTTGCGCGGGACACGCCTCTACGCCGAATACTTTATCGATGACATGACCTCGACCGAGAGCCTCACCCGCTACTTCGGCAACAAATTTGCCCTTATGACCGGCCTGCTCTGGAGCGACCCGCTCGGAGCCAGAGACCTCGACCTTCGCCTCGAATACAGCCGCGTCGAGCCCTTCGTCTATGCCCATCACGATTCCCTGAATATCTACACCCATTACGACAAGACCATCGGCCATTGGCTCGGCCCCAACTCGGACTCGGCCTGGCTGCAGGCGGGCTATCAGATCGGCCGCGATCTCCGCCTCGAGGCCAACCTCGAGCGCATTCGCAAGGGGGAAGGAGAGGCCGATACCCGGGCCCGGCCGGCGAAGGGCACCGTCAAGCAGTTCCTCGGGGGTACAGTCGAGAAGCGCTATCTGGCCGGCCTCCGCGTTCAACAGCAGGTCCGGCGCGACCTCTTCGTTTCGGTCGCCTACACCTATGCCCATATCCGCAATGCCGGCCGTGTTCAGGACCTCGCCGGCGACGATCACCTCGCCCGTTTCGAAATCGCCTATAACTATTAACGGACCAAGATGATCGCTCTCCTGCTCATTCTCACACTTTTCTATATGGCCGCTCTGCTCATCATCTCCCGCGGCATCAACCGCCTCCCGCAGCCGGCAGCTGCCGGCGACCCCCTCCCCTTCATATCGGTCATTGTCGCCGCACGCAACGAGGCCGGCCATATCACCGCCCTTCTGGAATCGCTTGGCCGCCAGGATTATCCGCGAGAGCAGCACGAAATCATCCTCGTCGATGACGCTTCGACCGATGGCACTGCGGAAAAGATTGAAAAATGGATCAACGCCAACCCGCGCAGCACCATCCGCCTGATCCACAGCCAGGGACGCGAAGGGGTGGTCTCGCCCAAGAAACATGCCCTCACTCAGGGCATCACATCCGCCCGGGGTGAAATCCTCCTCTTCACCGATGCCGATTGTCAGCCGCCTTCCTCTTGGATCTCCACCCTGCGCGCCGCTTTTCACCAGGAGGTCGGGATGGTGGTTGGCTATTCCCCCTATGAGATCCCGCAGCCAACCACCCTCGGCCAGCGCTTCCTCGCCCTCGAGTCGCTCTCCCTCGCCGCACTCGCCGCCGGCACTACGGGGTTGGGAAGACCTGCCACCTGCACCGGCCGCAACCTCGGTTACAGGAAGAGCGTCTGGCTCCAGGTCAACGGTTTTGAACCTATCGCCGGATTCGTCTCCGGTGACGATGACCTCTTCCTCAAACAGGTGCTGGATCGGACCAGCTGGCGGATCGTCTACGCCCTGGATCCGGGGGCGATCGTGCCGACGCGCCTCCTCGACAGCGGCAAGGCCTTCCTCCGCCAGCGCCTCCGCCATGCCTCCAAGGGATTCTATTACGGCTGGAAGATGAGCTGCATCCTCGCCCTGGCCTGGCTCTTTAACCTGCTCCTGCTCGTCTGCGCGATCAGCAGCCTCTTCAGCCCCGCCCTCTTTCTCTGGGTATGGGCCGCATGGACCGGCAAGGCCGCCGCTGAACTGCTTCTCCTGATCCGCTTCGCCCGGCCCATGCAGCGTCTGCAGACCCTGGCCACCTTCCCGCAGGCGGAGGTGGCTCACGTACTCTATGTGGTCCTGTTCGGGGCGCTCGGCCCGCTCACCCGGGTGCGCTGGAAAGAGACCGCCGCACACGCCAATCCGTTGAATAGGTAGAGAATCCGCATGTTCGCCCTGACCCTCTTCGCATGGCTGACCCTTTCGCTGGCCGCGCTCTATCTTGTAACCATCGCCCTTTTTCTCATTGGCCTGCGCAGGCCCGCCTCCCCCGGTTTCACCGGCCTCCCGGCTATCACTGTCGTCGTCGCCGCCCGCAATGAGGAGAAACATATCGGCGCACTGCTCGACGACCTCTCCCGCCAGGACTACCCCGGCCATCTTTATGAAATCATCATCGCGGATGACGGCTCGACCGACCGCACCGCCGCTATCGTCCACGAGCGCATGGCCGGATCAGCCTCCATCCGCCTGCTCTCCATCAGCCAATGCCCTGCCGGCTTTAGCCCCAAAAAATATGCCCTGCAGCAGGCGGTCAGCCAGGCCCGGGGAGAGATCATCCTGGCCACCGACGCGGACTGCCGGCTCGGCCCTGAGTGGGCACGGAGCATGGTCAGATACTTCCTGCCTGAGGTCGGTTTCGTCATCGGTTTTTCCCAATACGGCCGCCGCGGAGAAAAACAGAATCTGATTGAACGCCTGCAGGCCATGGATTTTATCCCGCTCATGGGCGTGGCCGAAGGCAGCTGCAACCTGGGACTCCCGTTCTCCGCTTCGGGTCAGAATCTTGCCTACCGCCGCGCAGCCTTTCTCGCCGTCGGCGGCTACAGCCGCGTCGCTCATCGCGTCTCCGGAGATGATGTGCTCCTCCTGCAGCTCATCCGCAGCCACACCTCCTGCCGCGTGGTCTTCGCCTCCCACCCGGGGGCCTTCGCCAGCTCGGCGCCGCAGCCCACCCTGAGCGAGCTCGTCAATCAACGCAAACGATGGGCTTCGAATGGTTCCTTTCAGCTCTTTCTCAATCTCCCCTTCTTCGCCTATCTGGTCATGGTCTATCTCTACACCGCCGCCCTTTTCATCGGGGTACCTCTCTCCCTCCTTCTCCACTCCCACGCCGGCCTGTTTGCCCTCGCACTCGCCAGCAAGCTGGCCGGTGAGTGGACCATCTCGTGGCTCAGCGCGCGACGGTACGGCAGAACCGATCTGCTCCCCTGGTTCCCCCTCTGGTTCATTGCGCAAATCCCCTATATCGTCTGGGTCGGCATGCTCGGCACCTTCGGTAATTTCCGGTGGAAGGACCGCAAACATGGAGCCGCGTTATGATCCTGCCCGTGCTTAAGAAATCACCAACCGCTCTCACCCACGCCTGGCATCAAAGACCCCTCAATTCCAGCACCGAGGTGCGCCTGACCAGGCTCTGCACCCAGCGCTGCCGTCAATGCCAGGTCTATGAACGCAAGACTGAACCCGCGAGCATGGATATTCACATGTTCCGCCATATCGCCAGGGAACTCTCCCGCTATGGCGCCTATATCGGGTTCATCTCCGGCGGGGAAGCCACCATGGTCCACGACCTGCCCGGCATTCTGATCGAGTCCAAAAAAACCTTCCCCGCCGCAACCACCCTGGTGACCGGCCTCTATAACAAAAGCGAGCTGCTCCGCGACATCGGGCGGATCTGCCTCGAAAATGATATCAATATCCAGACCTCCCTCGACGGATTCGGCGAGATCGGCGACGCCCTGCGCGGGGCCAAAGATTTCAGCAGCACCGTGCTGCGCCATATGGAGATGATCTCGGCCCTGCGCGGCAGCTCCCGCTCTCTCCTCTACTGCAATATCGTCCTCAGCAATCTCAACCTCGAGCAGGTCCCGGAGCTGATCGCAGCCGCCAAACGAATCGGCTGGAAATCAACCATCGGGCTCTATCACCATCTCACCGAAACCACCCGGGAGGACGACAACCTGTCTGTACAGCCAGGCGATCGCCTGGATAAACTGATCGCCTTTCTCGACAACAATCCCGACATTCTCAACCTGAACGCATGGATACGCGGCATCGCCCCTTTCATCAGCCGCGGCGAAACCACTCCCTGCCCTTTTGTCGCTTCGCGCTTTCTCTCCACCCGGACGACCATCATGGAGAACGGCGATCTCCATCTCTGTTGGGGCGGAGCGATCGGAAATCTCTTCACCCACTCCATGGCCGAAATCTTCTCCAGCGAACTCTATCGCCAGCGCCTGGAGGAGTACCGCACCTGCCGCGGCTGCTGGACCACCTGCTACACCCAGCGCTACCTGCTCGTCCATCCGCGCTCGCCAGGTGAAGCCCTGAATAACGGCCGCAAAATCATCCGCATGCAGAGGAGGCGCCGGTGAAATTATCCATCCGGACAGCTCGCCTGATTCCCCTTTTGGCCCTGGGACTCCTCCTGCCAGGCGCCCATGCGGTGCTCTTTGCACAGGAGAGCTCCGCCGCGCGAACCCTTGAGTTTGACGAAAGGGCGGAATACGCTCTCGCTCTCAAAGGCCTGGCCGCGGCTCAGGCCTCCATCCACTTCTACCCGGAGAGACCGCAGCGGATAAAAGCCCGGATCGACACCCGGGGGCTGGCCAGCCTGATCTTTTCCATCCATAATACCTACCAGACCCTCATTGACCCGCAGACCGGGCTGCCCGTCGCCGTCGAAAAAAACATCGCTCAGAGCAATATCAGCCAGCAGCTCTCCATCCGCTATAACCGGGCGGAGAACACCGCCGAGAGCAGCGCTTCGGCCTCCTGGCCCTTGATGCCGGGCGCCATGGACCTCTTCACCATGCTCTTCCAGCTGCGCACGCTCTCTCCCCTTCCGGGCGATAGGGTGGCCTTTCCCCTCGACATCGAAAGTCAGAGCTGGCTCGCGGCCGGTCAGGTCACCGGCGGCGGCGAGATGGAGAGTCCCTGCGGCCGTCTCGAAACGCGCAAGATCACCCTGCAGTTCAGCCACAGCGGCCAGGGACCCGCGCGCACCTGGAAAACCGATCTGCTCACCAACCGCATCGCGCGGCCGGACGGCATGCTGACCATCTTTATCGGCCCCCCGCCGGAAAATATTCCCCTGCTGATTCAGTTCGGCCCGCAGGGCCAGCAGGTGAGCATGCGCCTGAAGAGCTATTCAAAGGGGAACCGCTCTTGCCCGTGATCATTCTTCTCACAAGCGGCCTCTATGCACTGCTGGTCGCACTCCTCTATCGCCATCTCCTCCGCCTTTTTGGGCAGCCTGCCGGGCCGCTCCAGGGCGAGCCCATGGTGAGCGTGATCATCGCCATCCGCAACGAAGCTCCCCACCTCATCGACTGCCTGGAATCCCTGGCCGCCCTCGATTACCCCCGGGAAAAGCTCGAAATCCTCCTCATCGATGACGGTTCCAGCGACGGCTCCTCAACACTGCTGGGCCGTTTCCGCGACAGCCACCCCTGGATGCAGGCGATCCGCCTGGAAAGAGACGAGAAAGAGCTGCCGGGCAAGGCAGGCGCGGTCTACAGGGGCATCAAAAGCTGCCGGGGAGAGATCATCGCCATGACCGATGCAGACTGCCGCGTCCCCCCTGGATGGATCCGCCATCTCCTCGCCGCCTTCGATGAAAATGTCGGGCTGGTCGGAGGATTCACCTTCCTCGAATCCTCCTCGAAAGAAAACGGACGCTTTGAGGCCGTCCAGGCCCTCGACTGGCTCTTCCTGCTCGGCGTCGCTGCTGCGGCCGTCCACATGGGCAAACCGCTGAGCTGGATGGGCAACAATATGGCCTTTCGGCGGCGCGCCTATGAGCAAGTCGGAGGGTACCCCGCCCTCGGTCACTGCCTGATCGAGGATTTTGCCTTGCTTAACGCGATCTCGCGCCGGACAGGCTGGAGGGTGCGCATTACCGCTGCAAGCGAGACGGCCGTCATCAGCCTCCCGGTCAACTCGCTCTCCGCGCTCTATCAGCAGCGCCGCCGCTGGGCTCTGGGCATCAGACAGGTGCGTCCTTTCGGCAAACTATTGATGGTGACCAGCTTCCTCGCCCATCTCGGAGTGGCCGCCGCCCTCTTCTGCTGCCTGCCGGCCGCACTGGCCGCCCTCGCGCTGCTGCTGGCCGGAGATCTGGCTGTCTGCCGGAAAATGACCCGCGCCACCGGAAAAACCGCCCTGCTGCGCCATTTTCCTGCATTTGAATTCTTTTACTTCAGCTACAACCTGTTTCTGCCGCTGCTGATACTTCTCGATCGCCGTATCCGCTGGAAAGATCAAAGCTTCCCGGCACACGGGAAGCAAAGCCGCGGTCAAGTCTGATTCCCGAGGCACCATGGCCTGGATTCCTCCCCTCCTTCTGCACTATTATATCACCGAACGCTGCAACAGCAACTGCAGCTTCTGCGATATCTGGCGCCGCCCGGCCGGTGATGACGCCCTCCCCGAGGATGTGGAAAAAAACCTGCGCGACGCTGCCCGCCTTGGCCTCCGCTTCGTCGATTTCACCGGCGGCGAACCCCTGCTTCATCCGCAGCTGCCGCGGATGCTCCGGAGCGCCCGTTCGGCAGGACTGCGCACGACGCTGACAACCAATGCCCTGCTCTATCCCGAACGCGCCGGCGAACTGGCCGGAATGGTCGATTTCCTTCACTTTTCGCTCGATGCCTCCACCGCTCTGGACCACGACCGCCTGCGCGGGCGCCCGGTTTTCGAAAAGGTAATGACGAGCATTGACCTGGCCAGAAAGATCGGCGAAAAACCCGATCTCATCTTCACTGCCCTTCCCGGCAATCTCCATCACCTCCCCCGGCTGGCCGACTTTTGCCGGCGGCTCGGCCTGATGCTGATCGTCAATCCGCTCTTCTCCGACCCGGGAAAGCGGGAATTAACACAGCAGAATCTGGCGTTCATAGAACAGTACACGCGCCACCCGTTTGTCTACATCAACCGCGCCTTTCACCTCCTGCGTAAAAGGGGAGGGAACAGCACGGAGAAACCCCGCTGCCGTGTCGTCGACGGCGTCATCGTGATCTCTCCACAGAACCAGCTTATTCTGCCCTGCTATCATTACGAGCAGGCCCGCATCGGCCTCGAAAAAGGCCTCGCAGCTCACCGGGCTACCCCGGCAGTGCGCGAACACCGCAGCCGGCAGGGTCGCTGGCCTGGCTGTTCAGGCTGCGTCCTGAATTGCTATTTCGATCCTTCCTTCACCTACCGGATAGATCGTTTCTTCATGCAGAGTATGGCGGCCAAGATCAAGTACGCCCGGGATAAATATCTGCGCGCCCCGCTGCTGCGCACATTCACTGGACTCGATCAGCGGCCGGCGGCCGATATCATGGCCGGCCTCACCGCTCTTGCAGAGACCCCGGCGGAGGCCCGATGATCATACCGGATCTCACAAACCCTCATTTGCCCGGCCTGCTATTGATCGGCTTTTTTCTTTATGTCGAAACCCACTATCGCATCGGCCGGCTGCCCAGCCGCTATTTCCGCCGCCGGCCCGAGATCCTCTTTGACATTCCCCACCGCATCGCTCCCGGAGCCGACCTGCCCCTGCTGCTCATCATCAAGGACGCAGACCGCTACCCCGTCGTCATCACCGAAATCAGCGCAGCGGTTAAAAAGGGGGATGAAATCATCTACACCACCCGGCTGGCCCGCAATGACGAAACGGTGGACCAGCCTCTCTGGTGGCGTCTATTCCATCTGCCCGTCCACGGTATTGAAGGCACAGCGACAGTCGAGCCGCTCCTGACCGGCCGCTGCAACGGCCGCAGAATCCAGGTCCGCGTCGACAACTATCCCTCTCTCAGCCATACTCCCCTGCAGTGCCGCTTCGACCAGGATCCGCTGCCGGGATCGGAGCGCTGGCTCTTCGGGGACCTGCACTATCACAGCCACCTCACTTCCGATCAGGTTGAATTCGGCGCCCCACCCGCAGCCGCCGCCGCCATGGCCGAGGCGATGGGCCTCGATTTTATGGCCGTCACCGACCACTCCTATGACCTCGATGACCGCTGGGATGACTATCTCCGCAATGATGAAGAACTCGGCAAGTGGAAGTGGCTGCAGGAGTTCACCCGGGCGTGGAATGCCGCAGGGAAGCGCCCCATCATCCTCGCCGGGGAAGAACTCTCGGCGGGAAACAGCCGCGGACGCAACGTCCATTTTCTTATCTACAACGAACCGGCGTTCTTCCCGGGCTGGGGTGACTCGGCGGAAAAATGGCTGCAGACCAGGCCGCAGTGGACAATCAGCGGGGTTCTTGATAAACTCTCCCCGCAGGGTCTGGCCTTCGCGGGCCACGCGGCGACGCCGCCGCCCCGCCTGCAGCGCCTCTTCCTCGGCCGCGACCATTGGCGCGCCGCAGACTATGATCATCCCCGTCTCGACGGCGTGCAGATGTGGAACAGCCGCCATGATCCCGGCTTCGCCCGCGGCCTGGCCGTCTGGCAAAAACTGCTCCTCGCCGGCCGCCGCCCGGTCCTGATCGGGGGCAATGACGCCCATGGCGACTTTGGCCGCTGGCGTCAGATCGCCATCCCTTTTATTTCGCTCCAGGAGAGAGAAGAACACCTCTTTGGCCAGGTTCGCACCGGTATCTTGCGCCCCGCCGGCCCTGCCGGCCTCGACACCCTCCTGCACGCCCTGCGCTCCGGCCGGTGCCTGGTCACCAGCGGCCCCTCCCTCGGGCTTGAGTTGATCCCGGAAACCGGCCCCCCCTGCACTCCGGGCGATAGCTGCACCTGCCTGCCCAGGCGGCTGCTGATCCAGGCTGATTCAACCCCCGAATTCGGCCCCCTCACCAGAGTGACCCTCTGCATCGGCGATCTGCACCGGCAAAAAGAAACCCGCAGGTCTCTTTTAATCGGACCTGCGGGTTCCATGAATTTTACACTGGACGAGCCCGCCCGGGAGCTGCCTGGACTGGGCTATCTGCGGCTGGAGGTAAGCAGTGAACGGGATGGAATCCCCTTCCACTGCTTCTCCAATCCGGTCTTCCTCGCCTGGCGCTGATTCGCGCCGTCACTCTACATCAGCTTGATCTTTTTGATCATCTTTTTCAAACTGCGGCCGTAGAGATCCGGCTCCACTTCGACGTGGCGCTCCGCACCTTCGCCATAGCTCGCGCTCTTGACCGATCCGTTCGCCTTCAGGGCCTCGTGGACGACAAAGCGCTCATAGCTGCTCATCGGAGGCAGCGCCACTTTCTTGCCCGTCTGGATCGCCTGCGCCGCGCTCTTTTCTGCCAGACGGCGAAGATTGCCAACCGGATAAACGCGCAGCTCAAATTCATTCTCGGCGAGCTTGTAGGTCTTGGTCGCATACTCCAGACTGCGGTCGAAATGGCGGTGGACCTGCCGCCGCTCGTTGGTGTCCAGCTGCAGCAGATTGACCGGCGTCAGCGAATCCACCAGGTCATCTTCCGCCTGCCTGATCAACTGCTGCACCTTCTCGCTGACCTCTTCTTGCGGCTGATCATCTCTTCGATCCCGTCTTCCACTTCTCTCTCGTCTCTCCATCAGTACAACCTCACTTTATTAAAAGACACCACTTGTCTCACTTTTTCTGCAATTCCTGAAGCAGCTTGTTGTGAATCCCTCCGAAAGGGCCGTTGCTGAAAGTGATCACGACATCTCCCGGACGGAGATGCGCCAGCAGATAGCTGACCATCTCGTCGACAGAGGAGACTGCAAGCGCCTCCCGCCCTTTCAGACGCAGATCAGCCGCCAGCATTTCAGTCGAGAACACCTCGCCGGCCGGGGCTTTGTCAGGCCGGTCGACCGGAGCGATAAGGGCGGCATCCGCCTTCGCAAAGGCCTCGACCATCTCTTTCTGGAAAACCGAACGCCGCGTTGTCGCCGAACGCGGCTCGAAAAGCGCCCAGATGCGCGCCTCGGGATTCTGCCGGCGGAATCCCTGCAGGGTCTCCAGTATGGCGGTCGGGTGATGGCCGAAATCGTCATAGATCGAGACACCGCCCGCTGTCCCCTTGAATTCAAGCCGGCGGCGAATGCCGGAGAAGGAGTCCAGAGCAGAACGGACAGCACTAAAATCTATACCCGCATGCTGCGCAACCGCAACCGCCGCCAGCACATTGCGCACATTGTGTTCACCCGAAAGCGCGATCTCCACCTCCCCCAGGAACTCTCCAGCCCGAACGACTCCGAATTTCAGCCCTCTACCGGTCACCGTCACAGCCCGCGGCTGCCACAGGGCCTCCGCGGAAAAGCCAAAGGTCTCCACCGGACAGAAAGCGCGGGCACTCACAGCGCGGACGGTTTCATAATCGGCACAGCTCACCAGCAGACCGCTGCGCGGGATCAGATTGACAAAGCGGCGAAAGGCCACAATGATTTCGTCCAGGCTGCTGTAGATGTCAGCGTGATCATATTCAATATTGTTGATCACACCTACATCGGGCATGTAGCGTAAAAACTTGGCGGCTTTGTCGAAATAGGCCGAGTCGTACTCATCACCTTCGAGGATGATCTCTTGCCCCGACCCCGACTGAAAGCCACGGCCGAAATTATTGGGGATGCCCCCGACAAGAAAGCTCGGATCACGGCCGGCGCTCTGGAAGATCCAGGCGATCAGAGCCGTCGTGGTGGTCTTGCCGTGGGTGCCGGTGACTACTATCGAGCGGTGACCGCGGATGCAAAATTCGCGCAGGGCGTCGGGAAGCGACATGTAGGGGATGCGGCGGTCGAGGATCTCCTCGATCTCGACATTGCCGCGGGAAATGACATTGCCGACCACAACCAGATCAGGCGCAGGATCCAGATGAGCCGGATCAAATCCGGTAAAAACCTCAATCTCCTGCTCCGCGAGGAAATCGCTCATCGGCGGATAGATGCCGCTGTCCGAACCGCTGACCTGGTACCCCTTGTGTTTCAACAACGCGGCCAGGGAGGCCATGGCTGTGCCGCCAATGGCGAGAAGATAGATCCGCTTGGGCTGTGGTGTTGCCATCGCTGCTCCGGCGTCAGGGATTCATCTGCGTCAACCGGGCCGGGGCCTGGGAGGCGTCGAGCGGCGCAATGCCGTCCTTGCTCACAGCAATCGTGACGACCTGCCCTTTCTCTCCCGTCAAACCCAGATCCTGACCGTCCAGAATCAGACGGATGCCGCCCGCATTACCAATCTTGAGATAGAACCGCTCGGGGCTCAACCAGGAACGGCTCAATCCCTCCGTAAATACCCCCTCCTCCACCAGGCTGTCCTGGTAGACGATGCGCACCCAGGCCGTCTCCTCCGCCCTGAGGGTGAGGGAGAGCTGCGGGACGGAGGTGCTGTCGACCCGGTTGTCTTCGGTGACAGGTACCAGCGGAGCATCCCGCAGGGACCTGTTTTCCTGAACCGGCTCGATAACCGCGATGCCGGAGTCCATTGCGCTCGGTTCCTGCGCCGGTTTGCGGCTAAAAGCAAAGTAGAGAAGGGCCAGGAGAGCGATCAGCATGATCCCCAGGGTGAAAGGACTCTTGAACCACTCCATGTCAGCCCTCTTGTTCTCCCTGGATTCGTCGGCCGCAGGCACATGCGGAGGCCGGGGCTTGAAGGAGGAGTTGTCGGCAGGCGGCTCGGTCCGGCGCTCCACGGCCGGGCCGCTGGCAGCACCCGACAAACGGGTGGCTTCATCAGAAAATCGCCGCATCATCACTTCGGGGTCAAGGCCAATCTCAGCCGAGACCGAGCGGATGAAAGCCCGGACGTAGACGGGGGGCAGAAACCCGAAATCTCCCTGCTCCATCTTTTCCAGAAAACCTTCCGCTATTTTGGTCCGCACAGCAAGCTGGGCGATGGAGAGTTCCTTCTCCTGCCGCTGCCGGGCAAGTTCTTCACCCAGGGTTTTAAAGATTTCATTCATGGGCGTGCTCTTTATTAAAATTCAACAGAGTTAGATAGAACCTGGTTAATGGAAATCCCACCACATTGTAGAAACAGCCTTCGATGCGATCTGCAAAAAGAGCGCTCTGATCCTGAATGCCGTATGCGCCGGCCTTGTCCATCGGACTGCCGGTGGCGACGTAGCTGCGGATCTCCCACTCCTGCAGGGAACGAAAATGAACCTGGGTGACCTCGTAGCCGGTCACACTTTCGTTCTCCGGCCGGTAGAGGAGGGCGAACCCGGTGTAGACCTGGTGCGTCCGCCCGCTCAGACGGCTCAGCATGCGGACCGCATCCGCCTCATCAGCCGGTTTGCCGAGAATCTCGCCGTCGAGAACAACGATGGTATCGGCGCCGACGATCAGCCCTGAGTCGATCCTTCGCCCCACATCCTCAGCCTTGGCCAGTGCCAGCTGCTGAACATGGGCGACCGGATCCCTCTCTGTACAGGACTCTTCATCGATCCCGCTGGGCAGGACATGAAACTTGAGGCCGATGAGCTGGAGCAGCTGTTTGCGCCGCGGAGACTGCGAGGCCAGGTAACAGGTTCGGTGCGGCAGATGACTTTCAAAGGTGAGGCTCATTGGGATTGTTCGTCGCTATCCAGAAGAATGGTGAAAGGTCCCTCGTTGCAGATCTCGACCGTCATCTCGGCGCCGAAACTGCCGCTGGCCACTGTAAAACCAAGTTTCCGCAAAGCCGCCATAAAATGCTCATAGAGAGGTTCGGCCAGTTCCGGACGCGCGGCATATGAAAACCCGGGGCGGCGGCCCCGCCGGCAGTCGGCATAAAGCGTGAACTGCGAGACCACCAGCATCTCCGCGCCGGTATCGAGCGCCGAAAGATTGGTCTTACCCTCCCCGTCGGCAAAGATGCGCAAGTGAGCCGTCTTTTCCGCCATTTTTTCTGCGAGCTCGGGAGTATCATCCTCCTTGAGCCCCAGCAGAATGGCCAGTCCGGGGCCGATCCGGCCGATAGTATCCTCGCCCACGCTCACCTGCGCCCGGCTGACGCGCTGCAGCAATACGCGCATGATTACTCCCTCACCAGCGGCCGGCATAGATGGCCAGCAACCCGACGAGCATATCCGCCTTGAGCAAATTGCTCGACCATTTGTAGGTGGCGCGCTCCGCACGGCGCCAGATTGCCCAGATCACCAGCAGCAGCACCGAGTGCACACCCGCGATGACAGCCAGCAGATACCACTTGCCGTAGAGTTCAAAAACCCAGGGCAGCCAGGTGACCGGCAGCAGCAGAAGAAGGAGCGCGGTCGCCAGCCGCCGCGCCGGCGCGATGCCGTAAACGACCGGAAAGGTCCTGGCATTCAGCGCGGCATCTCCGTCAACATCTTCCATGTCCTTGATGATCTCCCGGCCGAGATGCATCAGAAAACTGAAAACAGCAGGAACCAGAGCATGGCCAGTGCGGCCGACGGCGATCCCGCCAAAGATGAAGGCCAGAGCGGTCACCAGACTCACGGTCAAATTGCCCCAAAGGACCGTCCGCTTGAGCCTGGCACTGTACCAGTAAAGCAGGAGCCCCGAAAAAAGCGTGAGCCCGAGAGCCGCGGTATTGATCAACCTGGCCAGGCCGACGGCAGCTGCGAAACAGATCGCGACAAAAACCAGCCCCTCTCCGCGCCCGAGCCGGCCGGAAGGAAAGGGACGATGCGGCTTGTTGATGCGGTCGATCTCGATATCGAAATAATCATTGATGCCATTGGCCGCCGCCGTGATCAGCATCCCCACCACGCAGGCGGCCAACAGGTTGGCCATCTCATCGCCGATCCCGCAGAGGTAACCCGCCAGAAAGATGGAGAGCCCGGCGATGATGACATTCACCGGCCGGGTGAGTTGGATAAAGCCCAGACTCTTCTCTGCGAATTTATTCATCCTGATGGCGCCGCCTCAGCGCAAATCCCGTCAGAACCGCTGGCAGAAACAGCCGCCCGGGCGCTCTTCCCTCTGCAGGCTACTCATTGGGATTCTTCCAGCGTTCCCAATCCAGATCGTAAATCTCGCCGCGGGCGGTGGAATGGACCAGTTCCATATCCCCGGTGTCACGCTTGTCCACATAGTAGAACTGCACACCGCCCTGCAGAGAATAATAGTGCCAAACCTCATACGCGCGATTGTCATTGCTGAAGGGGTAGCGTTCGACTTCATCTGGAGGGCCATAGACCAGAAGAACGCGCCCGCGATCGGTTCGCCAGCCCTCCCGGAAGGTTCCACGGTAGGAGACGTTGGCCTGCTGTATACGCGTCAGGTAATCATACTTGAATTCGTTCTCCGGTGTGCCCGGGCTTGGATCACGCTGCGCCCAGAACTCTCTCATGAAGGCGCGCTTGCCATCGAGGTTGAGCTTTTTGAAGGTCTTGCGCTCCTCCTTGGTGGAGATATAGCGGGTAAGTTCAAACTCGTCATTAATCTCCTTCTCGCTGACCACGGCGTAACGGTCGGCGTCAACACCCGCACTGCCTGTCTTCCGGGCCTCCTCCTGCATCCTGCCGGCAGCTGCCCCCTCGGCATAGTCACCTTCCCGGTAGACGAAAAACTTGCGCATGCCCGAGGTCACGGCGCCATTCTCAAGATCGGTGACCTCCGCGACCACGCGGTAAGCGCCGGAGACCAGCGTGACCACATTGATGGCGGTGACCTCCACGGCACTGTTGCCCGGCTTGTTGCGGTGCTTGGCCGCAATCTCCTTGACCGCCGTGCCGTCGGCGTTGTAGATCTTGTAGGCAACGGTGTATTGCCCGCCACTGTCACTGCTGGCGGGAGCAAGATGATAGATCTCTGAATAGAGATAGAGGATGGGCAGTTCCAGCCCGTAGAGCCCCGCGGGATTGGGGGTGACCTGAAAACCGTTCTTCAGAAAGGAGCTCCGGGTGGAGTCCCGGACGATGGAGCTGCTGATCTGCAGGTCGCTGATCTGCAAGCCCGGCCCCCTGAAAGCCGTAATGCTGAGAGGAAAACGATAGCTGCCCTTGCTCTCCGGTTTGAGGAGGTCCTCGATCTGCAGGGACATCTCATATTCGCCGTCACTCAGAATAAAGTGATTCAAAAAGAAGAGATTTTGCCCGGACTCAACGCTCGAGAGCGTGTCGGCGTGATTGACATTCTTCCAGATCTTGGAAGCCACCAGGGAGTCCTGCAGAAAAACCTCAGCCGTCACCTTGAATTCAGCCTTGAAGCCCTCGCCATCGGGCAGATAGGTGAGCTGTTTGCGCGGAAGCAGCGCGTAGAACTCGCAGTAGGAGAGACTGTCCGAATAACGGGAACGGGTATAATCGATATTGAAACGCAGCCTCTCCTCGCTTTTCGTCCCGTCCTGAGCATACAGCGGCAGGGCGGCAAAAGTGAGGAGCAGAGCGATGAAGGAAACACTGCTTCGAATCACAGCCAAAATACGCATGCACCCTCCTCAATTGGCCGGTGCGGAACTGGCCGCCGGCACCAGCTGATCATTTTTCATCGAGTCAAACTTGACCGAAACCAGCTTGGAAATGCCCTGCTCCTCCATGGTCACGCCATAGAGCTGATCAGCCGCCCGCATGGTGAGTTTGTTATGCGTCACCACGATGAACTGGGTGTTGGTCGAAAACTCGCGCAGCGCATGGGTGAAGCGCTGCACATTCTGGTCATCCAGCGGGGCATCCACCTCATCAAAGATGCAGAAGGGGCTGGGCTTGACCAGGTAAATCGCAAAAAGCAGAGAAATCGCCGTCAGCGATTTTTCGCCGCCGGAGAGCAGGGTCAGCGCCGCCGGCTTTTTGCCGCCCGGGGTGGCGAGGATATCGATCTCCGACTCGAGCGGATCGGCGGTCTCCTGGAGCACCAGACTCGCCCGCCCACCCGCGAAAAACTTGCTGAAAACCTCCGCAAAATTGTGCTGCACCTGCTCAAAGGTCTCGAGGAACTTTTGCCTTGCGGTTGTATTGATGATCTCGATGGTATCCATCAGATTCTTGCGCGCCTTGATCAGATCATCGCGCTGAGTCTGGAGAAAATCGAGCCGCTCCTTCTCCTGTTCATACTCCTTCAGGGCCAGCAGGTTGACCGGTCCGACCTCCTTGATCCGCTCCCGCAAGCTCTCCAGCCGCTGGTGCGCCTCTTCGGCGTTGAATTCTCCATCAGCCGCCGTCCGCTTCAGCTTGTACTCGTACTCGGTCCAGAGCCGCGCCTGCAGGTTTTCCGCTTTGAGCTTGAGCTCCGAAACCCGCAATTCAATCTGATGAGCCGATTCCGAAAGCACATCGAACTTGCCACGCGAGGCGCGGATCAGCTTCTCAGCTTCGGCCACGCGTACATTGGCCTGATACTGCTGTTCTTCCAGCTCGTCAAGCACAGCCTGCACTTCCGTACGGCGCGTCTGCTGCTGCTCTGCCTCCTGCCCGTACCTCTCGTTGACCTGGATCAGCTCCTTGATCTCGGCGGCGGCATTCTCCGCATCCTCGCGGCGGGTCTTGATCAGGGCTTCGGTTTCGACGATCTGACGGTGCAGCCCTTCACTCTCCCTGCGCATCGCCTCGAAATCGCTCTGCAGCCTGGCCACCTCCACATTGAGCTCGCGAGCCCTGACAGAAGCCCGCTCGACCGCCACCTCGATCGATTTGATCTCTTCGCTCAGGGCACCCGCCCTGGCGGCGATCTCCTGCCTCTGCGTCTGCAGATCGCCGGCGCCCAGGCTCTGGAGCTCGAGGTTGTGGCCCAGCTGACTCACCTCACCGATGATCCGCTGCCTCTCGGCCTCCCGCTTTGCCCGCGCCTCACCGAGCGCCTGCTCCTCAAAAGTCTGCCGCCCTAATTGAATACGCAGAGAACCCAGCGCTTGTTCCGATTCCTGGATCTCCTTGCGCAGCTGCTCCGCTTCGATCTTGTTTTCCTGAATCTCCGTCTCGCGCTGCGCCAGTTGAACCCGCCGCGCCTCAAGGCCTTGCTGCAGCTTCTCGATCTCGCTTGTGAGCGCGGCTAGCTGCTCTTGTCTGCCGACGAAATCGGACTGGTTCTTGCTCAGAACACCGCCGCGGATGAATCCGTTGTGGGAAAGCACTTCACCGGAGAGTGTGACCACGCTGTAGGACTGGCCGCGCAGTTCCGCAAAAACACGATGCGCCGTCTGCAGATCCTGGGTCACGATAAAGGCACCGAGAACCTGGTGCACCAGCTGGCTAAAGCGATCTTCGCAGGAGACCAGCTCATCAGCCCAGCCGATCACTCCCAGATCCCTGAGAACCGGCCGTTCGCGCAGAGTGGACCCCATCTCCTGACGCGGGGCAAAGGTGACGATGCCGCGCCTCTCTTCGCGCAGCAGGCCGATGCCGTTGAAAGCGGTATTGCTCTCCTCCACCACCAGATAGGTGGCCGCATCACCCAGCGCCGCGGCAATGGCGGTGCGATGCTGGTTTTCGACATGGATGATGTTAGCCAGGGGGCCGTGGGTCGCAAATCCATCTTTCTTGAGGGTCGCCAGAAAACGCACCCCTGCGGGATAATCCTCATAATTGTCGATCAACCGCCGCACCAGCTCGGCCTGATGTCCCAAAACCTCAATCCGGCTCCGGTCCTGGGATTCGTTCTTTTGCAGCACCTCAAAAAGCCGCTTTGCCTCTTCTTCACGCCGGCTGATCTCCGCAAGCCGTTGCTTCTTTTTCGCCAGCGTCTCGGCTAGGCCTGCCTCCTCGGCACGGGTCTTGTGCAAAATATCCGCCAGCTCCGCAGCTCTGGTATCATCCTTCCCGGCATCGGCATCAAGCTGGTGGAGACGCTGACTCAGATTCTCCTCGGTTGCCTTGAGCCGCTCCCCTTCGTTCTGCTTGCGGTTCAACTCTTCGGTGATTTGCAGGACACGATTCTCCGCCTCCCTCGCCAGACTGCGCCTGGACTCAAACTGGATCCGAACCTCCTGCAGCTCACCATTGGCCTTCTCATACTCTTCCCTCTTGGCCGCAAGACTCTTCTCGGCCTCCCGGTAGAGCTCCTGAGAAACACTGTATTGCTGCTGCAGCTCGGCGAGGTGGGCATCAAAACGCTCTTTCTCCTGGCTTGAACGAAGGCCGCTCTCCTCCAGTGAACGGATGCGCTCCTTGTTGACCAGAATCCGCTCTTCCAGCTTTTGCACATCCCGGTCCAGATCAGAAACCGTACGCTGGTTTTCGAGGAGCTTCTTCTCGATCTCCAGCAGCCGGGCGCGTGTAGTCTCATAGTCCGCATCCTGGGTGGCCAGAGAACTAGAGGCGCCCTCCCGCTCATCCCTGATCAGCCCCAGCCTGGTTTCCGCAGGTTCCAGCTCATCCAGGATCAGCGCGTAGTCGTTATCCGCCAGCTTGATCTCGAGGCCGCGGAGCTCCGAAGTGATCTCCTGATACCGCTCCGCCTTGGCA
Source organism: bacterium (assembly GCA_035388125.1). Lineage (GTDB taxonomy): Bacteria > Zhuqueibacterota > Zhuqueibacteria > Residuimicrobiales > Residuimicrobiaceae > JAKPUX01. Next base: position 64,417 of record DAOOPF010000001.1, on the reverse strand, counting down.
ACCTGACGCCGCAGTGAACGCACATTCTTTTCGACCTCGGACATGATATCCTCGATGCGTATCAAATCCTTTTCGGTCGATTCGAGCTTGCGGAAAGTGGCCTTGCGCCGGAGTTTGTACTTGGTGATGCCCGCCGCCTCTTCAAAGATATGCCGCCGCTCATCCTCCTTGCCATTGAGGATACGTTCCACCTGCGGCAATTCGATCACTGAATAGGTATGCGGCCCGGCCCCGGTGTCCATAAAGAGATCCATGATATCTTTGAGCCGGCAGCTGTTGCCGTTGATCAGATATTGACTTTCACCGGAGCGGAAAAGCCTGCGTGTAATGATCACTTCAGCGTAATCGATCGGAAGGGTATTGCCGGAATTCTCGATCTTGAGCGATACTTCCGCCATGCCGACAGGCTTGGCGGTGGCGGTACCATTGAATATCACGTTGCCCATGACCTCGCTGCGCAAGGCCCCGCTCTTCTGCTCGCCCATAACCCAGCGAATAGAATCGACAATGTTGCTCTTGCCGCACCCGTTGGGGCCGACAATGCCCGTGATGCCGTCGTGCATTTTAATGTGCGTCTTCTTGGCAAAAGACTTGAAGCCGACTATGGTAAGTTCGGAGAGATACACGGAACCCCGTCAGGATTGGTTTAAATTGACTGGACAGATTTTCAAAATAGTATTTCGTTCATTCAAAGTCAATATCATTTTGCCGGCTCACTGCCCCAGCAATGACCAGTAATAGGAGGCAAAAGCCGTCAACGCTCGGGTCTGCTCCAGATAGATACCGATCGCCAGGGCGACGAAAAAGAGGCCCGCAGCAAGGACCAACAGAGCCCTGAAAAAGGTGATCTGCAGGATAACCCGGGTCCCGCGCAGAACCCGCACGAAAAACCAGAACAGGATAATCCCGAAGTAGATCAGACTGAGGGTAACCAGATTGGAGCGCGATAACGCCCTGAAAAGCACCACCGCCAGCGGCAAAGCAAAGATAAAATTGGCGGGCACCCAAAAGGTAAAGGTGAGAATTTGACTGAAACGCAGAAAACGGCGCTGCCACAGAACAACCAGCTTGTACAAAAAACTCTGCAGGAGAGCCATGCCCACCATCACCGCAGTCAGCAGCGCGATCATGCGCTCGGGATTCCAGATCAGGGCGATGGCCTGGTTCTTGGCCAGACCGCTGGGGAACAACCAGGTCAGCAGCTCGTCAAAAAGGCTGTTTTCGCGCAGAAAAAAGATCAGACTGGCCAGCAACGTGCTCATCGTCACAAACGAGGCCAATCCCATCACCCCGGTCAGAAAAGGATTGACCTGACGGTTCTCGATCAAATCCATATAAAAACCGTGCGGATAGATAAATACCCGCTTGAGGTAATGGCTCATCCGCTTGTCTGTACGAATATAAAAGAGCAGAAGGACAATGAGGACAATGCTGATGATCTGAAAGACCGGCGGATCCTCGAGCGGCACATCGGCAGGCAGCAGCTCGGGCATCTCGGTGTTCGTAAAGGCCGCCTTGGCTACCTGACAGACCAGACGCTCCTGGCCCTGCTCGTCCAGGAGACCTGCATGGAAAAGATGGGTATCCGCCCGCGGACCCCAGAAGGTGTGGGGCGCCTCTCCGCGCCAGTCTTTCCAGGGGGAGATGAGGAGGCCCGCTCCAGGACTCTTGCGCTGCGCATCCACAATAGCTGACTTGAGATAATAGGCCTGGTTCTGCTGGGCGCTGCGCTCGCTGGAATTGCGCACATCAAGCGGGGAGGTGAGCTGCAGGAGATAAGGACCGCTGGTCCGCCATGCCCCCTGCGCAAAAGTGACGGTCTTTTCCGGCGGCACCTCAACGATCTGCAGATCCACCGGCAGGGTATGGGTGGCCACTTTCTTGCCGCGGATTCCCGCATAGACCGGCCGGTCATCAAGCTCACGCGCGATGCCGGCGAAATCGCGGACGAAAGCCTGGGCGCGGGGATCAGCAGGATCATAACCGTTTCCCAATCCCCAGGCGGCCACACAGGGGTGGCTCCTGCAAGCCCTGATCATATCATGGAGTGCATTCCTGGCCTTTTGCCTGATCGCGGCATTATTGAGATGGGCCGACGGAATATGGGTCACAGGGATCTCTATCAGCACCGCCAGGCCAAGGCTGTCACAGCTCTGCAGGAAAAAATCTCCGGGCATGCCGCCCGGCAGACGCACGGTGTTGGCGCCAAGAGCAATCATCCCCCGCAAATCCTCGAGGACAACCTTTCTCTGCTCCTGCTGTGGCAGCAGAATCTGCCTCTCGTCCTCCACCCAGTCGACAGCGCGATATCTGAAGCCGCTGCCCTTCTCACCAGCCTCAGCGAGCCACTGCCCGGGCCGCGACAGGGCAAACCAGATCGCTGCGCGATCGATCACCTCGGCGCCGACGGAGAGCTGCACGACGATCCGGTAACGCTGCGGCACCCCCGGAGCCCAGTAGCGGAAACCAGGTATGCCCGCCGTCACCTGCAGAGAAGTGGTATCACCCGCAGATGGGTAGAGGGGTTGAAGGGGTGAGACAAAAAGAACCTGAGAAGTCTGACCGTCCACGATTTCAACCTGACCGTGCAGGGAAGCAAAGGAGGCCATCGCCAGACTGTCCATCCCCCCCAGAGCGACAGTCGCCCGGAGATCGAAATCCTGCAGGCCCTGGCTGTTGGATTTCGCTGGCGAGATGGTGACGGCGGAGACGAAAGGGGTTTTGCCAGACCGCAGCACCAGCGGACGGAAGAGTCCATTGCCCGAAAGAGGAATGCCGCGGTTGCGCACCAGAAGCGGCAGCGAGCGCCGGTAATCGAGCCTGCCGTCCAGTTGAACGACCAGCTCGTTCTCCTCATTGACGAAGAGATCCTCCTTGCCGATCCGGAGGGCGAAGGGGGCGCTGCCGGCTGAATGGGTAGCGATGATCTTTTTATTCAGATAGATGGTACTCAATCCATCGAGACCATCAAACGCCAGCTCATAAACGGAGGAGATCATGCTGCTGTCGAGAGCGAACTTTTTCTCGAGAGTACTTTGTTCGCGCACCCGCAGGGGGGCCGGAACCTGGAAAGAGCGCCATTCACCACCGCCGAGCTGCAAGTTCCAGATACCGTCGAACGGCATGGAGCTGCGGCGGGCCAGACTGTCCTGCATCAATTGCGCAAGGCTGTAATACTGCTCTCCTGCGCCGGCCTCGACGGACAAAAAAGACAACAGCGCGAAAACGGAGAGAATTGCGAGTGTTTTAACTGGTCTCATAAAGGTCTCATGCTGTGAAGGTGGGCATTCTCCCCCTGCTCACAACGCAAAATGGTACACACCGGCCGCCGCGACAAGGTATCGGCTTCATCCGCACAGGCGCGCAAGTATCCTGTCAATTCTTGATGACCTTAACCGCTTCGCGGGCGGCCTCCAGGAGAGGCTCGGCCGATACGGGGCTGCCGACCGCCGCAGCCATCCAGCTGTCAGGGGTGAGCATCCCCAGCATGCACATCCGCTCCATCTCCACACCAAGATTCCTGCCCTGCAGATAGCGTTCGATCTGGAAACTGATGATGTGGCCGAGGGAATAGTCGGGCAGATAGAGGCCGCTGTCGATCATGTGCGAATAGATAGCCAGAAGGATGACATCACGCACCCCGAAGAGGGGAACGAAATAGCTGTTCCAGACCTGGCGGGCGATCTCGATGACCGCGGCCTTGAGCTCGGCCGGGGTCGCTTGCGGATGATCATACATCCAGTGCCAGACGCGCATATCCACCAGCCCGACAGCGGCGATCTCACAGGCGCCCCAGTAGGTGTCAAGTGCGTTCAGATGCGCGGCTTGCGCATCCGCAGCCGCCAGACCGAGCAGCTCAAGATCCCGGCTCTGGAAGACAAAGGCGAAAGCCTCCGTGAAAGCCGTGTTGGGTACGCCGGCCAGAAGAGTATGATCGATCCTGTTCAGGGAGAAGACCTGCTCAACACAATGACCGAGTTCATGAACAGCGATATTGTAGCCCTTGTAGCGCATCCCGCCCTCCGGAATGCGGGTGCGGAGATGGGCGTTGTCCTCCCTCCGCATCGCGCCCATGGCATGGCCGGCGCCGCGCGAGGGATCGACTGTTATCTTGGTCGCCAGATAGGCGGCGGTTGCGGGGGCGAAACCGAGACGAGTGAGAATTTCCGGCAGCCCTTCCTGAAAGGCCGCAGTGGTCGGGTATCTGGTGCTGACGATCCGGTCAAGTTCGCTCTCGACAAAGGTGGTTTTAGGCTTGAAACCGTTGTACCAGATGTCAAAGGGCTCCAGGGGACGATTCAGACGGCGCGAGATGAGCCGGGCCACCCGGGGAGCGACCGGATCGGTGAGCAGCCGGACCAGCAGGGCCTCGAACTCCGCCTCGGGGATCTCCCGCTCACGGTCGAAACGGCGGGCGATTTTGGTCGGCTGGCCGGGATAATAGGGATCGATCCCGCGTTCTGCTGCAAAAATCGCCAGGAGATGGGCGTAACGCGTATCACTTTCCGGGACCGCGCCGGCCATCACGCCCTCCTTCTCAACCAGGTTGGCATGCGGCGCCCAGAGCGGAACAGGGGCATTGATCACCTCCTGCGGGATCTCCTGGCGGATGATGCGCTCCATCACCCGGCTGATCATGCGCTGGCGCGCCAGCCCCTCCTTCTCCGCATACTGGCCCTTGAGTTCATCCCGGAGTCCCCAATGGCTGATCAGCTTGAGCCCCTCCGGAAAAAGCCTGCGGCCCCGCTCGTCGACCAGCGCGTGCATATAGATATTATAGTTGGAAATATAGTCGTCCGCCTGGACGTAGGCGACGCTCGATGCCTGCAGCACCGCCGCCGGCACTCTGGCGTTGAACTGATTGGCCAGCCGCATCTGCGCCCATTCCTCACGGCTCCATGACGGCCCCAGTCTCAGCCGCTCCTCCAGGGTATAAAGTGGAAAATTAAGCAAGGCGGAAAAGGCGATTTTGTTGTGAAACAGATCGTCCGCAATATGGGCGAAAGGGCTGTATTCGGCGAAGAGATAGTCGACGGCCAGCACGGGGCCGCTCTCGAGCTGCAGAGGAACGGACCATGCACGGCTCACCTCGTGAGCGTGGCCGTAAACGGTCTCGAGATTGCGCTCGAAACGTTCGAGCAGGGCCGCCCTCTCCCGGGGGTCAGCGACAAAATGGTCGGCGCAAAATTTACTGAACACGGCCTCCGTGCCATCCTCCTCGCGCCACAGCGAGGCAGTCTGACGCACACCCTGCTCGATCCGCTGGTGCAGCTCCGCACCATGCCGGCTCTGGAGAAGAGCGATCGCGCGTTCAACCGCACTCGCCGGCACGCCGGCCGCAGCCTTAAAAGCGGTCATCATGCCGATTGCAGCCAGGAACAGCAATAACCCTCCAGCCTTGCTATGCAGAATAATCGACATTGCTCTCCTCTTTGCGAATTTAATGGAATCTGATTCGATAACCGTTAAGGTATCCATTTTGCGGGACAATTCAAAACAAAATATGGGCGGCGCCGGCTGGCCGCAGGCCGGGACGGATGCTATTCAGGGTGGATGCCCTCTTCGCTGATGCCGCGCACGAAATAGCCGGGATCATCGAGAAAGCGGTAAAAAATGACGATGAAGGCCATGGAGGCCTCCACCATCAGATCCTTGTCTTTATAGAGCTCGGCGAGATTCCGTTTGCGGAGAGAGCGGTCCGGCTCGTTGAACCAGCGCAGAAAGAGTCCGTCAAGTCGTTTGCCAAGCATGGGCGCGGTGACCACGTCGATGCCCCCCTGATGGATGTACTGCATGGTTTCAATGACCAGTTCGCGCATGCGGTTGAGGTCGGTCTGGTGATAGGAAAAGATATGCAGCGCGATCCTCTTCGCCTCCTTGATGCTGGCGTGGACCAGCATTTTGAAAAGGACGCTGGAGATCGCGTCATCCGCAACAGCCTCCTTCTTGCGGACAAGAGAGATGAGGACGATGTTTTTGTAAAGCTGATAGAGGCGCTCGGAGCCATCCATGCCGGAGTGGGAGGGGTGGGGATAATTGCCCTTGTTGGGATGGTAGGTGGGCAGAAACATCGTCTGGAAAAGTTCTTCGAAGAAATCGATATTGTCAAAGGCGTGGTGGAAATCCATACGCATGTCGAGGGTGTTATCGAGCCGGTCCGCCAGCTTGACACGCACCGCTTCAGGCGTACGGCAGGCCTCGCCGAGCATGCGGCCGATGTAGCGGTAATAGTTCTCGCCGGACCGTTTGGTCAGCCAGTAGAGCCGCTCGGTCAGGAACCAGCGTTCGTCTTCCGGCAGCTTGTACATGATACTGCGCAGAGCCGGATCGATGGTTTCGCCAAAGTCCGCCGGCCGGCTGGCCGGTGGAAAATCCTCGAACCGGTCGTGCAGGAGGGCTGCCAGCAAATCCAGATACTGGGGATTGGGCATGCTGCGCACCAGCAGCGCCGTCGTGCGCAGGGGATGAATGATCGCCTGTGCGCCCAGGCGCCGCCGCTTACGGCCGTAGACCTGGTCGAGATAGATCATGGTCTCAAGCAGGATCTCCTCCTGTGCAAATGGCAGATGCTGCTCGTTCAGGACCTTGTCCAGAACACTTGGCCAGTTGGTCGGCTTGACGACCAGCAGGTAGTTCAGGTCAGCGGAGAGGCGCAAAAAAACATCCAGATCATACAACGGCATATAGTGCTCCTGCCCTCCTCTGGAGAGCTGTTGGCTATTCCGGCAGCCTTTCGGCCGCCCGTCTCATCTCCTGCAGGCGCGCCTCTTCCGGCCGGCCCGCCAGCATCAAATCAAGGCATTCCAGCAGCGATTTCCGGTCGGCCCGCCGGTACAAATATTCGGCCCAGCCCGAGAGGATCTCGTCCTGCTGCTGCACCTCCGCAGGCCCGAGCAGCGCCAGCTCAGCCATCTCCGTGACCAGGCGCCGGCTTTCCGGCCAGTTCAACCGCTGCCCATGCCGGCGCAAGGCCTGGAAAAAACTCGCGCGGCAGTTCTGGGCCAGCTCTTTCATTTCCGGATAGCGGTAGACCCCGTCGGCAAAGATGGCAAAAGCTTCATCAAAAGAACCGGCATCGTAAAGAGTCTTGCCCCACTGGAAGTAGAGGTTCTGTTCAAAGGGGATATTGGATCGGGAGTCCCGGTTGAATTGCTGTGCCAGAAGAACAAATTCATACGCAGTCGCGAAGTCATTCTGTTCGCGCGCAAAATAGGCGCGATTATAGGCCAGCAAGCCCAGCAGCTCGGTATTATTGATACGCCGGCCGCGGGAATTTTCATAGGCGTAAATGCGGTCCAGGCCGATCTGCGCGGCACGATGTTCCGGATAGTAATTCAGCAGGTAGGAGGAGTAGGCCTGCAGATTGCCCATGATATTGAAACCCATCGGCGAGGTGTTTTCGACCGTGACCGTCCGGGTAAAGTCGGGGAAAATAGTATAAACGTGCGTGGGCGTTTCAAAGGCCTCGGTGGCATACCCCAGATCACTGCAGACCAGGTTATAAAGAATGGTCCCCGCCACGCAGTTAAATTTCTGCCTGCGGATGACATCGAGCAGGGTCGTCGCTTCTTCCTTATACTCCCGGAGGTAGAACGAATGGAGGTAGCTGAAGATTGTGGAGGCGGATTCGAGCCGTTTGAAGGGATCCAGACGCAACGCATGCAGACGCGAAAGCACCTCCTCATACCAGTAGAGACAGCCTGCCAGGCTGTCCTCGGTCGCGGCGCCGGAGAGGATAAAGGCCGCCTGGATCAGGGTGAAATCATCCAGCCGCTCGTCGGCGATGTCCTCCTGCAAACGGTGCAGCAGAACAGCTTCGGCGGGCGGAGCGGAAACCTGCTGCGCCGCCCCGGCTTTCCAGAGCAGCAGCGAAAAGAACAGAGCGAGAAACAGGAGCCTGGGCAGTCCGAGGCGCCTGCAGGTCTCTCTGCAACGGCATCGCTCTCCAGTTTCCCCGTCTCTCACGGTGTTCTCTCCTATTGAATCGGAAAGAGGACAAAAATAAGGGGATCCCAAAGCATATGCGAGAGAAGGACCGGGAAGAGCTGTCCCCGCCATGCATACAGAGCGCCCCAAAAGAGGCCGCAGGTGAGGGCGGCCAGAAGCAGGACATAATTGCCGGTGGCAAAATGAACGGCCGTGTAGAGAAATGTGGCGATCAGAAAGCCCCCCCAGCGGCTGCGAGTGCCGGCAAAATGCTTTTGCACCAGCCCCCGCCAGAAAAACTCCTCGCCGAAACCGATCGGGAAGAAGAGCAGCAGTGCGACCCAGTGGGGTGCCAACTCGCCGCGGTTGCCGTAGATCGCCGCCAGATTCCGGGGCCGGTCCGAAAAGAGACCGGGCACAAGTTTCTCAAAAAGGATCAGCCCCTGGTTGCCGGCCCAGAAAATGGCGTAAAGGAGCAGCGCCGAAGCAACCCCTATCCACACATTGCTCCAGCTCCACTCCCCGCGCCTGGCAAAAGGCTCGCCAATCCAGAGGACGACCAGCGAGAGCAGGGAAGTGCTGAAGGCCATCATCATCCAGAAATTGAAGGGTTTGAGGACAAACATGATGTACCAGAGCACAAAAGCCAGGGCGATCGCGATGTAAAGAATCCATTTCCGCATGGCCGCCCTCACGACAGAAAGAAAATCCGGCAGACCAGCGCAGCACTGAAGAGCAGGCCGAAGATCAGATGGAGCTGCGCAGTGGCGGCATCAATGCCCGCAAACTGCTCGATCGGCATGTCGTTCTTGCTTCGCACGGTGCGGATGTTGCGCAGCGCCAGCGGAAAAGAGAGAAAAACCAGCAGACTCAGCCAGGTCAAACCCGCAAAAAGGATCAACAGGGGGATCAGGGCATAGGCGCCCAGGACCAGCACGTAGTACATCGTCTGGGCCCCGCGCTCGCCGATGAGTATGGGCACGGTTTTAATCCGGACGGCCTTATCAAAGGGGATATCACGCAGATTATTGCTGTGCAAAATGGCATCTACCAGCAGGGCCGCCGGAATACACCAGAGCAAGGGCTTAACGGAGAAGAGCCCGGTCTGGACCGCGTAAGAGCCCAACGGGATCAGCAGGCCAAAGGTCAGGAAGACACCGATATCTCCAAGGGCGTGGTATTTGAAATTGAACGGGGTCATGGTGTAGAAGAAACCCAGGGTAAAACCAACTGTGACCAGTGCGATGAGCAGGAGCGGATTGGCCGCTGTGAGGATCAGATAGAGCCCGATCACACCCGCCGCAGCATAGAGGATCAGCGCCCAGCGCAGCATCTCTGCCGGAGTCATCCTCTGGCTCACCAGCATGCCGCTCGAGCCGTAGGTCCCCTCGCGATCCACCCTGGTCTTGAAATCAAAATAGTCCGAAAGGGCGTTCGCTCCGGAATGGGCGAGATTGCAGCCGGCCAGGGTCAGGACGAACTTGAACCAGTCGACCTGCAGTCCGGCCACATCGATAATGGCGATCAGCAACCCGAAAACGGGCGGAAGAAGGCTAACCGTAAACGACCAGGGCCGGGTAGCAAGCAAATAGGCTTTCAGTGACGCCATGCTCTGATTCCTCACATTCTATGAACAGCCAGGTCATTCCGGCTTGCAGCCGCTCGCCAGATGGACCATCCCGAAAAAGAATCTCCTGATGCGGATATCCGCAAAGCCCGTCCGCTTGAGCAGATCGCTGAAATCGGGCACCGTTTTGAAACTGAAGATCGAGTTGAACAGATAGCGATAGGGGCCGACACGGCCAGTCAGAAGAAAACCCAGAAAGGGAAAGACCAGGGCATTATAACTCTTCAGCACCGCCTTGATCAGGAAATTTTCAGGAACGAAAAATTCGAGCACATTGAGCCTTCCGCCGGGCCGCAGCAGACGCAGCGATTCCTGCAGATCATCGGCAAGAGCGATAAAGTTGCGTACTCCGAATGCGCAGGTGATCGCCGAAAAAGAGCCGTCCGGAAAGGGCAGCAGGGAGACCGCCTGCACAACCTCGATGCGGCCCGCCCAGGCGCTGAGCTTATCCCTGCCATAACTTAACATCTCCGCAGAAGGGTCCGAACCGATCACCCTCACCCCCGGCACCGCGCGGGCAACAGCGCAAGCCATGTCCCCGGTGCCGCAGGCGAGATCCAGAACAATCCCCGCATCTGCCGCCCCGCCGAGATCGCGGCTCACCTGCTCCGCGGTCTTGCGGCGCCAGTACAGATCCATCCCCAGGGTCGCCACGTGGTTAAAAGCATCATAGCCCCTGGTGAAGGTGCCTTCGAATTTGAACCGGGTATAGTGACGCCTCCTGGCCATGGGCCTGGAACTCCCTGTTTTCAAAGCTCTTTTTCCTGGTATTTTTTCCAGACCGCATCGGCATATTCGATCACTCCGTTGACGTAAGAGTCGATCGGATTATAAGCATGAATGGCGCGGCGCCGCGCCTTCTCGCTCGCCCCGTAACCATTAGCGTGCAGATAGTTGGCTACAGAATGGATCGCATCCGGCCAGGTGCAGAGATCGATTTGGCCATCACCATCGCCATCGCGCGCGAACTGCATCGAGCTGGGCATGAACTGTACATAGCCGACCGCGCCGCCCCACGAGCCCCGCAGTCGGGCCGCCTCGACCCCCTTCTCCTTGCTCATGCGCAGCAGGGCCGCCAGATTGAGCGCGGCGCTCCGACGCAGCCGGTCAAGGCGTTTTCTCTCCGCCTCCCCGATCTTGAGCGCCGTGGTATCCGCCTCCCCCTTGATGATGAGCTCACGCACAGCCAGATCGCGGGCCTGATCCAGATAAAGAATCTGCCCGAGGAAAACGTTGACGATATAATGTTTGCCGACAAACTCACCCAGACCCGATTCCCACATCAAAATGGAAACAATATCCCTGGCTTCCACCCTGAAAAGCGCCTGCGCACTGTCCAGTTCGGCCTGATGCTGAGCGATAAATTTGGCCCCTTCCGCAATCCGCCGCGGCTTTAAGAAAACCTTGCGGTAATCCCGGTGCTCCCGGTTCTGGATGGTCACACTCTGGGGCGTGGCATATTTGATGATATTTTCGGGATAGATTTCCGGCGAGAGCCCGGTCAGCAGCAGCCTGAACTCTTCCTCCGAAACCGGCTTACCCTGCCCGGTGGTGGAGGCAAGGGATTCCAGCAGGGTGGCGACAAAGGAATTTGCAGGCTTGCCCTCCTTGAATACGGTCCGTTCTGACAACTCCCAATTGGCCGCTACCGATTGTGTCGTCGCCGATAATTCGTGGTCTCCGCATCCGGCCATCCCCAGCACCACGGCGCAAACTGTAAAAAAAACACTCATTCGCACCTTCCACTCCCTGACTCCACCCATACTGCCTCCCAAATGATGCAATCACTCATGCAAAGGATTCTTTCCACGCGTTGCTCCCGGCAGAGACCATTCAATCTGTTCCTTGATACGCATAAAACTCATGCCCTGATAGAGCGGCCTTTTGCTGATCTTGGCGATATATTCCGCAAAGGGCTCATCTACAACCTTCCCCGCGCTCATGCTGGCATGACGAAACCAGGTGCGTCCATCCCTTTTGATGACCATGAGCATATGCGCCGAAAAAATATCCGTCCTGTCCTGAATCAGGGCGACTATATCGCCGCTGCGCAGTGCCGCTTCGTGTGAGACAAGCTTGTGCAGCGGAATATAAGCCGAGCGGACCGTCCGGTCGGGGAGCAGGGCGGGCAGATCATCGATGCCCTTGCCGTGGAAAAAAGCGCCGTGACGGATCGTACGTTCCGATTCCACCACATCCTCTCCGCCGGCCTGCCGGGTGACCTCCTCCAGGCACCAGCTGTTCGCCGGCAGCCAGTCCACCATGGTGTAGTGGTTGCGCGTGGCCATGCTGATGTAGCCGCCGCGATAGCGAATGTGCTGCAGGATGTTGAACATCTCTTCATAATTGCGCGCAAGCGTCAGGGCCATGACGATCTCGCAATAGGTCATGCAATTGATCTTCTGCAGGTTGAGAAGAGGCTGCGTGTCATAGCGGCCGTTTTCACCCTCCCCTTCGCAGACCAGCAGATAGGGCGCACCGATGAAGCGCTCGGAATAATAGACCATCTTCTCCGCATTGGTCAGTCCGCGCGACGCAGTCTGACGGACATCCTGGTCGATCACCGGCAGCGGCGCCTGATAATAGAGGGGGGAATCGCCCGCCCTGAGGCAGCTCAGCAGTACAACAAATCCTATCAAAAAAGTGAGAACCGGCAGGCGGTCAGACATGGCCTTCTCCCAAAAAAGCAAAAAATCCATTTTATCATAATAAATAATTATCACCTATTTTGCAAGGAGATAATCGGCATAAAAATCACGCGTCCGCTAATAAAGGCTTCATGCCGTCAATTTTGTTTTTGCAACCATCCATTTTATGGCCGCTTATAATCTTGTGCCTATGCCCGTTGTGAAAGATTAAGCTCCCTTCCGGGAACATCCCTTGTCTGGGCATCGTATCACTCTTGTTAATTCTGACCTGAAAGTTAAATGCTTCCATTTACAAGGAGTCATGGCCATGAAATGCGCCTGGCTGGTTTTACCGCTTGCCCTCATCTCCTTCCTGCAGGGCTGCTCACGCGACGCTGCCCCCTTTGAGCCCAAGGCTGTGCCCGCCCGTCCGCTAACGGCCCATGAGATCGTCCTTGCCCGGAACAGCAACGATTTCGGCTGGCGGCTCGTGCAGAAAATGGCCGGGGAAGAGGGACAAAAAAACAGCTTCATCTCCCCTCTGAGTGTCACCCTGGCCCTGGCGATGGCTTATAACGGTGCCGGCGGTGAGACCGAAACGGCCATGCGCACCACCCTCGGATTCCCCGAACTCTCACGCGACGAGTTGAATTCCGCCCTGTCCGGACTCTCCAGCCTGTTGCTGGAGCTCGATCCCAAGGTCAAATTCCAGATTGCCAATTCCATCTGGTACCGCCAGGGCGTGCAGGTCAACTCCGATTTCATCGCTCGCAACCAGCTGGCGTACGATGCGACCGTCAAGCCCCTGGATTTCGACTCCCCCCAGGCGCCCTCCATTATCAATGACTGGGCCAGCGACAAGACCAACGGCCGCATCCCCAAAGTTATCGACAGCATCGATCCCGATTTGATGATGCTCCTCCTCAACGCGATCTATTTCAAGGGAGACTGGACCACTGAATTCGACCCTGCCGAGACCAGGCCGGACCACTTTTACCTCTCTGACAGCAGCGGGTTCCCCTGCCGGATGATGCAGTTGACCGCCGACCTCCCCTATTACGAGAACGACCTTTTCCAGGCGGTGGATCTCCCCTATGGCGACGGCAAGTTCGCCATGGCCCTCTTCCTGCCTAAAACCACTCTCGACGATCTGACCAGCCGCCTTGACAACGCCGCCTGGGAGGAGTGGCATACTCTCTTCGTACGGCAGCAAGGCACCCTCCAGCTGCCCAAATTCAAGCTCGCCTGCGATGTGACGATGAATGACGCCCTGAAAGCCATGGGCATGGCGGTCGCCTTTGACGACCACAGCGCCGATTTTTCCGGAATCAGCACTATTTGGCCGTTGTTTATCAGTTATGTGAAACACTCCTCCTTCGTCCAGGTGGATGAAGAGGGCACCGAGGCCGCCGCCGTGACGGTGGTCGGCGTCGGAACCACCTCGATCGGAGGGCCCTCCGGATTCTTCATGCGTGTTGACCGCCCTTTTCTGGCGGTAATTCATGATCATCACAGCAAAACCGCCCTCTTTGTCGGACGCATCTTTCGACCGGAATGGAATTAGGGGGTGTTGCCCAGCCGGATTGCGGGCCTCGTTCCAAGGGCGGTTCCTCAGAGCGGCCTTATACAGCAGTGTTAGATGTGTCGAAAGCGGCGGCGCCATTTTAATCGGACCAATGAATAACTCTTGTATTCCATCCCTTTTTTATTTACTTTTATTGTAATTAGTCAGCCAAACCCACTCAACCGGCAGAGAGGCGGCATGGGAAAGAGTTTTGCAGAAAAGATTCTTGGCCACAAGGCGGGCAAAAGCGTGGTTCCCGGCGAGATCGTCGAGGTCAAGCCCGATATCGCCATGAGTCACGACAACACCGCGGCGATCTCCAAGACTTTCAAGGAGATCGGCGTGGCCAGGGTTGACGATCCCAACCGGCACGTCATCGTCCTTGACCATTGTGTGCCGGCGGCCAACGAAAAATTCGCCCAGAACCACAAGGATATTCGCGCCTTCGTGGCCGAGCAGGGCATCCCGCACTTTTTCGATATCGACCGCGGCATTTGCCATCAGGTTCTGCCGGAAGAGGGCTTTGCCCTGCCCGGCTATCTGATGGTGGGCAGCGATTCCCACTCCACCACCTATGGAGCGTTCGGCGCCCTGGCCACCGGCATCGGCCGGAGCGAGATGGCGGTGATCTTTGCGACCGGGAAAATCTGGCTGCGCGTTCCGGAGACCATGAAGATCGTGATCAAGGGGAGCTTGCCCAAAGGCATTTCCTCCAAGGACGTCATGCTCAAAATCATGGGCGAACTCAGCGCCGACGGCGGGCTCTACAAATCGGTCTGGTTCACCGGCCCCGCTATCGCAGAGATGAGCGTCTCAAGCCGTATGGTGCTGACCAATATGGCCGTTGAATTCGGCGCCAAGAACGGCTATATGGAACCGGATGACAAAACCCTTGCCTTCCTCAAGGGGCGTGCGCGCGCGCCTTTCACCGTCGTCACCTCCGACCCTGACGCCGATTTCGAAAGCGTCCACGAGTTCGATGTCAGCGATCTCGAACCCCTCGTCGCCTGCCCGCACAGCGTCGACAATGTCAAACCGGTCTCCGCAGTCAAGGGCACCAAAATCGATCAGGTCTTTTTCGGCTCCTGCACCAACGCCCGCATCGAGGACTTTGAGATTGTCGCCGGGGCCCTGAAGGGTAAAAGGGTTCATCCCTCCTGCCGGATGGTGGTCATTCCCGCCTCCCGCCAGGTTTTCCTCGAAGCCCTGGCCAAAGGCTATATCCAGCTGCTCGCTGAAGCCGGCGCGACGATCGTAAATTCGGGCTGCGGCCCCTGCATGGGCAACCATGAAGGAATACTCGCCCCCGGCGAGCGGGTCCTGAGCACCTCCAACCGCAACTTCAAGGGCCGTTTCGGCTGCAAGGATTCCGAGATCTACCTGTGCAGCCCCCTCACCGCCGCTGCCAGCGCCCTCACCGGCGAGATCAGCGACTATCGTGAGCGTCTATAAGGAGAGCAGTAATGGCAAAGATCGTGGGCCGCGTCTGGAAATATGGGGATGATATCAATACCGACGTCATCTTCCCGGGCAAATATACCTACACCGTGACCGATCCCGCGGAGATGGCGAAAATCGCCATGGAGGACCTGGACGCGGATTTCGCCAAAAAAGTCCAGCCCAATGATATCGTTGTGGCGGGTAAAAACTTCGGCTGCGGCAGCTCGCGCGAGCAGGCCGCCTTTTGCCTGAAATATGCCGGTGTGGGAGCAGTGGTAGCCCGCTCTTTCTCGCGGCTCTATTTCCGCAACTGCATCAACGCGGGCCTGCCGGCCCTGACCCTGCCGGAATCGGCCGCTATCTTCGTCGCCGGTGAGAGCGTCGAGATCGATCTCAGCATGGGCACCATCCAGTGCCAGGCGGGCCTTTTCCATTTCCCCCCCCTGCCGGAGGCGGTCATCGGCATTTTCAACGACGGGGGGCTGATCCCCCACACCCGCAAGGTTTTAGGCATCGATTCCTGATCCCATGGAAAAGAGCGAAGCCTACAAGTGGGCGGCCAAACGCGTTCGCGCCCAGGTCAAGCGCCAGGTCGATCTCATCGCCACTCTGGCCAATACCGCCGCCATCCTCAAGGAGTACTTTCCCTCCTTCTTCTGGGTGGGATTCTATTTCGTGCGGGGGGAGTATCTGCTCCTCGGCCCCTTTCAGGGCCCTCCGGCCTGCGTTAAGCTCGCACTGAACAAGGGCGTCTGCGCGGCGGCGGCAGCCAGGGAAGAGACCATTCTGGTGCCGGATGTGCACGAGTTTCCGGGTCATGTGGCCTGTGACGCCCGCTCCAGATCCGAGATCGTCGTCCCGGTCCATGACGAGCAGGGCGCCCTGCGCGCCATCCTCGATGTGGACAGCGAAAGCCTCGCCGCATTCGACGACCAGGATGCCGCCGGGTTGCAGCTGATCGCCAGCCTCCTGCGCGGAGTCTGGCCTGCGGCGTAAAAAACCTGGCCGCTGCGATGGTGCCCGTTCGCCGCGCCGGCGGCGATCAATACTTCAATTTTCCGTTCCCGCCCCACCAGGGATCTGCCTGAATCCCGGGATTCGGCCATTATCAGGTGTGCATGACAAGGAGGATAAACAGATGTCCAGCAAGAGCCTTTTTTCCTGCGCCGTCATCGCCCTCGCGCTGCTGATTTCAGCGCCATCATTTGCGCAGCGCCGTTCCGGTCCCTCGTGGTCGGCTCCGAGGGGTCTGCTGGAAATCCATGCCGGCTATCTCAATCCCAAAGACCCTGCAGGCGGGATGCTGGCTGGCTGTCGGCTGGGCACTATGGTCGATGAGTCGGTCAGCATCGGCATCGGTTTTGACCTCTGGCACAAGATCTACCGGGACGAAAAAGAGGTGGCTGACGAGACCAGGCCGGACCGCAATACCAAGACCTACATGACCGAACTGGAAATTTCCGACTGGGCGATGCCCTTAACCCTTGAAATCGGCGCCAAGGTTCCCCTCTCCAGATATATGGGCTACACCGTCCGGGGCAATATCGGCTATACCTTTCTCTGGAGCAAATACAGCAACTATCTGGAGGACACCAGCACCAACCGCCGTTTCGGCGGGATCTGCTGGCAGCTCGGCGCGGGCCTCTATTCCGAAATCGGTTCACGCTCGACCCTGGTCGGCGATATCTTTTACAACAGCAGCGAGGTCAGCAGCGAAGTCACCACAAGCGAAGCCGGACTGCCGATCTTTGAACGCGTCGACCTGGCTGGCTTTGGTCTGCGCATCGGTGTGATAATCGATATGCGCTGAACCTCGGGGCCGCAGCGGCCGGGCGAAGCGGCCGCATTCACCTCTGACCCCTCGCAATGCTTATGGAAAGAAGAGTCTCTTTCGGCTTGAGCCATGGCCTCACCCCCATGGTCCGCATCCTGCTCATCATCAATGCCGCCATCTATGCTCTCCAGCTCCTCTGGCCGCACCAGGGACCGCTGTCGCCTCTGATCCAGTGGTTTGCCCTCTGGCCGCCCAGGGTGCTGCACCAATATGCCCTCTGGCAGATCTTCACCTACGCGTTTCTGCATGGCGGCATCATCCATCTCCTCTTCAATCTGTTCACCCTGTGGATGTTCGGTTGCGATGTCGAGCGGGTTCTGGGCGGCAAAAAATTTATCCTCTTCTATCTGATATCCGGTGTGGGCGCAGGGTTGTGCCATCTCCTTTTCAACGCCCACAGCCCGGTGCCGGTGATCGGCGCATCCGGGGCGATCTATGCACTTCTGGTCGCCTTTGCCCTTCTTTTCCCGGACCGTGTGATCACACTGCTCCTCTTTCTGGTCCTCCCGGTCCAGGTGAAAGCGAAATATCTGGTGGCCATCTTTATCGCCATTTCGCTTGTCTCCGGCATCGAGAGTAATCTTTTCGGCTATCAGGACGGCGTGGCGCATCTCGCCCATCTCGGCGGGGCTTTGACTGGATTTATTCTTCTGCGTGGCGGCAGAATGATCGGAGATCTGCTCTTCGAAACGCGCAAACGGAGCGCGTGGCGGCGCATGGCCGAACACAACCGCACCCGGGCCCGCGATAAGGCCGAACGGGACGAAATCGACCGCCTGCTAGACCGCATCAACGAGGTCGGCTACGACTCCCTCTCCCGTGAAGAAAAAAAGACCCTGCTCAAGAACAGCAAGAAAATGAAGGATGGATGACAACTCGCATGCTGCGGCTGACTGATCGGCCCCACGGAAAGCACCTCCTGCGCTGGCTGGCCATCGCCCTTCTCCTCGCGCCGGCAACCCGGCTCCAAAGCAGGGAGATCGTGATCAGGGATAACAACTCCCGGGCCGCGATCGGCCACCTCTCCACCATTCAGGCCGGCCGCTACGAATTCATTCCGCTGAGCGCCTTTGCCGAAGCAATCAAGATCCCCAGCGCGATCAACTCGAGCCGCAAACAATTCATCCTGCAGACACCCCACAACCCCGTCGTCGTTCATGCCATCAATCCCTTTGTCCGCGTCGGCAACGAGTGGCGGCAAATGCCCATCGCCGCCCTCATCCTCGATGGGGAATATTATGCCCCGGCTGTCTACTTTCTCGAAATCATCCAGGACGCCCTCCCCTTCAGGCTGGAGTATCTCTCCGGCGAAGCCACCATCCTGATCACCCGGAGCCATATGGGGGTTGGCGGCATCCAGATCGACGATATGCAGAACGGCACCCTGATTCGCATCTCGCTCAACCAGCCGATCAACGCCTCCAACCTCTTCCTCAGCGAAACCAACGGATGGCTCTACGCGGATCTCTATGGTGGCAATATCGGGGATTTCAAGGCCGCCGCAGCCCGTAAAAACACCCGGACCATCGACCGCATCAGCACCATCCAGCTCTCCAGAGATACGGCGCGGCTGGGCTTCAGGCTGCTCAAAAAGGTGAAGGAGAGGGAGGTAAAAGTCATTACCTCGCCACCGGAGATCCAGATCTCGCTGCGCACCCATGAGGAGGTGCCGGCGGCGCTGCTGGACGAACTGGAGAGGGAGCGGGAAAAGTGGAAAATCGACCTGATCGTTATTGACCCGGGGCACGGCGGCAAGGATCCCGGAGCCCTGGGCGCAAGTGGAACCAGAGAAAAGGATTTCACCCTCAAGATCGCCAAGGAGATCAAGAGAATTATC
The DNA here is from genome assembly GCA_035388125.1 of bacterium. Classification (GTDB taxonomy): domain Bacteria; phylum Zhuqueibacterota; class Zhuqueibacteria; order Residuimicrobiales; family Residuimicrobiaceae; genus JAKPUX01. Next base: position 45,562 of record DAOOPF010000001.1, on the reverse strand, counting down.
GAACGCGAGCTCAGGATCAGGGTGATCATGACCCGGGAAACCGATAAATTCATCCCCCTGGTGGACCGCGGCAAGATCGCCAATCGAGCGGGTGGCAAGCTCTTTATCAGCATTCACGCCGATTCCAATCCCAAAAAGAGCCTGCGGGGTCATACCGTCTATTTTATGGGCCCGGCCAAGACGGAAGAGGCGCGCCGGGTGGCCCAGTTTGAAAACTCGGTGATCAAATTCGAGGATTCCAACAGCAAGTACGCCAACCTCTCCGAAACCGCCTTCATCCTCGCTGCCAACGCCCAGAACAGCTACAACAAGGAGAGCGAAGAGTTCGCGGCCATCCTCGACCGGGAAATGAGATCACGTCAGCAGGCCGACGGCTTCGGCGTCCGTCAGGCCGGCTTTTACGTCCTGCACGGAACCTCCATGCCCAACATCCTGCTTGAAACAGCTTTCATCTCCAACAAGTCGGACGAAAAAATACTTGGCACCCGCAGCTTTCAGACCAGCGTGGCCGAGGCGGTCTGCGAAAGCGTCCGGCAATTCAGAAACCACTACGAAAACGCCCTATAGTCTCCGGTGCTTGCCCTGCCAGCTGTCGCGCCGTATCAACTCCTCTTCGATCGCCCTGCGAACCTGATGTTTCGCCAGCGCCCAGCGCGGCGCTATCAGCATAGCCTCCGGCGCTTCCGCCGTCAGCCTCTGCATCACCATCTCCGCCGGCATTCTTTCGATGAAATCAGCCGCCAGAGCAGCATACTCAGCCAGGGTCAGCTCCCTGACCCGCCCTGCCTGGTGCCAATCCGCCAGCACTGTTCCCTCCAGAATGAGCAGGGGATGAAGCTTGATCTCGTGAACAGGGGAAGCGGCCACAGCATCAGCGGTGGCCAGCATCATCGCCTTATCCTCCCCGGGCAGCCCGAGGATGAGATGCGTGCAGATCCGCAGCGGCAGAGCGCTCAGGGATGCGATGGCGGCAGCATAGTCAGCGTAGGTATGGCCGCGGTTGATCGCCCGCAGGGTCTGATCATGACTGCTCTGCAGGCCGAGCTCGATCCAGAGATCGGTCCGCTTCGACATCTCTGCGATCAGGGCTATGACCTCCTCTCCCAGAACATCGGGGCGGGTCGCGATGTCGAGCCCGACTACCCCGGGAAACGAAAGCGCCCTCTCGTAGAGGGCGCGAAGATGCTCGACCGGAGCATGGGTGTTGCTGGAGGTCTGAAAATAGATGATGAACTTGTCGATGCCCTGACGCTCATGGGCGCTGCGCATCCCCTCCTCGATCTGCACGGCCACGTCGATATCCAGCCTTGACTGCATGCGCGAAAAACTCTCCATGCGGCAGTAGATACAGCCGCCGCGGCCCACTGTGCCGTCGCGATTGGGGCAGGTCAGGCCGGCATCCACCGGGACCTTCCAGACCCGCCCGCCATAGCGCCCGCGCAAATAGCTGGAAAACGTGCGATAGCGTTCGACCGGATCAGCCAACCACAACCTCGCCTTTTTTCACCACAACTTTGACGTGATTCTCCCCGAAAAAATAGGGGATCATGCGGTAACTCGGGGAATCGAGCAACAGAAAATCGGCCTGCATGCCAGGCGCCAGCCTGCCGATATGCGGGCGGTCAAGTCCCCACGCCGCATTGACGGTGAGGGCGACGAGAGCTTCAGCCGTCGTCATGCGCATTTGTGTGCAGGCGAGCGCGTAAATCAGCTGCATATTGAGACACATGCAGCTGCCCGGATTGAAATTGGAGGCCAGGGCGACGATCGCCCCCTCTTCGATCAGCCGCCGCGCCGGCGGATAGCCATAATGGAGAAAAAGCGACACCCCCGGCAGCAGAGTGGCGACACAGCTTGAATCGGCCAGCTGGACGATCTCCTCCGTACTGATCTGCTCAAGATGATCGACCGAACGCGCTCCCATCTTCAGGGCCAGCTGCACCCCGCCGTTGCTGCTGAGCTGATCCGCGTGGAGCCGGAGTTTCAATCCCTCCCTTTTCGCGGCCGCCAGTATGGCCCGGGTCTCATCCAGTCCGAAATAGCCTCCCTCACAAAAGACATCACAGTATTCCGCCTTGCCCTGCACGTGCGGCAGCATCTCGATCACCCGCTGCGTCTGCTCCTGTGCACTCATCCCCGGCGGTATGGCATGGGCCCCCATGAAGGTTGGCACCAGCTCGACCGGCTGCCTCAGCCCGAGTTCGGCAATCACCTCGAGCATCTTGAGCTCGTTCTCCAGGTCGAGCCCATATCCGCTCTTGATCTCCATGGTAGTGGTGCCATGCGCAAGCGCACTGCGGAGATAGTGTTGACCGATCTCGATCAGCTCGGCAGGCGTGGCCCTGCGCGTGGCATCCACCGTACTGATAATGCCTCCCCCCGCAGCGGCGACCTCCTGATAGCTCGCACCGGCGATTTTGAGATCAAATTCATCCTCCCGCCGTCCGCCAAACACCAGATGGGTATGACTGTCAACAAATCCGGGGATGACCGCGCCGCCGCCGGCATCGAGAAGCTTCGGATCGTCGTTGATTTCCCGCTCGACCTCCGCCCGCGGACCGATGGCCTGGATCACCCCGTCCCGCGCATAAATCGCCGCCGACTCCTGTATCGACAACTCCCGCATCCTGCGCCCGCGCGCCGGACTCGCAGCACCGCTGACCGCCTGCGCAATATTAACTGCCAGCAGAGAGGACATCCTCACACCTCCTTCTCAACGTCGCTTGATGATGACCAGCGTGACATCATCCTCCCACGCCGCAGAACCGCCGAATTCATACACATGAGCGAAGGTCTTATGCAAGAGATCGTTGGCGTCAAGGTGCTGGTTCTCGATGATCCACTCGGTCAGCCGCTCGACTCCAAACATCTCCTCTTCTTCATTCTGACGCTCGGTGATGCCATCACTGTAGAGCACTAAAACCGCCCCGCTCTCCAGATGAGCGTAATCGCGATGCAGATCGATTTCCGGCAAAAATCCCAGCGTTGTGCCGGTGGCCGCAAGTCTCTTCACCTTCCTGCCATGCACCAGCAGCGGTCCGGGATGACCGGCGTTGACAAAAAAAAGATGCCCGTCACCCTCCATCTCCGCGACGAAAAGCGAGACATAATTGGCTGCATAGGTGCTGCGCAGAATGACCTTGTTCAAGGTCTTGACCGTGTGAACTGTGCGCAGCTCCAGCGAAAGCCCCATGCGCAAACCGATGACCACATCGCGCATCAGCAGCGCCGCCGGCAGGCCGTGCCCGCTTACATCCCCGATCGAAACCCCAAGGGTCCCATCCTTAAGCTCGAAATAATCGAACATGTCGCCGCCAACCAGCTCCGCCGGCTGACTGAAACCGGCGATATCGTAATCGCTCAGCTTGGGCGACTTTTGCGGCAGCAGACTCTTCTGAATCTCAACCGCCTGCTCCAGCCGCACCCCGATGGCATCCGAAAAAAAACGGTAGTTGAGGCTGGTGCGCACCGAATTGAGAAAGAGATTGATCTCCTCTCTCTCCCAGCCATCATTCAAGGCAAATACCACCAGCCACTGCCGCTCCGGGCTGTGCACCCAGATGGCCGCATGACTCTGGAGGGACGGCTGCGCAAGAACGTAAAACTGACTGTTCAGGAATTCCGAATCGTAGATGTAGCTGCGGTTGCGGGAGGCCAGCTGCACAACCTCAGATTCTATGGGCAGTTCCTCGACATAGCCATGTTCTTTCGTCCCTTCCTCCGGATAGCTGAGAACGAAGAGGTCATCCAGCAGCACATAGTAACGGCCATCAGCGATGTGCAGGCGCTGCTGAAATTTGTCCGCCAGCGCCTGGAGGATGGTCGGCAAAAACTGCTCGCCCTTCTCCTCGATGCGGATCATGGCCAGAAGGGCATCCAGCTCGCGATAAAATACCTTGGGATCGGTCATAGAATCAGCTTCTCCGTTGAGAGAGCATCGGCATTTTGATGCCCATTTGCCCGGCGGCGTTCACGGCCATATCATAGCCCGCATCGGCATGCCGCACGACACCCATAGCGGGATCAGTGGTGAGCACACGCTGCAGCCGTTCGGCAGCTGCGCGCGTGCCATCGGCCACGATCACCATCCCCGCGTGAATCGAGTTGCCGATGCCGACGCCGCCGCCGTGATGGATCGAAACCCAGCTCGCCCCGCCCACGGCGTTGAGGAGTGCGTTGAGGATGGGCCAGTCAGCGATGGCATCGCTGCCATCGCGCATTTTTTCAGTCTCCCGGTTGGGCGATGCGACCGAACCGGCATCGAGATGGTCGCGGCCGATGACAATCGGGGCCTTGACCTCGCCGGAGGCGACCAGATCATTAAAAACCGCTCCCATTCTGGCGCGCTCGCCATACCCCAGCCAGCAGATGCGTGAAGGCAACCCCTGAAATTGCACCTGTGCCTGCGCCTTGGTGATCCAGCGTCTGAGGGCTGCGTTCTCCGGAAAGGTACGCAGCAGCGCGGCATCTGTGGCAAGAATATCATCGGCCTCTCCACTCAAGGCCGCCCAGCGAAAGGGTCCCTTACCGAGGCAGAAGAGCGGCCGGATGTACTCCGGCACAAAACCGGGAATATCAAAGGCATTCTTCAATCCATTCTCCTGGGCCTCGCCGCGGATGTTGTTGCCATAATCAAAGGTCACCGCGCCGGCCCGCTGCAGCGCAAGCATCGCCTCGACATGGCGCACGATCGACTGACGGGCCATCTTCTTGTAACGCTCGGCGTCCTCGATCCTCAGCGCCAAAGCTTCCTCATAGGCCAGACCATGCGGAACATAACCGTTGAGGACATCATGCGCGGAGGTCTGATCGGTGAGAACATCCGGGACGATGTTGCGCCTCACCAGCTCCGGCAGCACATCCGCAGCATTGGCGAGCAGTCCGACCGAAAGCGGCTCCTTGCAGTCGCGCGCCCTGGTCACCCGTTCAAGCGCTTCATCCAGGCTTTCGTACATCACATCCAGATAGCGGGTCTCCAGCCTGCGCTCCATCCGGTGACGATCAACCTCGAAGCAGAGACAGGCCGCGCCATTCATGGTCGCGGCCAGGGGCTGGGCACCGCCCATGCCGCCAAGACCGGCGGTGACCAGCAGCCGCCCCTCCAGGGTGCCACCAAAATGACGCTCTGCACAACTGGCAAAGGTCTCAAAAGTCCCCTGCAGGATTCCCTGCGAGCCAATATAGATCCAGCTGCCAGCGGTCATCTGACCATACATGGTCAAACCCAAACCCTCAAGGCGGCGGAACTCGTCCCAGGTCGCCCAATGGGGAACCAGCATCGAATTGGAGATCAGCACGCGCGGGGCGTTTTCATGCGTTTTAAAGACGGCGACCGGTTTCCCCGACTGCACCAACAGGGTTTCGTCGTTTTCGAGCTCCCGCAGTGTCTGCACTATGGCGTGAAAACACTCCCAGTTGCGCGCTGCTTTGCCGGTCCCGCCATAGACGACCAGCTCCTGGGGATTTTCTGCAACCTCCGGATCAAGATTGTTCATCAGCATGCGCAGGGCGGCTTCCTGAATCCATCCCTTGCAGCTCAATTGAGCGCCTCGCGGGGCGCGAATCACACCATTCATCCTGACATCCTTTTTCATGAGTGGCCGGATCCGGCTCGATCCGAGCCGTTCCGCAAGTTTTTACCCCCATTGCGCAACAAGTTAGATATTTTTTCCTTGGGAAGCAAAATAATTTCCTCCCCGGAAAAAGCTGTCAGACCCGCAAAAATCGCCGCAGAATATGGTACAAGTTGATCTTTTTTTTCTTATATTCTGCTCACATGCAATTCGACCAATCAAGGAAACAGATATGACCGTCAAACTCCGCCATTTTGAAACCCTGGCCCTCCATGCCGGCGGGCCGGCCGATCCGGCCGCCTCTTCACAAGCGGTTCCGGTCCATCGCACCAGCGCCTACCTCTTCCGCGATTCGGCCCACGCCGCCAATCTCTTCGCACTCAAGGATATGGGTCAGATCTATACCCGCCTCGGCAATCCCACCCAGGATATACTCGAACAGCGCATGGCCGCCCTCGAAGAAGGCGCCGCGGCTCTTGCCGTCGCCTCAGGCACCTCGGCGATCTTTTACGCTGTGATTAATATCTGCGCTGCGGGGGATGAAATCGTCGCCGCCCGCAACCTCTACGGCGGCACCTACACCATGTTCGATACCATCCTGCCTCAGTTCGGCATCCGCTGCCATTTCGTCGATCCGTCCGATCCGGACCAGTTCGAAAAGGCGATCAACGACCGCACCCGGGCTCTCTATGCCGAGACCATCGGCAATCCCGGCCTCGACGTCATCGATCTTGAAGCGATCGCCGCGGTAGCCCAAAGACACCATCTCCCTTTCATCGTTGATTCCACCTTCACCACACCGTGGCTCCTGCGCCCCCTTGAACATGGTGCCGACATTGTTTGCCATTCGCTGACCAAATGGCTGGGCGGCCATGGCACCGGCATCGGCGGCATCGTCATCGACAAAGGTACCTTCGACTGGAGCGACCAAAAGTTCACCCTCTTCAACCAGCCCGATCCCGGCTACCACGGACTGCGCTATGCCCATGATCTCGGCGACCTCAATCCTCTCGCCTTCATCATGCGGCTGCGCCTGGTGCCTCTGCGCAACCTCGGGGCCTGCATATCACCCGACAACGCCTGGATCTTCCTCCAGGGGCTGGAAACCCTCGCCCTGCGTATGCCGCGCCATTGCGAAAACGGTCTTGCCATCGCAGAATTCCTGCAGCGCCACCCGGCGGTCGCCTGGGTGCGCTACCCCGGACTGCCGGGCGATCCAAGCCATGCCGTGGCAAAAAAATACCTGCCGAGGGGCTTCGGCGGCATGGTAGTCTTCGGCATCAAGGGGGATGTGCGTGCCGGTGCCGCCTTCATCGACAGCCTCAGGCTCTTCTCCCACGTCGCCAACGTCGGCGACGCCAAAAGCCTCGCCATCCATCCGGCGAGCACGACCCACTCCCAGCTCAGTGAAAACCAGCGCCTGGAAGGAGGCATCACTCCCGACCTCATCCGCCTCTCCATCGGCCTCGAGCACTCCGATGACCTCAAGGAAGATCTGGAACAAGCCCTCGCGCAGGCGGTCAAATGGTGACAACGGCCCTCCCCGCTGATTCTGCCGGCCTGGTCGAAAGACACTATTTCACTTTCGCCGCCCCCCCTGAGGAGATGCTGCTGGACTGCGGCCGACGGCTGGGGCCGGTTACCCTCGCCTACGAAATCTATGGTGAACTCAATGCCGCGCGCGACAACGCCATTCTCATCCTCCACGCCCTCTCCGGAGACGCCCATGCCGCCGGCTGGCACCATCCCGACGACCACCGGCCGGGATGGTGGGACTATATGATCGGCCACGGCCGCCCGTTTGATATCGACAAATATTGCGTCATCTGCACCAACGTCATCGGCGGCTGCCAGGGCTCCACCGGCCCCTCTTCAACAGATCCCGGGACCGGCTATCCCTATGCCATGAACTTTCCGATGGTTACAATCGCCGATATGGTGCGCGCCCAGCTGCGTTTCATCGACCACCTTGGCATCGACCGGCTCCTCTGCGTGGTCGGCGGCTCCATGGGCGGCATGCAGGCCCTCCAGTGGAGCATCGCCGCACCGGAACGGGTCGCCTCCGCCATCCCCATCGCCACCACCTGCCATCAAAATGCCATGCAGATCGGCTGGGACGAGGTCGGCCGCCAGGCTATCTATGCCGACGCTGACTGGTGCGGCGGCGACTACCTACGCCAGGGGAAAAGTCCGGCCAAAGGGCTGGCCACCGCGCGCATGCTCGCCCACATCACCTACCTGAGCGAAGAGTCAATGCGCCGCAAATTCGGACGCACCCTGCGTGAAAAAGAGCACTATGGCTACGACTTGGGGATCGACTTTGAGGTGGAGAGCTATCTCCGCCATCAGGGGGAGATCTTTGTCGCCCGCTTCGACGCCAACTCCTACCTCTATATCACCAAGGCCATCGACTACTTCGACCTCGCCCGCGATTATGGTTCACTCGACGAAGCCTTCAGGAAGGTCCAGGCGCGCTATCTGATCCTCTCCTTTACCTCGGACTGGCTCTACCCCACCTCCCAGTCTCTCGAACTGCTCCACGTCCTGCAGGCAAACAAAAAAGCCGTGACCTTCAGGGAATTGAACACCTGGTATGGTCACGACTCTTTTCTGCTCCCCAATCCCGAGATGATGCGGACCATCGCCGACTTTCTCGGTGAAGTCCATGCCGCCCGGCATGCGCCGGCCCGTTAATAACTACCCCTGACCCTCCTATGCCCTGCCAATGAGCAGGGCAAAGGGATCATCCGTCCTCAAAGCCTCCCGCACCAGAAATGGCTCACCATAGCGAGCGCCGATCCGCCCGCCCCAGTATTCCGCCCGCGCGTAGATCGTGCGGAAATATTCGGGGCTGCTGATGTGGGTCTTATCCTCGTCATCAACAACCACGTCCGGATTGAATACCTGCGATTTGTAGGCGCGGATCGCCTCCAACCTGGTCTCGAAAACATCCGAGATATCGACCACAAATGACGGGGTGAAATGATAGTGCTCGCAGTAATACGCCACCCGCCCCGGGCGGAATGCGGCCTCACCGGTCTCGATCTTTTTCAGGCCGGCGAAAAATGCCGCCTCGCGCACCAGGTGAGAGCAGTGGGCGTGATCGGGATGACGCGTCTCCCAGTAGGGCGCAAAGAGCAGAGCAGGCCGCCATGCCCGGATTTCCCGAATCACCTTGAGCCTGTTCTCTTCACTCTCGCTGACACCGCCATCCGGAATGTCGAGCATCCTGTGCATCGCCAGGCCCATAATCGCGGCTGAGGCGGCAAACTCGCTGCTCCGGATCTCCGGCGTCCCGCGCGTTCCCATTTCGCCCCGAGTCAGGGAGATCATCCCCACCCTATAGCCCTGCTGCGCAAGTTTGATGATTGTGCCACCCGCCATCAACTCGACATCATCGGGGTGGGCTCCGAAGGCGAGAACATCCAGCACCTGTTCCATATTCACCTCAGCTAGATTTCCAGTATACAATGTCCGGGATTCGCTTCGTCGATGGTCCGGTAGAGCTGATCGATCAGGCCCCGGCCATGACGGCACAGGAAGGGCACGGCATTCAGCTGCCGCTCTTGTAAAATGCCGCCCGGGAGGAGCGCTGCCGTCAGGGCAGCGATCTGGGTGTGGCCTGAGCTCTCTCTGCTCTCTGCTGCGCGCACCACCTTCTGCTCGAGTTGGCGGAGTGTATGCAGCAGCTGCTGCAGGCTCTTCTCGGCCGGGATCTGCAGCGTCTGGTCAAGAGCAGTGATGCGCCCCAGGAGGACGGACCAGCGCTGCTCGATCAGCCCTTCGAGTTCCCCAAACTCCCCGGCCAGATCCGCCGGTACCAGTTTTTCACGCAGAGCGGCCAGTATTGCCTCCGGCTGCCTCACCATCTCCAGCGCATCGATGCCGAAACGCTCCAGCGTGCGCCGGCTCCTGCCCTCCACCAGGGTAAAACCAGCCCGCGGTACGACCAGGGGCATGGGCAGTCCGAAACCGGTATATACTCCCTTGAGCTGCGCCCAATAGGCGATCTCCCCGGGGCCGCCGACATAGGCCAGGGTCGGCAGCAGATAATCCTCGAAAAGAGGACGCAGTGCCGCCTTTGGGCTGAGCTGCTCGGGAGCGGCCAGGAGATCATCGACAGTGAGAATTTCGCCGGTGTGAAGGTTGCGATACCCTCCCTCCGCCTGCTCCAGACTGTGACGGCCGTCGCGCAGCAGGAACAGGGCCGGGCGCAGGGGATGAACCGGCAGCTGGATATGATAACCGGAGGCCTGCAGCTCCTCATTAACGATCTCCATCCGCTCCACCGTGACCTGCTCTTCCAGCTCGCCCCTGAACAGAGGAGCGGCAAGCCGTTTGAGCTCTGGATCGGCTGGGTCCAGGAATACCATCCCCAGCTCTCCGAGCAGACGGGCATACCAGCCCGTGAAGGCACTGGCAAAACCGGCTCCCTCACGGTAGCAGGAGGCCAGGAGGGCGATGATCTCCGCCTTGAACCCGGAATCCGTTACCGAAGCAGCCAGCTCCTGGAGAACCGCTTCTATTCCAATATCAAGCGTCACACTGCCGACCGGGGCGCGTTCTCCCAGCCCGGCGGGGCTGTATATAGCCTTTTTATAATGCTGCCCCCCCTCCAGATAGCCGGCACCCTGCACCTCGATGAAATCATGGTCTTCGGAGACGACATAAAAAACCGGCACCACCGGTTTTCCCAGCCGGCCGGACCAGTAGCGCGCCAGCTTGCAGGTCGTGAGGGCTTTATACAGGGTATAAAGGGGGCCGCCGAAAAGTCCGGCCTGCTGCCCGGTGACGATGGCCAGCGCATCGGGCGAGGCCAGCGCCGCCAGGGCGGCCATGCTCTGCGGGCCGGCGTTGAGCTGTTCTTGTTGCCTGCGCAGGGCCTCGATCACGCGGCGGCGGTCTGCGCGGGTGGCCCGCTGCACCTCCTCCGCCTTGTGCAGCCAGACCTCCGGCTCTCTATAATCACCAGCGAAAAATCCGGCCGCTCCGGGCGCGTGCGTGCTATAGTCCGCTGCAATCCGGTTCATGCCCGGCAGCTGCTCCGGTGGGACGACGATTTTCGGATTCACATGCCTCCGCAACGATTCTGGGTGACGGTAATGACAAATAACGATTAATTTAACAATTCGCCGCGCAAAGTCAAATTCATTTCAGGCTGCGCAGCTGGCAAAAGAGCTGCATGGATAAATGATGGCCCCCGGCGGCAGTGCGGGATTAAACCGTTGCACTTGACGCTAATCATTCGTAAATTTCATGTAAATACAGCCTTTAATCGACAAGGAAAAGAATCTTGCAGGCCATCCTCTTCGACCTCGACGGCACGCTCGTCCATACCGCGCCCGACGTCCACCGCGCCATCAATTACGCTCGGGGCGAGCTCGGCCTGCCCCCACTCTCCCTGGCGCAGGCTCTCAAGGCCATCGGCCCCGGATCCGACCGTTTCGCACAGACCGTCCTCGGCGATGAACACGCCCACCTGCTCGAGGGCTATCTCGAAATCTTCCGTCCCTACTATCTACAAATCTGCGCCGAGAACAGCCGCCCCTTTCCCGGCATCGTCGAGCTCCTTGAGGCCCTGAGAAGCTACCGCCTGGCTGTGGTGACCAACAAACGGCTGGTGCAGAGTCAGGCCTTGCTCGAAACCATCGATCTTATGGACTATTTTGATCTACTGGTCGGACCTGAGCTGGTTGACCATATCAAACCCGCCCCCGATATGATCCACTATGCTCTTGACCAGCTCGGCCTTGCCCCCGACCAGGCCCTGATGGTTGGCGACACCGACAACGATCTCCTCGCTGCCCGGGCGGCCGGCGTCACTAACTGCGCCGTCACCTGGGGCTATTCCGATACCGATTTCATCCGTTCTCTCGCGCCGGACCATCTCATCGACAAGCCCGATGAGCTGCTGCCTATTCTGGCCAGCTTCAACCATCAACCGCAGAAGTAGATTGGCGATGAACATCCTCGGCCTATCCTGCTTTTACCATGACAGCGCTGCAGCCCTCATCCGGGACGGAGAAATCGTCGCCGCCGTTCAGGAGGAACGCTTTTCGCGCATCAAACACGATCATGATTTTCCCCGCCAGGCCATCGGCTGCTGCCTGCAGCAGGCCGGCCTGTCGGTTGCAGATATCGATTACATCGTATTTTACGAAAAACCCCTGATCAAATTCGAGCGGATCCTCGAAACCTATCTCGGCTATGCCCCCCTCGGCCTGCGCAGCTTTCTGATGGCCATGCCCCTCTGGCTCAAGAAAAAACTCTGGATCCCCGACCTGATCCGCAAGGAGCTCGGCTACCAGGGCGAGATCCTCTTCACGGAGCACCATCAGGCGCATGCCGCGGCCGCTTTTTTCCCCTCGCCCTTCACCGAAGCGGCTATACTGACCATGGATGGCGTGGGCGAATGGGCTACCACCTCATGGGGCAGCGGCCGCGCCAGTCAAATCGACCTCAAGGCCGAAATCCATTTTCCTCACTCACTCGGCCTCCTCTACTCAGCCTTTACCTACTACACCGGCTTCAAGGTCAATTCCGGCGAATACAAGGTGATGGGACTCGCCCCTTACGGTGAACCCCGCTACGTCCAGACCATCCTCGACCACCTGATCGATATCAGGGAGGACGGCTCCTTCCGTCTTGATATGAAGTGGTTCAATTACGGGGCGGGACTCACCATGACCAGCCGCCGCTTCGACAAGCTCTTCGGCGGCCCCCCGCGCAAGCCGGAAACTGCGCTGACACAGCGGGAAATGGATCTCGCCCGCTCCGTGCAGGAGGTGACCGAGATGATCATGCTGCGCGCCGCCAACCACGTCCATCAGCAAACCGGGAGCAAAAACCTCTGTCTGGCCGGCGGCGTCGCCCTCAACTGCGTCGGCAATGGCCGCATCCTGCGCGAGGGTCCCTTTAAAAAAATCTGGATACAGCCCGCCGCAGGGGATGCCGGCGGCGCCCTCGGCGCGGCCCTCTTCGCCTGGCATCAGATCCTCGGCAACCAGCGCCCGCCGCGCGGGATCCACGACCACCAGAAAGGCTCGCTGCTCGGCCCCGAATTCAATGACGGAGAGATCCTTGCCTTCCTGGAGGAGAACAAACTCCCCTTCCGCAAAATGTCAACCCCGCAGCTGCTGGAACGGGTCTCCGATCTCATTGATTCCGGACAGGTCATCGGCTGGTTCCAGGGACGTATGGAGTTCGGGCCGCGCGCACTCGGAAGCCGGTCGATCATCGGCGACGCCCGCTCCCCGGAAATGCAGTCGCGCATGAATGTAAAAATCAAGTTTCGCGAGAGCTTTCGCCCCTTCGCCCCGGCTGTGCTCGAGGAAGAGGCCGCTGCCTGGTTCGAGATCGAGCAGCCCAGCCCCTACATGCTGCTGACGGCCTCCGTCCACAAAGACAAACGCCGGGCTGTGACCGCAAAAGAAAAAAAGCTCTGGGGCATCGACAAGCTGCAAGTCGTCCGCTCCCAAATCCCCGCCGTCACGCATGTGGATTACTCCGCGCGCCTCCAGACGATCACCGCCCGCGAGCATGGACTCTTTTACCGCCTGGTAAAGCAGTTTTTTCTAAAAACCGGCTGCCCGGTGATCATTAACACCTCCTTCAATGTGCGCGGGGAACCGATCGTCTGCACCCCTGAAGAGGCCTGGCGATGCTTCATGCGCACAGGGATGGACTTTCTGGTACTGGGCCATTTCCTGCTGGACAAGAAGGAACAGCCCCCGCTGAGCGGGGATTCGGACTGGAGAAAATCATATGAGCTGGATTGAGGATATCCGGGAAGGCCTTCAGCAGCTGCCGCAGGATGACAGGGGCCTGCAGCACTTCGCCGCACTCTTGACAACGCTGCTGCTCCTGGCCGCAGCGTGGCTTTTTTTCATCAGACGGGACGCCGGTACGACCTTGTGGTTCGTCCTGGCCATCCTGCTGCTCATCGCCCTCGCTCTTCTCCGCCCCCGCCTGCTCCGTCCGCTCCATACCGGCTGGATGGCCCTGGCTCTCACCCTCGGCGCTCTGGTCTCCCGCCTGCTCCTCACTCTCTTCTATTACCTGGTCGTCACCCCCATCGCTCTGATCCTCCGGCTTATCGGCAAGGACTCGCTGCAGCGGAAGATAAAAAAAGAGGGCGCCAGCTACTGGATCCGGCGCCCCGAGAAAGAGATGAAAAAAGAGGACTATAAGCGGCTATTTTAATGCTTCATTCTTCATAGATCAGATTATTCTCCGCTTCGGCCAGACGGGGTCGCACCTTGTCCTTCTCCGACAGAATCAGCTTTCCCGGCATGATCGGCCATTCAATGCCGATCTCCGCATCATTCCAGATGATTCCCCGATCATATTCCGGCGCATAAAAATCGGTGCACTTGTACATGAACTGCGCGTGTTCGCTCAGGACGTAAAAGCCATGGGCGAAGCCCGGCGGAATGTAGAGGGCTTTTTTGTTCTCTTCCGACAGTTCCACACCCACCCAGCGGCCGAAATAAGGCGATCCCCGCCGGATATCCACAGCCACATCGAATACACAGCCCTGCGTGACGCGCACCAGCTTGCCCTGAGCATGGGGACGGAGCTGGTAATGCAGTCCGCGCAGCGTCCCCTGAGCCGAACTGCTGATGTTATCCTGAATGAACGGGACCGTCAGCCCCAGTTCGTGAAAAACCTTCTGGTTGTAACTCTCGATAAAATATCCGCGCGCGTCGGCGAATACATCATATTCGATCAGCAGCAGCTCGGGTATGGCACAGGGTACAAATTTCACGTCTCGTCTCCATTCTGGAAAATCCTGCCCTCTTCTCTCTCTTCATCGATGCGCAAGACTCCGCTGCCTGCGACAGAGCGCATTGAATCTGCCGATGCGCACGAAATCACAAGATACAGATGCTGGGTGGCGGTGATTTGCCGGGCCTTGAGCAAAAAATGGTATTTTCGAAAAAGGCCGGCTAAAAGTTCTTCCTGGTGGATATATACGGGTGATCCGAGCAGCCTGCGGAAACGGGCATGCCAGCCCGCCGGAGTGACCGTCAGCAGCAGGTGCCCTTCGTGCGCCAGAAGACGCGCTGCTTCGCGGAGGAGGGGTTCAGGGTCGCGGCAATACTCGGCCACGCCGATGGCCAGGAGGAGGCCAAAACGGTCCGGGCGCAGCGGCAGCGCGGCCAGATCGGCGCACAATGCCCGTTGCGCCTCTGCATATCGGCTTGCGCGCACCAGCCGGTGGGAACGGTCGACTCCGAGGCAGGGTTCCGTCCGCAGCCGGGCGGGAGCCGATCCTGTCCCGCAGCCGAGGTCGGCCATCCAGCGGCGCGAAGCGGGGACCATGGCCAGCAGGCGCGCCGCCGCGTCATGCTCTCTGCGGCTGATCGTCCGCAGGGGCCAGCGCCTCCGGCCCCACTGCAGCAGGCGCAGCATGCCGGCCCGGGCGAGCTCCCCGCCGCCTGCACCTCTATGTGGGATCGATGAAAAGATCAACGTGGGCGAACTTTTCCACATCGACCAGTCCGCGGTCCGTGAGCTTCAGGCGCGGAATCACCGGCAGCGCCATGAACGACAGGGTCATAAGGGGATCCTTGAGCTGAATCCCCAGCGCCCGGCAGGCAGAGATGAGGTCGCGGGTTCGGCTGCTGACGAACTCTATCGGCTTATTGGACATCAGGCCGGCGATGGGCAGCTCGAGCGATTCCAGCACCGTGCCGTTGTCGACCACTGCGATGCCGCCCCCCATCTTGTTGATCGTTGTGACCGCTTTCATGATATCGAGGTCGCTTATGCCCGCCGCGATGATGTTATGGCTGTCATGGCCAATTGATGAGGCGATAGCCCCCCGCTTGAGCCCGAATCCGGTCATCAGCCCCTTGCCGATGTTGCCCGAGGCCCGGTGGCGCTCCAGCACATAAAGACGCACCAGGTCCCGTTCAGGATCGGAGACTACCTGGCCGTCCACGACCGTCGGTTCCAGCTCGATCAACTGGGTGACGATCTGGTCCGGAACGACGCCGATCACCCGGCAGCGCCTGCCCGTCACCGGAATCGCGAATTCCTCCCCCTCCAGCCATTTGATGTTCACCGAGCTGCGAAGCATGGCCGGCTTGCGCACAAGCATCTCATACACCGGCACGCCGTCCTGAGCGACCAGAACGCCATTCTTGTACACCTTGTGGATGTGGAAAGAATCGAAATCATCAAAGACCACCATGTCCGCCAGTTTGCCCGGACCGATTCCTCCGAGCTTGCGCAGCCCGAAATAGTCCGCTGTATTGAGGGTCGCCATGCGCACGGCGGTGACCGGATTGAGGCCGGCCTTGATGGCGCTCCGGATGATGAAATTGATGTGCCCCTCGTGCAGAATATCGTCGGGGTGGCGGTCGTCGGTGCAGAAGAAACAGCGCCGTTCGTTATCCGGAGTGACCAGGGGGAGAAGATCGTGGAGGTTTTTGGTGCCCGATCCTTCGCGAATCATGATATACATACCGAGAGCCAGTTTCTCCCGCGCCTCCTCCACGGTTGTGCACTCGTGATCCGACTCCACGCCGGCGGCGATATAGGCCGCCAGCTCAGCGCCGCTCAATCCTGGGGCATGGCCGTCGATGCGCTTGTCGGTCACAATCTTGATCTTGTCGAGCACATCCGGCTCTGCATTGAGGACGCCGGGATAGTTCATCATCTCGCCCAGGCCAAGGACCCAGCGCTCGCGTAAAAAGGGGAAGATATCAAAAGCGCGCAGCTCGGAACCCGCCGATTCCAGAGGAGATGATGGCACACAGGAGGAGAGCATAAAAAACACACTGAGGGGATTATATTTGCTGGCATCCATCATGTAGCGGATGCCTTCATAACCGAGCACATTGGCAATCTCGTGGGGATCGGCGATGACCGAGGTGGTGCCGAGGGGGACGACCGCGCGGCCGAATTGCGGCACCTCCACCATGGAGCTTTCGATATGGACATGACCATCGATGAATCCGGGCGCGAGATACAGCCCCTTGAGATCCACCTCTTCCTCGCCGCGGTAGCCGCTGCCCAGCCCGACGATCGTATCCCGGTAGACCGCCACATCGCTCTTGACGACCTCGCCGGAATAGACATTGACGACCCGCGCATTGCGCAGGACCAGCGAGCACTTGATCTGATGCCGTGCGGCCTGGATCAGCTCTTTGACCATAACGCCTCCCGGACGAATACAACGTTCAGCCCGCCCCGCAACTCTTTTTCTATAATAACAATCCCCTGCAAAAAAAGCAAGGCGAAATCATCCGATCTCCCGCCGCTTTTCCCGAAAAAAAAGAAAGCCGGCTCTCTTGATGAGGGCCGGCCTTCCGGTTGAGTCATGCGCTCCGCTCAGCGGGTATAACTGTTGAGCGCCTTGATGTAATTGGCACGCTCGTAGGCGGCGGGCTCGGCGACATTTTTCTGGCTCATGCTGCCGCGCGCCATCCTTAGATTGGCATATTCGTGCTCCTCGAGCCATTTTTCCATATCATCGAGGATCTTGCCGACGTGGCCGGGCCCGTTCTTGAGCAGAACGGCGCACAGGTTGGCCACATCTGCCCCGGCCATGATCAGCTTGAGAGCATCAGTGGCCGTGTATACCCCGGAGGTCCCGGCCAGGCTCGCCTTGATGCGGCCGAAGAGGATGGCGATCCAGCGCAGGGGCAGGCGCAGATCTTCCGGCGTACTCAACACCACCCCGGGCTTGACCTCGAGGGCCTCCAGGTCGAGATCGGGCTGATAAAAACGGTTGAAAAGGACCAGGGCATCGGCGCCGGCCTCGTCAAGCCGTTTGGCCATCGCTGCGGTCGCACTGAAAAAGGGGCTCAGCTTCATGGCGACGGGAATTTTCACATTGCTCTTGACCGCCTTGAGGACATCGATATAGACCTGTTCAATCTCGGCGCCGGTGCGGGCGGGATCGGTGGCGAGCATGTAGACATTAAGCTCGAGCCCGTCAGCGCCCGCTTCTTCCATCTTCCTGGCATAGTCAATCCAGCCGCCGGTGGAAACCCCGTTGAGGCTGGCGATGATCGGAATTCCGGTGGCCTGCTTGGCCTTGCGAATATGCTCGAGATACCCATCAGGCCCGAGCTTGTAGTCCTGCGCCTCGGGGAAATAGGTCAAGGCCTCGGCAAAGCTCTCGGTGCCGTAGCTGAGAAAATGGTCCAACTCCTCGGCCTCAAACGAAATCTGCTCTTCAAAAAGGGAATAGAGGACGATCGCTGATGCGCCGGCATCCTCGAGTTTTTTAATGGTGTCCAGATTCTTGGAGAGGGGGGAGGCCGAAGGAACCAGAGGGTTCTTGAGCTTCAGACCCATATAGGTGGTTGTTAAATCCATATATGCCTTTCCTTTCTATCTCGGTGATCGCCGCGGCGGATTCAGTGGTGAATCCGCCGGGCGGATTAGTCTCGAATGACCTTTGCGATGGCGGCGGCGATCACTCCGCCGCTTCGGGCTTGCTGCCGCCGTTGCCATATTCCATCGCCGCCCAGTTTTCATAAAGATGCCAGCGGTCACGGGTCGACTTGGTCGCGTCGGCCAGCAGCTGCCTGGCGCGTTCGGGATGGCTCTTGGTCAGCATTTTGAAGCGGGTTTCGCGGTAGGCGAAATCCTCGAAGGTGATCGAGGGGGCCTTGGAATCCAGCTTGAGGGGATTCTGTCCCTGCGCCGCCAGGTCCGGATTGAAGCGGAAAAGGGGATAGTGGCCGGATTCGACTGCGGCTTTCTGCTCCTCCATGCCCTTGTGCATCGGGATGCCGTGGGCGATGCAGTGCGAGTAGGCCAGAATGATGCTCGGCCCGTCATACGCATCGGCCTCAGTGAAGGCGCGCACCACCTGCAGGTCGTTGTAACCCATGGCCACGCGGGCGACATAAATGTTGCCGTAGCTCATAAAGATCATGCCCATATCCTTCTTGGGCAGGGGCTTGCCGGCGGCCGCGAACTTGGCCACCGCTCCGAGCGGGGTCGACTTGGACATCTGGCCGCCGGTGTTGGAGTAAACCTCGGTGTCAAGCACGAGCACATTGACATTGCGGCCCGAGGCGAGGACGTGATCCAGGCCACCGTAGCCGATGTCATAAGCCCAGCCGTCGCCGCCGATGATCCAGACGCTCTTCTTGACCAGCATGTCGGCCAGGGAGAAAAGATGCTTGCCCTGCATCGTTTTCGCACCGGAGAGCTTTTTCTTGAGGATCGCGACCCGCTCACGCTGCTCGTAAATGCCCGCTTCGGTGCTCTGGTCAGCCGTCAGCAGTGCGGTGGCCAGATCTTCGCCGATCTCACCGGCTTGAAGCTTGACCAGCTCACGCGCGAATTCAGTGTGTTTGTCGATGGTCAGCCGGTAGCCGAAACCGAACTCGGCATTATCCTCGAAGAGGGAGTTATTCCAGGCCGGCCCGCGACCGTCGCTGTTTTTAGTGTAAGGAGTCGTCGGCAGGTTGCCGCTGTAGATCGAGGAACAGCCTGTGGCATTGGCCGCTACCATACGGTCGCCGTAGAGCTGGGTCAGCAGCTTGAGATAGGGGGTCTCGCCGCAGCCGGCGCAGGCGCCCGAGTACTCGAAGAGCGGCCGCAGCAGCTGGCTGCCCTTGACCGAGGCGATCTTGACCTCCCGGCGGTCCACATCAGGAAGATCAAGGAAAAACTGATAATTCTCGCGCTCCTGGAAGCGGATCGGGGGCTGGGCGCCCATGTTGATCGCCTTCTTGCCAACCTCGGTCTTGTTCTTGGCCGGGCAGACTTCGACGCAGAGGGCGCAACCGGTGCAGTCCTCCGGTGCGACCTGAATGGTGTACTTCCAGCCTTCCGGAAAATCCTTGCCGCGCGAATCAATGGACTTGAAGGTCGCCGGCGCCTTGGCCAGATGCTTGGAATCGTAGGCTTTCTGACGGATGGCCGCGTGCGGACAAACCATGGCGCACTTGCCGCACTGGATGCAGACCTCCGGATCCCAGACCGGGATCTCCAGGGCGATATTACGCTTCTCGTACTGCGTGGTCCCGGTCTCGAAGGTGCCGTCGACGGGCAGCGCACTCACCGGTATATTATCGCCCTTTTCGATGATGACCTGGCTGACCACGTCGCGGACATACTTCGGGGCGTCAGCCGGTACTACCGCCGGCATCTCCCTGGTGCTGGTCACCACACCCGGGACCGCAACCTTGTGGAGGTGCGCCAGGGTGGCGTCGACCGCTTCATAGTTCTTTTGCACCACAGCATCGCCCTTGGCGCCGTAGGTCTTTTTGATCGCCTTTTTGATATACTTGATCGCCTCTTCCTGGGGCAGGACACCGGAGATGGCAAAGAAACAGGTCTGCATGATGGTGTTGATGCGCACACCCATGCCGGTCTTCTTGGCCACTTCATAGGCGTCAATGACGTAGAAATTCATCTTTTTGTTGACGATCTCTTCCTGATAGACCCGCGGCAGCGTATCCCAGACCTCATCGTGGCTGCTCAGGGTGTTCAGCAAAAAGGTCCCGCCCGGCGCCGCCTTCTCGAGCAGATTAAAGCGCTCGGTGATGAACTGCTGGTGGCAGCCCACGAACTGGGCCTTGTCGACCAGATAGATCGACTTGATCGGCCGCGGACCGAAACGCAGGTGCGACGCCGTCACCGTGCCCGCCTTTTTAGAGTCGTAGACAAAGTAACCCTGGGCATAGTTTTCGGTCTCTTCACCGATGATCTTGATCGAGTTCTTGTTGGCGCCGACGGTGCCATCGGAGCCGAGGCCGTAAAAGAGGGCGCGGAAGACGTCGTCGGGCTCGATCGAAAAAACGGGATCAAAATCGAGGCTGGTTTTGGAGACATCGTCGTTGATGCCGACGGTAAAGTGGTTCTTGGGGGCCGCCTTTTTCATCTCGTCAAAGACCGCTTTGACCATGGCCGGAGTGAACTCCTTCGAAGAGAGTCCGTAGCGGCCGCCGATCACCTTCGGCAGCTGTGCAAAGGGCAGGGTGCCGGCCGAAAAGGCCTCCGTCAGGGCGGTGATCACATCCATGTAGAGGGGTTCGCCGCCTGCACCGGGTTCCTTGGTGCGGTCGAGCACTGCGATCTGCTTCACACTCTTGGGCAGGGCCTTGAAGAGATGCTCGCTGGAGAAAGGACGGAAAAGATGTACCTTGATGAGGCCGACTTTCTCGCCCTGCTTGTTGAGATATTCGACGGTCTCTTCCGCGGTCTCCGCTGCCGAACCCATAACGATCACCACGCGCTCGGCATCCGGAGCGCCTGTATAGTCGAAGAGATGATACTGCCGGCCGACCACCTTGGCGAATCTTTCCATCGCTTCCTCGACAATGGCCGGCACAGCATCGTAAAAGGGGTTACAGGCTTCGCGGCCCTGGAAAAAGAGATCCGGGTTCTGGGCGGTGCCGCGCAGCACCGGTCGCTCCGGCGAGAGGCCGCGCAACCGGTGGGCCATCACCAGATCATCGTCGATCAAGGCGCGCATATCGGCCTCATCCAGCGCTTCGATCTTTTGCACCTCGTGGGAGGTGCGGAAACCGTCAAAAAAGTGGACGAAGGGAACCCGCGCCTTAAGGGTGGCTGCCTGTGCGATCAACGCAAAGTCATGGGCTTCCTGCACCGAGTTGGAGGCGACCAGCCCCCAGCCGGCGGAGCGCACCGCCATGATGTCGCTGTGGTCGCCAAAGATCGAGAGGGCATGCGTGGCCACAGTACGGGCCGAAACATGGAACACCGTGGGGGTCAGCTCGCCGGCGATCTTGAACATGTTCGGGATCATTAAAAGAAGGCCCTGCGAGGCCGTAAAGGTAGTCGTCAATGCACCGGTCTGCAGGGCGCCGTGCACAGCACCGGCCGCGCCGCCTTCGCTCTGCATCTCCACCACCTGGGGCACAGTGCCCCAGATGTTCTTCCGGCCTTCGGCGGAATAGGCATCCGCCCACTCCCCCATGTTGGACGAAGGGGTGATGGGATAGATAGCGATCACCTCATTGATCTTGTGGGCAACGAGCGCAGTCGCTTCATTGCCATCGACCAGGATCTTTTCTCTTGCCATTACTAGCCTCCATACAGATGTTGATTACGCTATATATAAACCAATTCAGTTGTTGCTCGGGGTGCTGCTCCCCCTGCGGCCTGTGACGGTTGAGCGGATCAGGCGGGATTTCAAACACTCAGCAATTAAATTAAATAAAAAATAAGTGGAAAGCAAGAATTTTAGCGCCCGCCAACCCGGCAGCCCGGGAGATAGACCTTGATTATAATGGATATTTTTCTTTAATTGAGCCCTGTCAGGCTTCTCCACTCTTAATGCGAGCGATTGACTTATGAATCCACCCTCTGCCCTCTCCCGGCTGGCCGCCTGCGAGGCGATCATCTGTGACCTCGACGGCACGCTCTATCTCGACGGTATCCCCCTGCCCGGCGCCCACGATTTTCTGCGTACAGTCAACGAATCCGGCCGCCAGCTCTTCTACTTCACCAACAACACCTCGCGCTCCCGCCGGAGCTATATCGACAAGCTGATGCGGATCCAATTCCCGGTCTCCGCCGGCCAGATCATCACGGCCGCTGACTGCACCTTCACCTACCTCCGTAATCATCACCTCGAACCCGCCATCTACCTGATCGGCAATAATGATTTGAAAAAGGAGTTTGAAGAGGCGGGTTTTGACTGCTGGGACGAAGAACGGTGCACCCGCGAACTCCCGCAGGCAGTGGTGCTCGGCTTCGATACCGAGCTGACCTACGCGAAAATCCGGACCGGCTATGAGTTAATGATGGCCGGACTCCCTTACATCGCCACCCATGCCGACCTCCTCTGCCCCGTCGCCGGCGGCCGGTTTATCCCGGATGTGGGCTCTTTCATCTCTCTTTTCGCAACCGCAACTGGCGGAATCGAACCCCAGGTCATGGGCAAGCCCAATTTGCCGGCGGTGGAGGCCATCTGCGCACGCACCAGCCTGCCGGTCGAAAAGATCGCCTTCATCGGGGACCGGCTCTACACCGATATCCGCATGGCCCGGCAGTTCGGGATGGTCGGGGTTCTGGTCCTCAGCGGGGAGACCAGCCGGGAGATGGCTGCCGCCTCGACGGATCGCCCGGTTTTGACGGTTGATTACGTCGCCGATCTGATCCCGGTTTTGGACCGTTCCCGCCCGTAGCGCTCACGCGCCCGGCCTGAAAACAAAAATCCCCGGCCCGAATAATCGGGCCGGGGATTTTTTGTATTGTGGATCTGCCGGGCGCGACAGCTGCATTCGGGCTTGAAGAGGGGAACCCGCCTTGCCCTGAGCAGCCGGAATCAGGCGATCGGTTTGGGCTTCATCGCGTTGATGACCGCTTTCTTGTGCGAATTCCAGTAATCGATGCCGGACCATAAGGTAATCAGCGCCGCAATAAAAATGATAATCGAGGTGAGCTGATGATAGCGCCCGGGCGTATCCAGGAGCCGGGGCCACCAGCCCGCCTTGTGGACGATCATCAGGATGAGCACCAGCCATATGCTGACCGCCTGGCCCCAGGCTTTGATCTTTCCACTCTGCCGCGCCGAGACAACAAAACCCTCCAGTGTTGAAAAGACGCGGATGATCGAGACCAGCACATCGCGGTAAAAAAAGATGGCGATCACCCAGAGCGGGGCCAGATCAGCACTGAGGAAACAGAGAAAGATCGAAAAACGCGATATGCTGTCGGCGAAGGGATCCATCAGCTTGCCGAAATCGGAGGTCTGCTTATTGCGCCGCGCAAAAAAGCCGTCGAACATGTCCGACAGCTCAATGATCAGGGCGAGAAAAAAACAAATGATGTAGGAGGAAAGCGTATTAAACATGAAGGCGACGATGAACAGCGGAGCGAGAAAAATCCGGCTCACGGTGAGAATATTGGGAAGTTTCATGATCAATCTTCGTCCAAAAATTTGCTTGATTTTGATATAAAGTAAACAAAAAAAAACCAATCATCAAGCAAATTATCTCCCCTGCCGCAGACCTGCACACTCCAGACCAGGAAGCTGAATCCAACCGGGGCGATGGTCATCTAACAGCAGTGTTACTAAAGCCCTGCCGGCATCTGCCGGCCTGTTCTCACCAAGGAGGAATCCATGGATATCAAAATCAGTTTTCCGGGCGGACAGCGTGTGGACGCCCAATACGGTCCTGTCACCATCCCGACCAATCAGGACGGCTCCGCCCCCGCCCCCTTCGCTCTGTTTCTGGCTTCCATCGGCACCTGCGCAGGCATCTATGTGCTGAGCTTTTGCAATCAGCGGGGCCTGAACACTGCCGGCCTGGAGATCACCCAGCGCATGATCACCGATCCCCTTAGCCATATGATCCGCAAGATCCAGCTGGAAATCAAATTACCCGCCGGTTTTCCGGAAAAGTACCGGGATGCGGTGATCCGGGCGGCAGACCAGTGTGCAGTAAAAAAACATATGGCCCAACCCCCGGAATTTTCCATCACAACGACAGCGGCCTGATCCATGCCCCAATATCTTGACGTCGCGCAAAATATCATAAATAAGTATTGACTTTTATTTAGAAAAAGCTATATTTATCCCCAAATTATTCATGCAATTATTTTGCCTGATACGAAACTTTTTGAGTCCGCTGTAGTTATACTCTGCAATTCAGGAGATCATATTACTTTGAAAATAGCCTTGATCCACAGCTCCAAAAGCGGCATGGCCGAGATGGTTTCGCGTCAGTTCGTCGAGGAAATACCAGAGGAGGAAGAAGAACCTCCTCCAGATTTGCTCGCCGAGTGCGATTCGGACGAGACTATATCAGCCGTTCAGCGCGCCCTCGCTGAACGGCATCAAGTTGTTTTGATTGAATCAGATGAGTTCGCTTTCCTGCGTCTGCAGAAGAGCCGGCCCGACCTCGTTTTCAATATGGCCGAACGTCTCTCCGGCCCCAACCGCGAATCCCAGATCCCGACCCTTTGCGAATATCTCAATATCCCCTTCACCGGCTCCGATCCCCTCACCCTGGGCATCTGTCTCGACAAGTCCCGGGCCAAGGAGATCCTCTCCTATTATCAGATTCCCAACCCGCAATTCTGGATTTTCGACCGCGAAGAGCCCGTTCCCGGCGACCTGCCCCTGCCCCTGATGGTCAAGCCCCTCTATGAGGGCTCAAGCAAAGGGGTCAAGGACAATTCGCTGGTCCGCTCCATCGCCGAACTCCGGGAACGGGTCGGAGAGGTGATCCGGCAATATCGCCAGCCGGTCATCGTTGAACGCTTCCTCCCCGGCCGCGAATTCACGGTCGGCTTCCTCGGCAATGGTCCCGGCCTCGAAATTCTCCCCGTCGTCGAAATTGACCACGCGCAGCTTCCCCGGGGCGCCGCGCCGATCTATTCCTACGAGGCAAAATGGATCTGGGATACAACTGAAAAACCGCTGGCCATCTTCAAGTGCCCCGCCGGCATCTCCCCGGAGCTCCAGACCAGGATAGACGCTCTCATCCGGAAAGTGGTCAGAATCCTCCGCCTCAAGGACTGGGGCCGGATCGATCTCCGTCTCGATGAGCAGGGCGAACCACAGATCATAGAAGTCAATCCGCTCCCGGGGATTCTGCCCAATCCTGATGACAACTCCTGTTTGCCTAAAGCGGCGCGTGCGGCCGGCTATCAGTACAATCAGCTGATCCATCGCGTAGTCGAGGCGGCTGCCGCACGCCATGGACTGGCATCATGACCGGAAAAAGCCCGCTTGTGGGCATCGCGTTCAACGCCTTCGCTCCCGCTGCCGGCCGCAGTGACGAGACCATCTCCGAAACTTCCATCGAACAGACGGCGGGGGATGTGCACGCTCTCCTCAAAGAGGCCGGATACAAGACCGTACTGCTGCCGCTGCGCGACAATCTGCTCGATCTGGCGGAACGTTACAGCAGTGAGCCGTGCGATCTGCTCATCAACCTTTGCGAGGCCTTCCGCGGTATTCCACAGCTCGAATCGCATGTGGCCGCCTTTTTCGAAGCCCTGGGATGGCCCTTCACGGGCAACGGCCCGCTCACCCTGGCTCTCTGCCAGCAGAAATTCGCGAGCAAGGCCCTTCTGCAGGCACACGGGCTGCCCTGCCCCAGCGGATTTCTCGTTCAGCCCGGCGCAGAGCTGCCCGATATCGAGCTGCCGGCCATTGTCAAGCCGAATGCTGAAGACGCCAGCCTGGGCATACACCCCGATTCGGTGGTCTACGAACGGGAACAGCTGCTGCGGCAGGTCGATAAAATCTGGACGAACTACCGTCAGCCCGCCCTGGTGGAACAGTTCATCGACGGCCGTGAATTCAATGTCGGCGTTCTTCAGAGAGGAGCCGGCCTGGAAGCCCTGCCAGTCTCCGAGATAAGCTTCGCCGGCATGCCCGCAGGGACGCCCCACATCGTCGGCTATGAGGCGAAATGGTTCGAGGATCATCCCCTCTACAAGGCCACCGTGCCCCTCTGCCCCGCTCCGATCGATGCAGCAATGCAGGAGGCGCTGCAAAACCTGGCGCTGAGAGCCTTCAGGGCAATGGGCTGCCGCGACTACGCCAGGGTTGATTTCCGGGTCGGAAAAGGCGGCGAAATCTTTGTTCTTGAAGTCAATCCCAATCCCGATATCGGACTCGGCGCCGGGTATGCCCGCGCGCTCAAGGCGGCTGGGCTGCCCTACACCAAATTCTGGCGTATCATCATCAACAACGTCCTCGAGCGCAAGGGGCAATCATGATCCGCGCCATGCAGCTGCAGGACAAAAACGGGGTGATGCGCCTGCTCCATGAAACCGCCATGTTTACAGCCGCCGAGATCGCGGTCGCTGAAGAATTGATCGATCTCTATTTGAATCAGCCCGGGCAGAAAGATTATGTGGTGGATGTGCTCGAAGATGACTCAGGCCGGGTCGTCGGCTATGCCACCTGGGGACCGACCCCCCTTACAGACGGTACATACGATCTCTACTGGATTGCCATCTCACCCGACGCGCAAGGCAAGGGTTACGGGAAAAAGCTGCTGCGCCGGGTCGAGAATAAAATTGAGGAGGAGAAGGGAAGAGTACTGATCATCGAGACTTCATCCCAGCCGAGGTACGAAAGCACCCGGCAGTTCTATCTTAAACAACAATACCAGGAAGTCGTGCGCATCACCGATTTTTACCAAGCGAACGATGATCGCGTTATTTATGCAAAGTATTTTTCTTGAAAGGATTATGAACACTATGGACCACTGGCAGCAACTCCTCAGGGGCAGTCTCACCAAGCCCGAAGAGATTGCCAAACGCTTCGACCTGGATGTCGAAGAGGTTAAAAAGGTTGCAGAGGTATTTCAGTTTCGGATTACGCCATATTATGCCAGCCTGATCAAAGAGAAGGGCGATCCTATCTATCGTCAGATCGTCCCCGACGTCGAGGAACTGGCCGAAAGGAGCGGTATTGCCGATCCTCTTTCGGAAGACAAGGACTCCCCGGTGCCGAGTATCGTTCATCGCTATCCGGACCGTGTTCTCTTTCTGGTTTCGCACAGCTGCGCTTCCTACTGCCGTTTCTGCACCAGAAAGCGCAAGGTCGGCAATTCCGATAAAATCAATCCGCGCCATATCAACGACGGCATCGAATATATCCGCCAGCACAGTGAGATTCGCGACGTCATCGTCTCCGGCGGCGATCCGCTCATGCTCAGCGACAACAAGCTAGAATATATTTTGTCTTCTTTGCGTTCTATTAAGCACATAGAGATCATCCGCATCGGTTCGCGCGTGCCCTGTTTTCTGCCGCAGCGCGTCACCCCGGAGCTGGTGAACATGCTGAAAAAGTACCATCCCCTTTTCATGAATGTTCACTTCAACCACCCGGATGAGATCACGGAAGAGTCCTCGCGCGCGCTGAACCTGCTTGCGGATGCGGGCATTCCTCTCGGCAACCAGACCGTTCTGCTCAAGGGCGTCAACGACAATCCCGAGACCATGAAACGGCTGATGCAGAAGCTCCTGACCGTACGCGTGCGGCCCTATTATATCTATCAGGCCGACTACGTCCAGGGGACCGGCTACCTGCGCACCCGCGTCCAAAAGGGGCTGGAAATCATGCAGGCCCTGCGCGGATGGACTTCGGGACTGGCCGTGCCCGCTTTCGTCATCGACGCCCCCGGAGGCGGTGGCAAAATACCCCTGCTTCCCGAGTACGTTCAATCCGTCGATGATGAGAAAGTGGTCATGCGTAATTACAAGGGCGAGCTTTTTGTCTATCCCCAAACGGCGAATGGAGGGAGCGCCTCCGCACCCGCCAACGCGCACAAGGCGCCCCGCTGCCCGGCCCTGGAAACATTCCCTGAACTGGATGAAATAATCTGCTAGGATCGTGACCGGAAAAAACAGGATCTCACACAGCGCAAAGCCCTACTATTCCCCTTCCCCGGACCTGGTGATCCTCTGGGAGTGGGAATATGATGACGATTTTGTCTTTTACCTCGCAGCCGCTGCAAGGCGGCGCAGCCTGGCCACGCAGATCTATGCGCCCGCCCAGCTGCCCGCCTTTTTGCATACCTGCTCACGCGAAGATTACGCCCCCAGAATGGTGATCGACCGCGCTTCCGATGTCCATAGCGCCCTGCGTCCCGCTCTGGATGCCCTGGTCAAACGCGGCTCAAAAATCATTAATGAACCAGCCCGAGTGGACTGGTGCCGCGACAAGGCGACCATGCATCTTGAACTGGTCTCCAGCGGCATCAATGTCCCCTACGGCATCATCGCCTCCCGCCATGACTCTGCAGAAGCGACTTTCAGCCTCGCCATGGAAAAGCTGGGCCTGCCCTTCGTGATCAAACCCTCCGAGGGTGGCGGCGGCGAAGGAGTCATCCTCGATGCCTCCTCGCCCGGCCATATCACCGAAGCCCTGAAGAAAAGCCCGACCGGCAAGGTCGTCCTACAGAAAAAGGTGACCCCGCAGCTGCTCCAGGACCGCCGCGCCTGGTTCAGAGTCTTTTATATCCTCGACCTCATCACCCTCTGCTGGTGGGACGATCTCACCCATCTCTATGGCCCCTGCGCCGAAAAGGAGATTCCGGAAGAGAATCTGGCCCAGATGCAGCAGATCGTCACCCACATCGCCCGCAAGACGCAAATCCATTTCTTCTCAACCGAAATTGCCATCGACCATGACGGCTCGCTGCAGGTAATCGATTTCGTCAACGAAATCTGCGATATGCGCATGCGCTCTCGGCACGCCAATGGTGTGCCCGACGCCCTGGTCATGAAGATTGTCAACCGCCTCATCGATCACTGCGCCCGCCTCTGATCCAGGGCAGAGTGCACCGCATCCGGATCAGGCGCGGGAAATTACTTGCCCTTTTCCCTCTTCCTGCGTAATTTATTGTTGCGAATTCCCGAAACAAACAAAAGGGATAAGACCATGAAGGGGTTCAAACCCAACCTGTTGATATTTTTCTCGCTGCTTCTACCCTGGTGCCCGCCTTCCCATGCCCAGATCACCGTGCCCGAAATAACCAGCACGCAGCTGCTCGACCATATCACTTTTCTCGCCAGCGATGAACTCCAGGGCCGCCGCTCAGGCAGCGCTGAGGCGGAAGCGGCTGCCGACTATATCCGGCAGCAGTTCGCCGCAGACGGCCTCGTCCTGTTGGGCGAAGAGGGGCTGCAAGGCTTCGAGGTCCTCAACAGCCTCTCCGCCGGAGAGCAGAACCGGTTGAGCATCGACGGAGCAGAAGCCGTCCCGGGCAGGGATTTCACTCCCCTCGCCTTCTCCGAAAACAGCGAGCTCGCCGCCGCCGTCCACTTCGCCGGCTACGGCTTCGCCATCGAATCCGACTCCCTATCCTGGCAGGACTTTGCCGGCCAGGAGCTGAACGGGAAATGGGTCCTCATCCTCCGCGACGGGCCGCCCCCCTCTGCCGCGGGTCATGATCCCTTTGAGCCCCACCGCGCTCTGCGCAAAAAGGCCCAGAACGCACGGGATCACGGCGCTGTAGGCGTCCTTTTCGTCTCGAAAGAGGCACAGGACCAGGAGGAGGCGCTGCCCCGGCTCAACGCCGACCAGGGGCTCGGCAGCATCGGCATTCCCCTCTTCCACATCCGACGCAGCCTCGCCGACCGTATCCTCGCCGGCAGCGGCACCACCATCACCGGTCTGCTGCAGCAGCTCGATTCTACTCTGAAACCGGCCAGCATGGCGATCGCCTGCACAATCGACGCCCGCGCGGAAGTTGTGCGTGAGATGGGCCGCACCCATAACGTCGTCGCCCTGGTGCCGGGGAATGATCCCCTGCTCAAGGATGAATATGTAATCATCGGCGCCCACTATGACCACCTCGGCATGGGCGGCCCCGGATCAGGCTCGCGCCGCCCGGATACCCTCGCTGTACACAATGGCGCCGACGACAACGCCTCCGGCGTAGCCGGTCTCCTCGAACTGGCCGAACAATGGGCTGCAGCAGCGGAAAAGCCCAAACGCTCCCTGCTCTTCATCGCTTTCACCGCTGAGGAGATGGGGCTGCTCGGCTCCAAATATTTCGTCAACAATCCGCTCATCGACCTCAGCCGTGTCCAGTTGATGATCAATATGGACATGATCGGACGCCTGAATCCCGAAACCCGCGCCCTTACCTTCGGCGGTACCGGCACCGCCGCCGGCCTGGGCGAGCTGGTCCAGTCACTGGCCGCCGCCCGTGATCTCCACCCAACCCTCTCGCCGGAAGGGTACGGCCCCTCCGATCATGCCTCCTTCTATGGCCGGGATATCCCCGTCCTCTTCGTCTGGACCAATATCTCCGAAGAGTACCACACCCCGGATGATGACGCCTGGCGGATCAATGCGCCGGGCCAGCAGGAGGTGGTAAACCTGGTCTATGACATCAGCCGTGAAGCGGCCGACCGCAGCAGCCGGCTCGCTTTCCAGGAGGCCGGCCCCAAATCGCAGCCGGCCACCTCCCGGCGCTTCAAGGTCACCCTCGGAATCATGCCCGATTTCACCTCCACCGGAGGCAAGGGGCTGCGCGCAGATGCGGTCATGCCTGATCGTCCCGCCGCACGCGCCGGCATGAAAAAAGGCGACATAATTGTTGCCATGGAAGGCAAGCCGGTGAGTGATATCTATGAGTATATGAACCGCCTCGCCGATTTTCACTCCGGCCAGCGCATCAGCATGGAGATATTGCGCGATGGTGTCAAGCAGATCTTCATCGTTGAGCTGTAAAACGGCCGCTCCGGACCGGAAGCATGGCGCGGCCTCCGCTCGCGCCTGCGCGGAGAGAGCCTCATGAGAGCTTTCATTCTGGTTGGCGGTCTGGGCACCCGCCTGCGGGGCATGGGGATCACCCAGCCCAAAGCGATGGTCGAGATCGGCGGCCGCCCCTTTCTGGAATTCCTGCTGCTTTTTCTGGCCCGCCACGGCCTCCGCGAGATCATCTTTTGTGTCGGCTATGGAGCAGACGAGATCCGTTCCTGGTTCGGCGATGGCAGCCGTTGGGGAGTTTCCATCCTCTACTCACTCGAGGAGTCTCCGCTCGGGACGGGCGGCGCCCTCAAGCAGGCCGAGCCTTTCGCGGTGGAGGAGAATCTGGTCTGCAACGGGGACTCGTTTCTTGAGCTGGATCTCTCCGCCCTGGTCAGCTTTCATCGCAGGAAAAAGGCCCTCGCCTCCATTGCCGCAATAACCGTCCATTCTATAGGTGATTACGGAAACATCCAAACCGGCCGGGGCGGGCGGATCACCGCTTTCACCGAAAAAAGCGCCGGGGGGAGAGGACTCGTCAATGGGGGTATCTATCTCCTCCAGAAGCAAGTCTGGAGGATGATCCCCGGCGGAGGAGCGCTCTCCCTGGAAAAGGAGACCTTTCCCCGGCTGGCAGAAGACGGCCGCTGCTATGCCTATCGAGCCGCGGGCTACTTTCTGGACATCGGCACGCCCGAGCGTCTCGACCGCGCCCGGGCCGAACTGCCGTCCGTAATGCAGCGCATTCTTTCGTAAGGACCGCTCCGCTTGGAGATGGCCCGCAGCGCCAGCTTGCACGCTGGTGCTGAAATCCCCAACCGCTCACTTGAAGAAGAGCCAACATGATCGTTAGAGCCAAAGCGCCTCTGCGCATCAGTTTCTGCGGCGGGGGGACCGACGTAGCCCCCTATCCCCAGGAGAGGGGAGGCGCCGTACTGAGCGCCACCATCGACAAATATGCCTATGCCTCCCTGCTCGAAAAAGATGATGCCCGGATTCACATCACCTCCCTGGACTATGACACCGTCGCCAGCTATGGGCTTGATGAGCCCATGCCCTTCAACGGCGAACTCGACCTCGCCAAGGCGGTCGTCAGGCACTTTTCCCCGCAAAACGGCCTTGATCTCTTTCTCCATTCCGACGCCCCTCCGGGCTCCGGACTGGGTTCATCTTCGACCATGACTGTCGCGATGGTGGGGGTCTTCAAACAGTGGCAGAACAAGCCCTTGACCGACTATGAGATCGCCGAGCTGACCTTTCAGATCGAACGCATCGACCTGCAGATCGTCGGCGGAAAGCAGGACCAGTATGCCGCCACTTTCGGCGGCTTTAATTTCATTGAATTCTTCGATAAAACGGTTGTAGTCAATCCCCTGAGAATCAACGACGCTATCATTAATGAGCTGGAGTACAACCTGCTGCTCTGCTACACCGGCAAGACCCGGCTCTCCGCCAACATCGTCGCCAACCAGACCCGCTCCTACCAGGAGCGCAAGCCGGCTGTCGTTGAAGCCCTGGATCAGATGAAAGCCCTGACCGTCGAGATGAAGAACTGCCTGCTGCGGAGCAGGCTGGACGATTTCGGCCAGCTGCTGCACGAGGCATGGCTGTACAAAAAGAACCTCGACGCCAACATCTCGACCAGCCAGATCGACCAGCTCTATGCAACCGGCCGGGAAAAAGGGGCTTTGGGCGGCAAGATCCTCGGCGCCGGCGGCGGCGGCTACCTGCTCTTCTACTGCCCCTTCCAGAAAAAGCATCAGGTCGCCGAAGCGCTGGAAAAAGCGGGCGGCCAGGTGGTTAAATTCAGCTTTGAACAGCGCGGACTGCAAATATGGGACATCCGATGAAAATCATTCTGGTCGGGACTTCCTTCCCCATGCGCGGCGGCATCGCCCATTATGTCGCCCTGCTCTATCGAAAACTGGTCGAGATGGGCCACGAGGTCCAGATTATCTCCTTTAAAAGACAGTACCCGGATCTGCTTTTCCCTGGCAAGACCCAGCAGGACAACAGCCAGCAGGCCATTGAACTGCCCTCACACCCCCTCATCGACTCCATCAACCCCGTCTCCTGGATCAGAACCTGGCTTCATATCCGCAAACTGAAACCGGATCTGGTGGTCTACAAGTACTGGATGCCTTTCTTCGCCCCCTGCTACGGCACGATCGTCCTGCTGACCCGTCTCTTCACCCGCACCAAATCGCTCTATATCGGCGACAATATTGTACCCCATGAACAGATCCCGGTGGTGGACTGGCTCCTGACCAAATGGGCCCTCTGGAAAGTGGACTATTTTATCGTCCAGTCACAGACTGTCGAGAACGACCTGCTCAGATTCAAACCCCGCGCCCGCTTCAGGCAGGTGCCTCATCCGGTTTATGAAATCTTTACGGCTGATTACACTCAACAGACCGCCCGCACCCGGCTGAATCTCGCTGACGATGAGAAAGTTCTTCTCTTTTTTGGTTATGTGCGGGCCTACAAGGGGCTCCACCACCTGATCGCAGCCCTGCCTGAGGTCCTGAGCGAGATGCCCGTCCGGCTCCTCATCGCCGGCGAATTCTACGAGGATGAAGAAAAATACATCCAGCAGATCAAGGAGTTGGGGCTGGAGCAGGCCATCCTCCTTAAAACCGACTATATCCCCAACGAGGAGGTCGGTCTCTACTTCACTGCCGCCGATGTCACCGTTTTGCCCTACCTCTCCGCAACCCAGAGCGGCATCATTCAAATCGCCTATAATTTTGACAAGCCGGTTATCACCACTGACGTCGGCGGCCTTCCGGAGGTGATCGAGCCGGGCAAGACCGGGTTTATCGTCCCGGCCGCGGACAACCACGCCCTGGCGCAGGCGATCATTCGCTTCTTCAGGGCCCGGGAGGGAACCGATTTCCCGGGTTATATCAAAACCTACAAAAAAAGATTTTCGTGGGAGAATCTGGCCGAAGCCATCACCGGCTTTGACTGAGCTTTGCACGATAATCGCTGTTGACCATCACTTTATGTAAAGGCAGGCGAGATGATAGTTGAACTGGAACAGCTCACCTTCCGCCATTTGCTGCAACGCAGTTTTCGTGAATATGGAGCGTTTCCGGCTCTGGCGAGCGTGGATGAAGAACCCATTTCCTTCCAGCAGCTCAAGATCCGAATTGAGGAGACCATCGCCCTGCTTATGGGCTGCGAAATCCGGGCGGGCAACCGGGTTGTCATCCTCGGCGACAACAGCCCGAATTGGGTGATCGCCTACCTGGCCACTACCTGCATGGGGGCTGTCGCTGTGCCCATCCTCACCGGCTTTGCGGAGGAGGATACCCGCCACATCATCCGCCATTCGGAGGCAGCGGCTGCCTTTGTCTCCGGCAAGATGCGCAGCAAGCTCGACGAACTGGAAAACGCAGAACTCCGCACCCTCATTTCGCTTGAGGATTGGAGCGTCGAGGAGGTTGTAAAACAGCGCACCTCCCTTCTGGGCAAGGAAACCCTCTTCAAACCGGCCGTTCGCAGCTCCCTCGCCCTCTCAGAAGCAACCGCCGCACTCGAGGCGAACCCCCCGCAGGAAGAGGATCTGGCGGTGATCATCTATACCTCCGGAACAACCGGCAACTCCAAAGGGGTCATGCTCACCCAGCGCAATATTATCTATGATGTGGTGCACGCCCTCGAGCGTTTTCCACTATCGCCGGTGGACCGCTTCCTCTCGATTCTGCCGCTCGCTCACTCCTACGAAGCCACAGGCGGACTGCTCGCCCCCCTAGCCACCGGGGTATCGATCCACTATCTCAAGGGGCTGCCCACGCCGGCCAAGCTGCTCGCCGCCATGTCCTCAGTCCACCCGACCGGGGTCCTGACTGTGCCCCTGGTGGTGGACAAGATCTATCGCAAAAAAATTGTGCCGCAGATCCAGAGTAAAAGAGTGCTCAACGCCCTCTACCGCAGGCCCGTTTTCCGCAAAAAGCTGCACAGAATGGCGGGCCGGAAGCTCATCCAGTCGTTTGGCGGAAAGCTGCGTTTCTTCATGTTCGGCGGAGCCGCGCTCAACCCCGACACCGAAACCTTCCTCATCGACGCGGGCATCAGCTACTCCTCCGGCTATGGCATGACCGAGACCTCCCCCATCATGACCATTAATCCGTTCGGCGCAGTGAAAATGGGCTCCTGCGGCCAGGCCATTCCGGGCATTACCATGGCCATTCACCATCCCGACCCGCAGACCGGCATCGGCGAAATCATCGTCCAGGGCGACATCGTCATGCAGGGCTATCTCAAGAATCCCGCCGCCACCCACGAGGTCATGCTCGACACGGGCTGGCTGAAAACCGGTGACCTGGGCTATTTCGATGAAGAGGGCTATCTTTTCATCAAGGGACGTTCCAAGAATGTCATCGTCGGCCCCTCTGGTGAAAACATCTACCCGGAAGTAGTTGAACAGGAGCTCTCGCAGTCCCCCTACATCCAGGAGGCCCTGGTGCATATGGAGAAGAACAGACTGGTGGCCAGAGTTTATCCCGACAGTGATTTCATCGATCAAAAGTTCTCTCTCAACGACATGGAACCCGCCGAGGCGGAAGCCCGGCTGGCCGCAATCCTCGAGCAGGTCCGCGCGGAAACCAATGCCCGCCTGCCGTCGTTCAGCCGCCTGCATGCCCTGATCATCCATCCCGAACCCTTCGAAAAGACCCCGACCAACAAGATCAAACGCCATCTCTATTATGCCACCGGACAATAAAAAAAAAGCCCCGGCGTCTGCCGGGGCTTTTTTTTACCTGTATAAAGTGCGCACATCAGAATTCGTTGATCAATCCGACATGGATTTTTCCGCCCAACAGATCGTCGCCATGACCCAAACCGTAATCAAGACTCATGATGCCCAGCCCGGTTTCGAGGCGAAAGCCCAAACCGTAACCGAGTTTGAACTCCTGGAGCTTTTCTGAAGTATTCTGCGCGCTGTAGTAGCCGTAATCAGCGAAAATGAAGGTGCGCGACCGCCGTCCCAGCCAATAACGGTACTCGCAGTTCATCCAGGCTACCGAGCTGCCGCGGAACTGATCCTCGCTGAATCCCCGCAGATTTCTCGCCCCGCCCAGACGAAACTGATCTGTCACCGGAACGATGGGCTCACCGCTGACAAATTGACGACCGTGCAGCCCCACAGCCAGAATCTGGCGCTGGAAGAGCGGGGTGTAGAACTCGAGATCGAGAGTAATCCGCCGGGTTGCGGTTTTGCGTTTGACCCCATCCACCAGAAGAGGTTGCGGCCCGAGATTCTCCTTTTTGCCGCTCTGGTAGGAAGTAGCGTAATAAACACCCTGGCGCGGATTAAGTAGATCATCACGGCTGTCATATTCGATGCCGATGGTTGCATTGAGGGCGCGGCTGCGCAGAAGGCCAAGCCTGTAACTGCCGATTGAATCAGGGAGTATTTCAGTGCGCCCCGCCTGGGCCTGGATGGAAAGCTGATCAAGCAGGGGGATCTCAACTTCCAGACTCAGATCCCGCTGTACATAGGTGGTGTCCTGGATCAGCTGTGTAAAACCGGCGCCGACATGCAAAGGCCAGCCCGCCAGCCATGGTTCGCGGTACCGGAGACTGATATCCTGGGTACGGCGGTCTTTTTTCTGCCAGTGGGCATAAAGAGCGCGGCCGGTGCCAAGCAGATTGCCCAGTGAAATATCGACCAGGCCGGTGAAATAGCCCTTTTCCTCGCCGCTGCCGGGCGAATAACCCACCACCCCGTCGAAGCGGCTGCTCTGGCCCTCCTCGACCCGCAGCAGCAGTCCGCCCTCCTCTCCCGCAGTGTAAAAGAGAACCGGCTCCTCCACCTTTTTAAAGTAGCCGAGCCGCATCAGCCGGCCGACGATTCGCGCCACCTTCTGTTGAGAATAGCGCTCACCGGCTTTGATACGGATTTCACGCAAAATCACGCCGCTCCGCGTCAGAGTGTTGCCGGCGATCTGGATCTCCCGCAGGATCAGCCGCGGTCCGGGCGCAGCTGAATAGCGGAGCTGCAAACCATCCCGCCCGGAATCGAGGGAATCAAGATGAATCTCCTGGAGCTCAAATTTGGCGAAAGGATGGCCCTCCTTGTCCATTTGCAGCAGCGCATCATCCAGATCCTCTTCCAGCTCCGAGCCATTGAGACTCCTGCCGGGGCGGGTGGCAAACCGCTGCAGGAGTTTACGCTGGCCGGTGCTGTCCAGTCCGGCCAGCTCAACGCCCCCGCTGCGCAGCTCGCGCCCTTCGTCGAGGTAGAGAGTGAGGACTGCGCCGCTGCTGTCAGCGGCGATGCGGTAAACGATCGAATCCAGCCGCGCATACCAGTAGCCGGCAGCCGCCAGCCTCTCCAGCAGTCTGCGGCCGTGCTGCTGCAGATCCGCCGCAGCAAATGGGTCCCCGCGCTGCAGACTGAACTCCTCCCGGATCTTCTCCTCTGCCAGGGTACGGGCGCCATAGATCGCAATCCCGGTTACGGGGATGGTGCGCGGCTGGGCGGTGGCGCCCGAAAGGGCGGCCAGGCCGAGCAGAAGAATGGTCAGGATCATTCTCTTCATCATCCTTTTTCCGCCTAGCGAAATGCGGCTGTGATCTGGGCGCGGCCGGTATGGGTCACCCCCTGCCGTTCGGGTTCATTACGTCCCGAATAGGAAAGCGAGGCCTGCACGGTTTGGGAGAGACGGTATTCGAACCGTGCATCCCAGCGCATCGAATAGCCGGCGCTGCGGCCGTCAGCCATTTCATAGGGAATAATACGCCCTGCGGGGGCGACCCCCACCCGGTTCCACTCGACCTCGGCCTGCCAGCGGCCGTTGCTGCGCCACGAATAGGTGATGCGCGGTCGCAGGGAGATAAAACGGACCTCGGTTGCAGGCGCAAAAAAGCGGTCCTCTTCCAGGGCAAAGCTGCCCTCCAGCGCGAATTCCAGCGCCGGCTTGGGGCGGTAGGAGAGCTCGACTCTTCCCTGATCGGAGCGGATATCACGGTCCTGGCGAGAACTCTCGCTAAAGCTGCGCGCTATGCGTTTGCGGGCAAAGTCGGACTGGCTGATCAGCCGCGCCCCGATCCGGCCGGTGAGGCGTGCGCTGAGTTCCTTGTCGCGGCGCTCCTGCCCGCCTTCCAGGTACTGGTTGTTCATCTCTTCCTTCTGCTGATAGCGAAGCCGCAGCGAAAAATCCCGCCGCTTCTCGAAGAGAAAAAGATCCTGCCGCCATTGCATTGAACCGAAAAGCGTAACCGCTGATTGCTGGTATTTGTCCAGATTGAGCAGATAGATCTGCCAGACATCCTTCTCCTGCGTCCGCTCCTCAATGGCTGTAAAGGTTTCAGTCGACAGCGCGCTCAGCCATTTCTGCCAGGTGCGCAGCGGTTTTCCCCCCTTCGCCCGACTCCAGAAACGGGAGGGATCCAGGCGCAGCCGCCCGCTCGTCTTGAGTTCGACGACCGGGACCAGGTCGTCAGTGGTGAGGATACGGATGATATAATCGCCGAGGGGATCGAGGACAAATTCATTCAAGTCATCATCAAACCGGTAGGAACCGTCGCCGGGATTGACCTTGATATAGAGACGCTCCTTTTTGGCAGTGGCTGTATTGGAGATCTGATAATTGAAATCGGCATTCAGGGCGCTCTTCCAGGGTGTGAGCAGCAGTTTGAGTTCTGCCAGGTCGGTCTCTTTCCTGCCTATGGCTGAATCTGCATAGGTGCGTGCGCGGTGAGTGTACTCGAGTGATCCGGAGAGGGCCCCCAGCTGCTGCGCCTGGAGCCTGATCTGCTGCGTCCGGGCTGTGGATTGGCCGGCGAATTCGCCGCCACCGGCATAGGATTGATCGTCGCGCCAGGCGTAGAGCGCCCGGGCTGTCACCTTTTTGAAAGGCTGGATATCCACACCGCCCGTCACGGAGTTGAAGCGAAATCCGGTGGCCAGGGAGTCGGACCAGCTCTCCTTCTTCTCTTCACCTTCATATTCGAGGAGGGGTTTGATGAATCCGAGGCTGTAATGGGCTTGACCGCGCGTGCGCAGCCAGTCGCCCTCCTCTGCTGCGCGCCCGTTGCGCCGTGAAATACGTTCAACGCGCATGGAATAGTCGGGCCAGCCGCTCCGGGTCAGCCCCTGCTCCAACTGCCAACGGGTGGAACGGAAATCCTCGCTCTTGGTGATATCGCCATACTCGCCGGCCAGCTGCGCGCCTGCAAAAGGACTCCAGCGTCCGGCCATCTCCCGGACCTTTTCGCCACGCGCAGTGCTGTCGGGCAGATCCCAGCGCCGGTTGTACTCCGCTTCGCTGGTGCGATCAATATCCCTGAACCGGTTCTCCACCTGCCGGAATCGCCCTGAAAGCTCCATCAAGCCCAGGCTGCGCCGGCCCCATTTCAGGGTGTCGGGCGAAATCAATACCTGCCAGTTGTGCGCCAGGCCCTGATTGTCCGCATCGCCCAGCCCTGACCAGGTATTTTGATCCCTGCTGCTCAGGGCCATCTCTCCGCTCAGGCGCAAGGACCGATGCGGCTCGGCGGCAATCTGCAGGTCGAACAGGGTGTGACTTTCGGCGGTTGTCAGAAGCTGGACCGGCAGGTAGCGCCCGGCGCCAGAACCGGCATATTCATAGGCGCCGGAACCCGTATATTTATAGTCGCCTCTGCCGGCGCCGACGTCGGAAAAGATGACCATGTAATCGCCAGAATCAGCCCCCACATAGGTATAGATCCCCTCTGTGCTCTTGACGTAGCGTCCGCTGCCGGCGCCGACATAGCTGCCTCCCTCCACCGCAGCGAGGGCGGAATTGTCGCCCGCCGCGCGCAGAATCTTCAGCTTTTCTTCATCCAGAGTGAAATCGAGAGGATTGTCCTTGTCATCGCTTTCGTGGATGAGGGCACCGGTGAGCTTGATCCTGCCGCTCCAGAGGGAACCGGCGGTCTGGGCCGCATAGATGCTGCGCCGGTATTTTTCATCGGAGAACTGGAAATCGGCAACAATGCGCGAATCGGCGGTGACGAGCCGGCGGCGGGTGAAAGTGATCTGAGCGGAGGCGTAATCTATGATGTAGTCGTTGGTTTCGCCGCGCACCATCGGTTGACCGTCGAGAAAGATCCGTTCCGTTCCGGCGAGCACAATCATGTCGATCTGGCCCCGGTCTCCCTTGAGCTGGTAAGGGCCCTGATTGCCCTCCTGGCCGCTGAAGGATTGCGAGATATATTTACCGCGCGAGACCGCGCCGGAGAAAGTACCCTGGAGGTTTTGAAACCGCGCATTGCCCATCGCTCCCTGCAGTTTCCGGCTGTATTGAGCGAACTGGGAGCCGGAAAAATCGAGAGTATAGTCGCCCATGGTGGCGGAGAAGTGGGGGGAAGTGATCTGTACGAAGACCTTGTCGATCTCCTGCAGATTCTGGGTTGTACCCTCGGGCTGAATCGGTGTGGTCTGATCAGTGAGTGCGGCGATGATCTGGACATTCTCCGCGACTTTGCCGGAGACATTGATATTCAAGCTGGAATTGACCTTCAGGCCACGATTGTTGCCGACGGTGATCCCGCGCGTGATACTGCCGTTCTTGTTAAGCTGTGCAGCGTAATCGACCTCTTCAACGCTTTTCTCACCCTGGAGAGATTGACCGAGTGTGCTGGCTGCGCCGAAAACGCGCTGAACAAGGGGATGACGCTGTTTGACTGTTGCGAGGGGGTAGGGGGGAATTTTGTACTGCAGACGGATTTTCACCCCCTGAGGAATCTGATCGATGAAACGGATCTCGCCTTTGAGATAATTGAGGATGTACTGGTCCCGGGCCAGGGGCTGATGGTCAAGAAAGACACGTTCGGAGTGCGACAGAATGAGTGAGTCGGGCAAAAAATAGGGCCCCTTCCGCCCCTCGCCCAGGATGATCAGATCTTTTTCGAGCAGGGCCATGCCCTCGATTTTGCCGGTGATCTGGGCGTGAGCGGGCACCATCGCCAGAACGAAAAGGGCGATCACCCGCCACCTGATTTTCAACCTGTTCATCCCTTCACTCAAGGAATCTGCAGCCACTGCAGCTCGAAAACCTGGATACGATGGTTGCCCGCCTCGGCGACGAAGAGACGGTCGCCGCTGACCGCGACATCGACGGGATTGGAGAGGGCGCCCAGCTTTTCTCCGGCGGTTCCGATCGCCGCCAGCAGGGCTCCGTTCGGTGCAAAGACGAGCACCTGGTCCCGGCCTGTATCCGCGACAAAGAGGGCGCCGTTGCGCGCCGCCTGGAGGCCGGCCGGCTCTTTCAGCACGCCCGTGCCGGTCTCCTGCAGGTAATTTCCGAAATAATCAAAGACCACGACGCAGCCGCGCAGCCGGTCACTGACGTGGATCCGGTCCTCCCCGTCGATGGCGATTTTTTGCGGTTCGGCCAGTTCGCCCTCACCGCCGGAAAAATCCCCGAAAGAGTAGACCGCCTCCCGCTGGCTGTTCAGCCGCAGTAGACGCAGGTTTTCCGCGTCTGCCACAAAAAGATCGTTGTGAATAGAAAGAGCGATGCCGGCCGGAAAGCCCAGATTCAGCTTGTCATCCTCGCCGGCGGGAAAGTAATAGGCATCGATCCAGTGCAGTTCGCGGTCGCAGCGGATGATACGCCGGTTCTCATAGTCCGCCACATAGAGATCGAGTCCGTTTTCCGCACAGAGATCGGACGGACGATGGAACTGGTTGACTCCCCAACCGAAACCGCCGGTCATCGCCAGCACCTCACCGGTGGCCGAAAGCTTCTGGATGCGGTTGTTACCGGCATCGGCGATATAGAGCGCACCCTCGGGGTCGATGGAGAGGGCTGCTGGTGACCGGAACTGCCCGGGTTCTCCCCCCTCTTTGCCGAAAGAATAGAGAAAGCGCACTGCCAGGCTGTCGCCGGCCCGCGCGGCAGCGCTTGCCAGCAGCAGCCAGATCGCCACCACCAGCGGAACCATGATAAAACTTCTGCCCGTGCTCTTCATAACACTCCAAAAAAGAAAAACCCGAACTTGTTCGGGCGCTCTGCATGGCTGAACCAACCGGTGCGGGAAAGACCTCATCTGCCCCGATCTCGGGGATAGATGACGTAGTTGGAGCTGCGCCGCATCTCGAGATAGCTGCGCCAGCGGTCATAGGCGGCAGCGACTGCCTTGTCGCTTCTGGTGAGCCGGCGCACCTCACGATCCGACAGCCGGCGCCCACCCTGATCCAGTTCGGCCTCGAGGACATGGTCCAGCACCCGCAGCTGCGCCCGGGTGAGATTCCTTTTAATATCGCGGTCATATCGCGCATCTGTGTCATAAATGGGACTGTCGCCGAAAAGAGTGTCCCACGGGCCGGAAATAAATCCCGACCTGGCGATCAGGAACAGAGCGGCGAGCACCATGAAAAAATAAAAGGTCGTTTTCACAGCACTGCGGTCCGGACCGCGCGATTTTGTCTTTGCTTTCGCCATCCCAACTTTCTTGACAGTGTGGCCTGAACGGACAGATCGTTCGCTAAATTAAAGTTAAACAATGCAAAAGTCAAGGAAAAATTGGGGTGGATAAAAATTAAGCTTGGAACTTCACTCAAATTGATGTAATTTTTAAGCAAGGGTCTATTCAGGCCCGATGGCCAAAGTGAATTTCAGTCGGAGGGGATCGCGCCCTTGTTTCATCGCCTTGCAGCTTCCCAAAAAGCAATAACCATGCCGCAATCATGGCAACGGCGACGCCGGCGGGAAATGGCACAGAGCGCATTACGCCTTGCAGGACTGCTCTTGCTGACCATGCAGATTGCCTGTGCATGGAACCCGGAGTTTCGTCAGGGCGGCTATCCTGGCGGGGATGAACAGCGTCTGACCGCAAACACCCGCGGTGAGCGCTTTGGTGAGATGACCCCCGAGACCCTTGAACGCTTCAAGGCCGAGATTCGCACCTACTGGCAATCCCCCTATCTTTGGGGTGGAAATGCGCCGTCGGGCATCGACTGTTCAGGCCTGGTTGGCCGTATCTACAAAAAGGCCGCCGCCATCGACCTGCCGCGAACCACGCGCGAACTCTATGAGCTCGGCATGAACGTGGAAGATCAACCCCTGCAGTTTGCCGATCTGGTCTTTTTCAATTTCGGCAGCAGCCGGCAGCCTGATCATGTGGGACTCTATGTCTCCCGCGGCTATTTCATCCATGCCTCGGTCAAGAATGGGGTGACCCTCTCCCTGATCACGGAGCGACCCTATCTCAACAGCTTCATGGGTGCCCGCCGGCTGCTCAGGTGAGCGATCAGAAAACAACCAGAGTCGAGGAACAACCAGACCCGAGATGGATGGCCATTACAAAGAGCTCACCACACCGGAGATCAAAAAATCCGCAGCAGGCGTGCGCAGGGGAGATCTGGTCGAACTGAGACCAACCGATCTCGCGCTGGGGGGCGCAGCCGTGGCGCGCCTGGACGATCTGGTGGTCTTTGTCGAGAATGCCCTGCCCGGGCAGACCGTCCTGGCCAGAGTTACCAAAAAGAAAAAAAGCTTCGCCGAAGCCCGGCTGGAGAAGGTGCTCGCGCCCGCAGCCGGCCAGGTCGAGCCGCGCTGCGGGCATTTCGGCCACTGCGGCGGCTGCCGCTGGCAGCACCTCGCCTACGAACAGCAGCTGAGCAGCAAACAGCGTCAGGTGGAGGAGACCCTGCGCCATCTCGGTGGTTTTGCCGGGCTGGTTGTGCAGCCGACCCTGCCTTCACCCGAACTCTACGGCTATCGCAACAAGATGGAGTTTTCTTTCTCCCCGCTGCGCTGGCTCCCCAATTATGAAAAGGGGACAGAGAGTGCAACAGTGGAGGGGCTCTATCTCGGGCTGCATGCGAAGGGATTTTTCGACAAGGTCATCGACGTGGAGAGCTGCCATCTCCTCCCGCCGCTGAGCAGTGAAATTCTGCAAGAGGTGCGTCGATTCGCCGTCGACTCCGGGCGTCCCGCCTATCACGCCCGCGATCACCGCGGCTTTTGGCGCTTTCTGGTCGTTCGCCATGCCAGAAAGACCGGCGAACTAATGGTCAACCTCGTCGCCTCCGAGTATGACCGGGCGCTGGCCGGCGCCTTTGCACAGCGGATGCAGGCCAGATTTCCGCAAGTCAGCAGCCTGCTCTACAGCACAACGCAAAGCTTGTCGGGTGTGGCTTTCAGCGAAGCCGAGTATCTGCTCGCCGGCAAATCAACCATCAACGAGAACCTGGGCAGCCTTTCGTTTGAAATTTCGAGCAATTCGTTTTTTCAGACCAATACCCTGCAGGCTGAAAGACTCTATGATGTCATCATCGATTATGCGCAGCTCCGGCCGGACGAAACCGTCTACGACCTCTACTGCGGCGCAGGCTCCATCTCCCTCTACATCAGCCATCTGGCCGGGAGGGTGGTCGGCTTTGAATCAGTCAAGGCCGCGGTGGATGATGCGCACAGCAATGCCGCGCATAACAAGATAGGCAACTGTTCTTTTGTTTGGGGTGATC
This sequence comes from bacterium, assembly GCA_035388125.1. Lineage (GTDB taxonomy): Bacteria > Zhuqueibacterota > Zhuqueibacteria > Residuimicrobiales > Residuimicrobiaceae > JAKPUX01. The sequence goes on along the minus strand of DAOOPF010000001.1, from coordinate 1,368 downwards.
TCCGGGACTCGCTTGAGGACACCGGCAAAACCATCGCACGCTATGGCCGGCCTGATGTGCTGATCATCGACCCGCCGCGCGGTGGAATGCACCCTAAAACGGTGGCAGCCGTCCTCCGGCTCGCACCGCAACGCATAGTCCATGTTTCCTGCAATCCGGCCACGCTCGCGCGCGACCTCAAGGTGCTTTGCGCCGAGGTGTACCGGCTGACGAAGGTACAACCCGTCGACATGTTTCCGCACACCGCCCATATCGAGGTGGTGGCGCTCTTGCAGAGAAACGTCCCATCCGCACAGGATGCCACAGTTTAAAACAGGAAAAAATCCATGAACATCTTCAAGAAACTCTTCGGCAAGACCGAAAAGAAAGTCACCCCTTCACCGCGTCCGCAGTCCGGATCCGACCGCCACGATCAAAGCCGGCAGAAGCCGCGCTATCCGCAGGGGCCGAGGCCCGGCGGCAGTTCCGGTTCCCGGCCGCAAGGGGGATCCCCCCAACGCCCCGGCGGGCAGCCGCCCCGGCCGCAGAACATCCCCTCCAGACCAGCCGCCCCCCCGGAGTCCCGCACCCAGGAGAGCGGTGAATCGAGATCACAGGGCAGCGCCTCCTCGCGCTCGCGCCGCCGCCGCAGCAAGCCCCGCCGTCCCGGTGAGAGAGCCCCACAGCAGGAGGCTCCGCAGCCGCAGGTTGTTGAAATGACCGCGCAGCCCAAAGTCGAGCCGGCGGAAGCCCGGCCGGAAACCATCCAAGCCCCCGCAGCCGCAGCTGAACCGGCTGTGCGGGTGCCCAAGGATCCCCTGCCAGAGACCTCTCTCGAACAGCTCTCCGAACCCGTTGCGGCAGGAGTAAAACGGGCCGGCTGGGAACAGCTCATGCCGGTTCAGGCGCGGACCATCCCCTATCTTCTCGGCCACCGTGACCTCATGGTGCAGTCCCGCACCGGCAGCGGAAAAACCGGCGCTTTCATCCTGCCCATGCTCGAACTTTTAGATCTCTCCAAGGCGGAGACCCAAGCCCTGGTCCTTGTCCCCACCCGCGAGCTGGCCAAACAGGTGAACGGCGATGCCCAGCTGCTCTTCGGCGATTCCGGCATGCGCTCAACCGCTGTCTACGGCGGCGTCGGCTATGGCAGCCAGATTGAGGCCTTCCGCGAAGGGGCTCATCTGGTGGTCGGCACTCCGGGGCGTATTCTCGATCATTTGCTCAAAGGCACCCTCAATCTCAACCGCCTTAAAATTCTGGTTCTCGATGAAGCCGATCGCATGCTCTCGATGGGCTTTTATCCGGACATGAAAGAGGTCCAGCAGTACCTACCCAAGGAATTCAATGCCTACATGTTCTCGGCCACCTTTCCGCCTTTCGTCCTCC